>JAKSJM010000018.1 GCA_024398075.1 Bacteroidales bacterium | reverse complement strand
CATTTCGTTCAGATCATGGCCACGGGGACTGGGCAGCATGACTTCGGCCATCATTCCATCCAAATAATGGCTACGCAGACCGGACAGCACGACTTCAGCCATAATTCCGTCCGAATCAAGGACGGTCAGATAGCCATGGGAGAAAGAAGCACTTACGAATAAGGGCACGAGCCAAGCGGTTCATGCCCTAAATTCATCAGTGAGCGCTGCATATTATCATCATCCATCGCTGCATGTTATCATCAGCGAGCGTTGTATTCTTCCAGGGCGTGCTTGAGCACGACCATGGCCTTGCCGAGGTCATCCTTATTTAGAACATAGGCCATGCGAACCTGATTTCTGCCATCGGAAGGGTTCGTGTAGAAACCAGTTCCTGGAGCCATCATGACTGTCTGGCCTTCGTAGGAGAAATCGGTAAGGCACCATTGGCAGAACTTCTCGGCATCGTCGACAGGTAGGCGCACCATCGTGTAGAAGGCGCCCATCGGGGTCGGTGAAAAGACGCCGTCTATCTTGTTGAGCTCATTGATAAGGAAGTTGCGGCGATCAAGGTACTCATCGTAAACCGAATCCATATACTCCTGCGGGGTGCTTAGGGACGCCTCTGCGATCACCTGGCCGACAAGCGGCGGACTGAGACGCGCCTGGCAAAACTTCATGACGGCGTTCCTCACCTCGCGGTTCTTGGTGATGAGCGCTCCCACTCGTATGCCACACTCCGAGTAACGCTTGGACACTGAGTCAATGAGAATGACATTCTGCTCAATACCCTCAAGATGACACGCCGAGATGTATGGGCGCTTGGTGTAGATAAACTCTCTATAAACCTCATCGGAGAAGAGATACAGGTCGTGCTTCTTCACGATATCGCGGATCTGGTCCATCTCGCTCTTCGTATAAAGATAGCCCGTAGGGTTGTTCGGGTTGCAGATGAGGATGGCCTTGGTCTTAGGCGTGATCTGCTTCTCAAACTCCTCAACCGGCGGAAGACGGAAACCATCCTCGATAGACGTCTTCACTGACTTCACCACGGCGCCTGCGCTAATCGCAAATGCCATATAGTTTGCATACGAAGGATCTGTGACAATAATCTCGTCCCCAGGATTCAAGCACGCCATATACGCAAACTGCACCGCCTCAGAACCGCCTGATGTGATGATGATCTCATCAGGGCTAAGGTCAATGCCATACTCGGCATAATAACTCACAAGTTTGGTACGAAGCGACTTGTAGCCCTGCGATGGGCTATACTCAAGGATGCTTCTATCAAGATTCTTTACAGCATCCAGAGCACACTGAGGTGTCTGGATATCAGGCTGACCAATATTAAGGTGATACACCTTGATGCCATTTCTCTTGGCATCATCAGCATACTTGGCAAGCTTTCGGATAGGAGAGCTTGGCATATTTTGAGCTCTTTCAGATATCTTCATCGTTGGATAAAAAAAAGTCCAGAACCTCACGATCCTGGACATATCGTTGTATTGTATTCAAGTTTAGCCCAGGAATGAGATAAGAACACCCGCCGCGACTGCGGAGCCGATGACACCAGCGATATTTGATGCCATACAATAGTTCAGGACATGGTTCTTAGGGTCATACTTGGTACTGATACCATTACATACGCGGCTCGCCATAGGCACAGCCGAAAGACCTGTAGCGCCCACGAGTGGGTTGATCTTCTTCTTGGCAAAGAGATTCCATACCTTGACCATGAGGATACCGCTGGCGATACTGAGAGCGAACGCGCAGAAGCCACCGGCCACGATGCCGAGGGTCTTGAAGTTCAGGAACGCATCCGAAGTCATGGTCGCGCCTACACAGAGACCAAGGAAGATGGTCGCCGTATTCATGAGACCATTGCTCGCCGTCTGGAAAAGACGGCTTGTATCGGCTCCGATCTCCTTGATGAGGTTACCAAACATGAGCATGCCGATGAGCGGAACAGCTGTAGGCACGAGCAAGGCCACGATGGTGGTCACAGCTATAGGGAAGATGATCTTCACTGCCCTCATGTTCTTGATCTCCATATTCTGAGGATAGAGCTTGTCCTGCTCCTTCATATTGATCTTCAGTTCCTTCTCTGAGCAGAGAGCCTTCACCACAAGAGGGATGATCACAGGCACAAGCGCCATGTAGCTATAGGCTGCAATGGCGATAGGGCCGAGAAGGTGCGGAGCAAGCTTGATGGTGGTGAAGATGGCTGTAGGGCCATCTGCTCCGCCAATGATACCGAGCGATGCAGCCTCCTGAGGAGTGAAGCCAATGGCAAGGCTCACGAGGAGCACTGCAAATATACCGAACTGTGCCGCAGCTCCGAAGATGGCAAGCTTTAGGTTTCTGAGCATAGGGCCAAAGTCTGTGAGCGCACCCACACCCATGAAGATGATAGGTGGAAGCAGACCAGACTTGATGAGCGCATAATAGAGGTAGTTCATGATACCGAACTCATGCGCAATCTTATGCAGTGGCATGTCCCAGATGCTCTCCATGGTACCGTCAGCAAGAGGTACCATACCAGCGCTGTCTGCCTGGATGACGCCCATCTCGCCTCCAGGGAAGTTCGCTATGAGAACTCCAAATGCGATAGGCACGAGCAGAAGCGGCTCATAATGCTTCACCACGCCGAGATACAGAAGGCCGAAGGCAATCAGGTACATCAGCAGGAATGAAGGGTCTGCGATAATGCTGCTTATGGCAGTCATATCATACAGACGCTGGAAGATATCACCTATAGAGCCCATACTATGCCTTAACCATCTTTACAATTACATCATCCTCCTCGACTGACTCGCCGTTCGACGGGAGAATAGCTGTAATGGTTCCATCAAATGAAGCACAGATGGAATTGTTGATCTTCATGGCCTCAATGTAGCAGAGTACATCTCCAGCCTTAACCTTATCTCCCACCTTGCGAGGAGTCTCGCCCGTATCCTTGGTGAGGTAGAACTTACCTGAGAGAGGAGCCACTACATCCTCACCTTCTCCCTGAGGCACTGCGGCCTGCGCGGCAGCTGAAGGAACTGGCATCTGGTCGCCGTATGCGACATCCAGCTTATAGGTCACACCGTTCAATGTGACAGTGATGACGCTTGGCTGAGCAGCACCTGCTGCAGGAGCATTCTTCGCAGCCTTGCGCTTAGCGAGGTCGGCCTCGAAGTCAGCCTTCGCCTTGCCACTCTTATATGCCTCATACTGAGCAGGATGCATAGCATACTCAAAGAGTTCTTCATCGTCTGCTCCACGAGCCCATCCTTTCTCTGACATCTTAGAGACAAAGCTCTCAAGACAGTCTGGATAGTTGTCCTGAGGATCATTCTTCACGAATTCCTTGCCCTTGGACTTGGCGAGCTCTACGATCTCGTCGTCAACAGGTCCAGGAAGCTGTCCTGGCTTGCCGAGAATCATGTCCCAGATATCATCACCGATCATGCTCCAGCGCTCTGCGCCCTTTTCCATCTGGATAACATTCATGAGGGCGAGATTCTTGACATACTGAGAGTATGGAGTCACAAGGCAAGGATAGCCCACCTTTGGCCACACATAAGCTACCTCATCAAAAAGTCTCACAAGGAGCTGGTCGGTAGTGAGTTCAGGCATACCATGCTTAACTTTCCACTTATTAAGTGATGCAAGATTATCCTCAAGGTCGGTCATAAGTGATCCCATCATACCACCAGGAAGGCCTGGCTTGATAAGAAGGGAGTTGTCCACTCTATTCAGGTTTGGACAATAATATCCAAGGAAGTCATCAAGCATATCCTGAATCTGGCTGCGCACCTCCATATATGCCTCCATGTTTATGTCCTTGACCTCGAAACCGGCATCACGGAGCATCTCCTGAACAGCGATTACATCAGCATGACCTGTGCCCCATGACAGAGGCTGCATGCCTACATCCACATAGTCACAGCCATTCTCACAGACCTCCAGGATGGATGCCATAGAGAAGCCTGGTCCCGAATGTGAGTGATACTGAATGACAATGTCCTTGTACGCCTTGATGCCCGCAACGATCTTACCGAGTGAGACTGGACGACCAACACCAGCCATATCCTTGAGGCAGATCTCGTCTGCACCTGCATCGATAAATTTCTTTGCGAGGTCAATATAGTACTCTACTGTGTGAATAGGAGAGTAAGAAATGCACAGTGAGGCCTGCGCGATCATACCTGCCTGCTTCGCATACTTGATGGAAGCTATTACATTTCTCGAATCGTTAAGTCCATCGAAGATTCTGGTGATGTCTGTTCCCTGAGCAAACTTCACTTTATAGAAAAGCTGCCTGAGGTCCTTCGAACATGGACTCATCCTCAAACCGTTGAGAGCACGATCCAGCATGTGAGTCTGGATACCCGCATCGTGGAATGGCTTAGTGAAAGCCCTGACTGACGCATTAGGGTTCTCACCATAGAGGAGATTGACCTGCTCAAAGCCGCCTCCGTTCGTCTCCACTCTGTCAAAACATCCCATCTTGATGATGGCAGGAGCCACCTTGACCAATTGGTCAAGCCTTGGCTGATACTTTCCAGCACTCTGCCACATGTCGCGGAACATGAGGCTAAACTTAACTTGTTTCTTCATATTTAATACTACTTACTAACCTTTGTAACCTTCACAATGTGGCCTTTTCCGCCTGTGATCTGACTGACGGCCTGCTGGAGCACATTCATAGGCACATCATCGCCCTTTCCTTTGGCTGTAACCACCTCTGCAGGAACGAACTTGTTTATCACATGAACGAGTAAACGGCTACCATAAATCACTATCAGAAGGATAGCGAAAACAGTAACCATTCCTATCAACATCAGCTGTACGCCAAACATAAAGTTTTCCATATCCAAAATAAAAACGAATTTGGGCAAAGTTACGAACAGAATTCGTTTAAATCAATCGCTTGGCGTACAAATAATACCAAAATCGTACAAAAATAACCTACAGAACAGCAGGATTATCAAAAACTATACGCAAGAAATTCGAGCCACTGACAGATAGCGGCCACACGAGCGCGAAGGACATAGAAATCGAGAGTTTCCGCAGTATCTGCGACACGATTTGTGTTCATCGTGATACCGGATGTGAACATGACACTTGGGATGTCGTGCGCGATGAAGACCTTCTGCTCACTGACGCGACGATAGAAAAGGTCTGTAAAATCCCTGCTGCCATAGTAGTCAAAGCCCAGCTGAAGGCCGGCATCCACCTTTTCATTGGCATTTCGCAACATCTTCCTATGGCTTTCATCTCCACCGAGCATGATGAGGTATCGAGGGTTACCGTTTCTGATCGGCGCCAATGTTCCACCTAGAATGTCAATGTTCACGAACATGCTCACCTGGCTCTTTCGGACCACAGCACCGGTCGCAGGATTACGAAGGCGCCCTGCTGCCAGGTCACTGTAAAGACATTCAGCGCCAAGCATGTTCACTTGCTTGGCATCGAGAGCCACAAATATCACATTGACCGGGAGTCCTTTCCCCAGCACCTTCATGCCACGAAGTGAGCGGGCCACAGAGAGCATCGCAGCCACTCCCGAGGCATTGGAATCCGCACCAGGATAATAGTTTCCATTCAGCACGCCTAGGTTATCATAGTGAGCCGCGATGATGATGTATCTATCTGAAGGCTTCTCTGAAGGGACAATGCCAATGATGTTCCTGATGCGTCTGCCCGAAGCCATGCGGGAATGCATGTAGGAATCCCCCATAGGAAGCACTTCATCATGCTGCATCTGACGGGAAATCCAGAACGCCGCTTCCATGCCTCCGAGGCTCTCCGTGGCACGTCCGTCGCAAAGCGGGCTACTCAAGAACTCCACCTTGGAACGGAGTGAACTCGCCGATACCATACCCCCTATCTGCGCCGAGCATCCAAAGCCCGCCGCAAAGCTGAAAAATATCAGGGAAAAGAATATCTTTTGGCGCTTTTTCACCTTTTATTTGGTGTAATATTTGAGTATATTTGCAAAATGTGGCCAAAATTAGCAATTATCGGCCACATTGCGAAATTTACTTGGATGAAACGACACCTCACCATACTTGTTATGCTTCTCTGTGCATGCGTCTCGATGCATGCTCAGTACGACCGTGACGTGTTCTACATGAGAGGAAGAATGGCACTGAACGATGGCAAATATGCAGACGCCATCGAGAACTTCAACATCCTCTCCAAACTTGACACTACAGACTACTGGACATTCTTCTTCAGAGGCATTGCTAAATATAACTTGGGAGACCTTAGAGGCGCCCAGAAGGACTTTGACACTTCAGTAAGGCTGAATCAGGTTTTCACGAATGGATATCATTACAGAGCCATCACGCTCAGCCGCTTCGGAAGGTATGACGAAGCCTTCCAGGACTTCGACACGGCCATCAACCTACGCCCTGGATTCATCGGCCTATACTACAGTCGCGGCGTAACATACTTTCTCGCACGCCAGTTCGAGCCTGCGGTGAAAGATTTCGACAGATACATAAAGCAGGAGCCAAACGACCCATCTGCGTATTTGAACAGAGGTGCATCGTACCTCTTCCTGGGAGACACTCTAAAAGCAATAAACGACTATAACAAAGCCATCAAGCTTGACCGCTTCGAGCCGGAAGGATACATACGTCGAAGCCGCCTCTACGCCGCACAGAACGACTATGACAAGGCATTGGCAGACATGGACAAGGCCATTTCGCTTGACTCTACCAGCACATTGGCATACTTCAACAGGGCGCTGATGCACTATGAGCGCCAGAACTACAATGCAGCGATGGCGGACCTCAACAGGGTCCTCAAGGACGAGCCGGGAAACGCATTGACCCTGTACAACCGCAGCCTCATCCTCTCGCAGGTGGGTGACTACGAAGGAGCATTGTCCGACATGGATCGCGTCATCAACATCAACCCTGGCAATGTCCTCGCCCACTTCAACAGAGCCTCCATCTTCATCGAGATGGGACGCTGGCAGGACGCACTCGAGGACTATGACAAGGCCATTGAACTTTACCCAGACTTCGCCAAGGCATACCTGAACCGCTCTTACGTGAAGAACATGCTGGGCATGAAGAAGGAATCCAAGAAAGACTACGACACTGCGAAGCAGAAGGTGCGCGACTATCGCGAAAAGAACGCCACCGATGCTGGTTCATTTGCGGACACCACGAAGAAGTACAGCTCTCTGCTGGCACTGGACGCAGACTTCGCGAAGAAAGACTTCGATGACGAGCTGCTTCAGCACAGAGACATCGACATACGCCTGAAGCCGCTGTACAAGATGACATTGTCCTCAAAGAAGGAGAATGTGAATTACGCCCTCAAGCGTCGTTACGAGAACACGCTGATGGATAGATTCATGGATGCTTCGCCTCTGCCTATGATCATCACGAATCAGGATTCGCTCGCAGGCATCGCCATTGCGGGCAGGTTTGAGAATGCATTCTACGGCGACAGCCCTACAGGAGCCGGATCGGCGAGAGTCTCATCGTCAAAGACACACTTCATCAGGGGCATGTACGACGTGCAGAACAAGCAGTTCAGTTCAGCACTCGCCCATTACGACCAGGCTGTGGAGCTGGCACCGAAGGATGTCGCCAGCGACAAGTACGCCGACTACTACAAGGCATTCTACCGCATGAATCGAGGAGTGCTCAGGGCTGAGATGATCGACTTCATAGCATCCATTCAGAACAATGTACAAACGCTCACCATGGACGACCAGGGCGCCACAAGGGCAAGGGTAAGCGACCACACAATGAACTCGTATGACTATAGCGAAGCCATCGAGGACATGAAGATGGCCGCCGAGACTGTGCCAAACATACCATATTTCTATTTTAACCTTGGAAATCTCTACTGCCTTGATTCTCAGCTTGTAAACTCTATAGAGAACTACACAAAAGCCATCAAGCTATACCCATACATGGGCGATGCCTACTATAACCGTGGCCTTGTGCTCATCTATTTGAAGGACAAGGAGAAGGGATGCATCGACCTGTCCCGTGCGGGAGAGCTCGGCGTTGCAGACGCATACAGCGTGATTTCCAAATATTGCGAAGAGGAGACGAACCAATGATGAATATACGATTCATGAGTTTTTCAAGCGGCAGCTGCGGCAACTGCTACTTTCTCGGTCTTGAGGAAGAAGGCAAGATAAGCGCAGGTGTGCTCATAGACGCAGGTGTGAGCCTCAGGCGTCTAAAGAAAGAGCTCATGATGCACGGACTATCTTACGATTCATTTTCAGCCGTGCTTGTCACCCATGACCATTTAGACCACATAAAGCACCTTGGAAGCATGTGCAAGCATCTTTCCAAGCCTGTTTATTCCGAGGCCAGCATTCTTAATGCGCTGGAGAAGCACACCTTCACACGCGACTACATAAATGCCTGCAGGAAAAGCCTCGCCCCTGGAGAATGGAATGTGATAGTGCCAAACAAGCTGATGGTGAGATACTTCGTCGTCCCTCACGATGCTACCCAGACCGTAGGTTATGGCATAGTGATAGGAGGATATAAATTCGTCATAATGACCGACATTGGCGCCATGACAGACGAAGCGCTGGCATTTGCGAAGAACGCGGACTCAGTGGTAGTAGAATCGAACTATGACATGGAGATGCTTCTGAATGGTCCATATACATACGACCTGAAGATGCGTATCTGTAAAGGCTGCGGACACCTGTCCAACGACAAGTGCGCGGAAGCCGTGAAGTCATTCTATCACCCAGGCCTCAAGCACATTTTCCTCTGCCATCTCAGCGAAAACAACAACACACCTGAACTTGCATTTGGAGCCTCAGCATCAGCGCTTTCTGAGCTAGGCTTCACACAGTCATATCCAAACTCCAGCCTTTTCGAGAAAGATGGAGAGAGACTTACCCTGATGCCATTGCCACGTCAGACGAAGTCTCAGTATTTCACTATATAGCCCCATGAAAGAATTCTGGAAAGTCATAAAGAGATATGTTAGACCTTACGTCGGATATCTAGGAGGATCCGTCCTCATGAACATACTGTCCGCCGTGTTCAATGTATTCTCATTCTCACTGCTCATCCCTATCCTAAAGATACTTTTCGACACTTCAGGAACTGTATATCAGTTCATTCCATGGAGCGACGTAAGTGGATTCGGAGATCTTACAAACAACGTTTACTACTTTGTAGGAAACTATATTGCCATCTATGGACACAGCAAGGTTCTTCTCTGTCTGTGTCTCATCTTTTGCGCGATAACGCTCATCAAGACAGCTTGTTACTTCGGTTCTACAGCTGTCATGGTGCCTATCCGTACGGGCATCGTGAAGGACATGAGAATGGAGCTCTACCGCAAGATAGTTTCTCTACCTATCGGATTCTTCTCACAGGAAAGAAAGGGAGACATCATAGCTAGAATGAGTGGAGATGTGGGTGAGGTTGAATACTCCATCACCAGCACGCTTGACATGCTGATCAAGAATCCTATCCTCATCGTGATCTATCTTGCTGTGCTTTTCACCATGTCATGGCAGCTCACTATCTTCACCATTGTATTTGCACCACTCATGATACTGATCATGGGCAAGATAGGCCATAAGCTCAAAGCTCAGTCCCTGGAGGCACAGCAGTACTGGAGCGATACCATGTCGCAGGTGGAGGAAACCATAGGTGGACTTCGCGTCATCAAGGCTTTCCTCGCCGAAAGCAAGATGGAGGGACGCTTCGAGAACGTCACCGACAACATGAAGGTGCAGAACACAAAGGTCGGAGTGCGCCAGGCAAGTGCTCACCCTGTCAGCGAGTTCCTCGGAAGCTGCATGATTGCCATCGTGCTGTGGTTTGGCGGCACATTGATTCTCGGGGAAAACTCGAGCATCGATGCCCCCGCGTTCATCTCATACATGACCATCCTCTATAGCATCATCCAGCCTATCAAGGATCTCTCGAAAGCCGCATACTCCATCCCTAAGGGACTCGCATCCATGGAGCGAATCGACAAGATTCTGCTCGCAGAAAACGAGATCTTGGAGAAGGAAAATCCTGTGCATCTAGGATCATTCGAGCACGAGATCAAGTACAACGGCGTGACATTCCGTTACAAGGATGGAGCAAGAGATGTCCTTGAAGACATCGACATCACACTGGAAAAGGGCAAGACCATTGCACTTGTGGGCCAGTCCGGTTCGGGAAAATCCACACTTGTGGACCTCATCCCACGATACTATGACGTAGAGAAAGGTTCCATAACTATCGACGGAGTCAACATCAAAGACGTAAGCATCAAAGACTTACGCAGTTTGATAGGAAATGTCAACCAGGAGGCCATACTCTTCAACGACACCATTTTCAACAACATTGCCTTCGGAGTGGAGAATGCTACACGCGAGCAGGTGGAAGCCGCCGCGAAGATTGCCAATGCCCACGAATTCATCATGGAGAAGGAACACGGCTATGATGAGATGATCGGAGACCGTGGATGCAAGCTTTCAGGAGGCCAGCGCCAGCGTATCAGCATAGCTAGAGCCATCCTGAAGAACCCACCAATCCTCATTCTTGATGAGGCCACCTCTGCGCTTGATACTGAGTCAGAAAAGCTCGTGCAGGAAGCGCTCGACAGACTTACTTCGGAGCGCACCACCATCGCCATCGCTCATCGCCTCAGCACCATCAGAAACGCTGATGAGATCTGCGTCATGCACGAAGGCCGCATAGTGGAGAGAGGACGCCACGAGGAGCTCCTCGCCATGAATGGCTATTACAAGAGACTTAACGACATGCAGGCTCTATGATGTTGAAAAAGAAGATTTGGCCTTGGGTGCTCTACCTCGCCTACGTGTCAATGGTGCTGTACCTCTGCTTCGGCAAGTTCAGCTCCATACCGAATGTCCAGTCCAGCTACTTCGGCATCCCTACAGACAAATGCGTTCATTTCATAATGTTCGCCCCCTTCACAGTGCTCACATACCTTTGCCTGAACATCAAGAAAGGAGGCGTCGGAAAGACCCTTCTGGTAGCTCTATGCCTAATCATTCTGGGAGCACTACTAGGAGCGGCTTGTGAATGGGGACAGAGCCTTACCACATACCGAAGCGGAGACGTGAAAGACTTGATAGCAGATGCGCTCGGACTACTCTCAGGAGCGCTCTTAGTAGTCATCATCGATAGAATAAGAAAATAGACAATAAAACATGAAACTAACCACACTATCCGCAGCATTGATGCTCGTATGTTCCACTGCCTTTGCGCAGAACATGACCAAAGCATTCAAGCCTGCATCGGACTCAATCAATGTACAAGTCAGAGAAAGAACCACAGTCACATCCAAGCTTAGTATCGAGAAGGTACTCACAAGAAATGGTAAGCTGGATATCTACTTCAGCCAGAGTCTTTCAGACTTCCACTGGACTGCAGACGACATCAAGTGGCTCAAGCAGACCATCAAGAAATATGCGCCTAAGGAGTACCAGAAGTACGACATAGGCACAATACGCTGCAAAGGTGGAAACATCGAAGACCTAGCTACACCTTCGCTCGGAAACGACGGAAAATCAAACAACTATAAGTTCGCACACGCCAGAGACCCTAAGATGATGAACGAAGCATTCATCACCAGGATCGGGGCGCAGTCATTCCCTAAGGGCATGAGCGACAGATACATTTCCCTCTGGCAGAGCCACGGAAGATACTTCGAGGAGGCGACAGACCGTTGGGAGTGGCAGAGAGCGACAGTGCACCGCACCGTCGAGGACATGTACACGCAAAGCTATGTGCTGCCTTTCCTCATCCCTATGCTTGAAAACGCTGGTGCGTACGTCCTTACACCAAGAGAAAGAGACACACAGATCCACGAGGTGATCACGGACAATGACCCCGCCTTCAGCGAGCCTCGTACAGGTCTTATCAGAAAGAAAGGCGTGTACTCGGAGAGCGGATCATGGAAGGATGCCGGCGAGGGATTCGCGGATGCGAAGATCGCTTATGTCGGCACCGACAATCCATTCAAGATGGGTACAGCGCGACAGGCTGCTTGCGTGAAGGGAGCGGAGGCGACCGCCAAGGCGACCTGGACACCAGATATCCCAGAGCAGGGCGAATATGCTGTATACATCTCATACAAAACATTGAAAGAGAGCACGAAGGCCGCGCACTATACAGTGCATCATCGTGGTGGAGATACAGAATTCACAGTGAACCAGCAGATGGGCGGAGGCACATGGATATACCTCGGCACCTTTGAGTTCGCAGAGGGTACTGAAGGATACGTGAGCATTGACAATGCTTGCGTGAACGGAGAGTATACGCGTAACTCAGTCATCACCGCCGATGGTGTAAAAATAGGTGGCGGTATGGGCAAGATAGCCCGCGGCCTCAAGGACACACCTGTGATGGAGTATGTAACCTCTGGCCTTCCTTGCTTCACTGAGGGAGCGATGTACTGGATGCAGTATGCCGGTGTAGAGCCTACCATCTGGAAGCAGTATGACAGCGATTACACCAATGATTACGCTAGCCGCGGCGCCTGGACAGGCTGGATGGCCGGTGGTTCATGGGCTAATCCTAAGGCTGAGGGTCTCGGAATACCATTCGACCTCTCGCTTGCATTCCACACCGATGCTGGTACCACCATGGACGACAGCACAATCGGTGTTCTCTCCATCTACACTCTTCTGTGCGATGGTTCTGACAAACTTCCAAATGGCACAAACAGAATGGCAGGACGTCTTCTTGCAGGTCACGTACAGGATCAGATCGTAGACGACATCCGTGCAGACTTCGACCCTACATTCTCGAAAAGATTCCTCTGGGACCGTTCATACAGCGAGTCACGCACCACTTCAGTGCCAGGCATGCTTCTCGAGCTTCTGTCTCACCAGAACTTCGCTGACATGAAATATGGTCTCGACCCTACATTCCGCTTCACTGTAAGCCGCGCCATCTACAAGGGTATGCTCAAGTTCATGAGCGACATGTACAAGGTGCCTTACGTAGTCCAGCCTCTGGCTGTGAACTCTTTCTCTGCCACCTGGGGTGACAAGGATGAAGTGATCCTTTCATGGAAGGCTACAGAAGACACCAAGGAACCTACTGCAATGCCTACAGGATACATTCTCTATACCAGAGTGGATGACGAGGCGTTCGATCAGGGAGTGATTCTTAGAGACCTTAGAAAGGATGGCGATAGCTTCAAGTCATCAGTAAGGATAGAACCTGGCCATGTATACAGCTATAAGATCGTGGCTTTCAATGAAGGTGGCAAGAGTTTCCCTTCCGAAATACTCTGCGCAGGAAAGCCTACTGAGAACAGCATGTGTGACGTAATCATTGTCAACAACTTCGATAGAGTGTCTGCACCGACATGGTTTGATGGTCAGGAATATGCTGGATTTGATGGCGCTACCGACGGAGGAATGGCATACGGCCATGAGATCAACTATGTCGGAGATATCTACCAGTTTAGAAGAGAACTCCCTTGGATGGATGACGACAACCCTGGTTTCGGTGCATGCCACTCTGACCATGCTGGAGAACTCATCCCAGGAAACACATTCGACTTTGTCGCGTCTCACGCGAAGTCCATCCTCGCCGCTGGCTACGGATTCTGCTCCGCTAGCCGCGACGCATACATCGAGATGGAAGAGAACTGCTTCGCACTTGACCTGCTCTGCGGCAAGCAGGTGACCACGAAGATAGGTCGCGGCGCCGTAGAAAACCGTTTCCAGGTATTCCCTGTAGCCCTTCAGGAGAGGATCAAGAACGCAGCAGCCAAGGGTACGAATATCATCATATCAGGTGCCAACATTGGAACTGACGTATGGGATAAGGTATATCCTGTGGAGGTCCCTGCTGAGTACACCACGGCCACAAAGACATTCGTGACTGAAACTCTTGGATACAAGTGGCTCTCAGATCATGGCTGCGCTACCGGCGAAATCGCACCTGCTAGAAATGCCATGAACATGATCGAGGTTCCTACCTTCGCCTTCCATCAGAAGATGAACAAGGATATCTACTGCGTGGAGAATCCTGACGGCATTCTCCCAGTCAGCGCAAGCGGAGCCATCGTACTCAGATATACAGGAAATGACGTATCTGCTGCAGTAAGCTTCACTGGAGATGGATACAAGGTCATGAGTTACGGATTCCCACTTGAGACCGTAGTAGACTCTGAGGTTAGAGACGAATTGTTTAAGAATGCACTTGAGTTCTTCAAGAAATAGTTAGAAAAATGACCGAAAGACAAGCACAAATCATCGGCTTGATACATAGAGAGGTCAAGCCTGCGCTGGGTTGTACGGAGCCCATCGCTGTAGCACTCGCAGTGGCCAAGGCCGTAGAGATGCTGGATAGTACAGACAGAATGCTCGACGACATCAAGCTTGATATTTCCTTGAGCGGGAATATACTCAAGAACGGCATGGGCGTCGGAATCCCAGGCACAGGAATGATCGGACTCCACATAGCATCTGCCCTCGGTGCAGTGTGTGGGGAGTCGTCATTTGGACTGGAAGTCCTTCATAACACCACGCCAGAAGCCATCGAAAGAGCAAAGGAGATAGTGGACAATGGATTAGTAAGCATTAGCGTAGCAGATACCCCACATAAGCTTTATGTAAAGGCTGTGGCTTCCTCAGGCGAGCACACTGCAGAGACCGTCATCGAAGATAGCCATGACCATTTCGTCAAGCTCCAGCACGACTCGAACATTATTTTCGACATAGAGGGAAAACCTGAAGAAGAAGGTGAAAGCGGCGACTATGGCATCACAGTTAGGGAAATTTTGGAATTTGCAGAAGCAGCTGAGTACAAGGACATTGAGTTCATCCTTGACGACAGGAAGCTTAACAGAGCACTGGCAGAGGAGGGACTGACGGGAAATTATGGGCTCTGCGTAGGAAAGACTCTGCTTGCAGACAAGGAAGGTGCGCTTGGTAGTAGTTTCCTCACCTTTGCGATGGCTCTCACAGCAGCCGCATCCGATGCGAGAATGGCTGGCTGCACGCTTCCTGCCATGAGTAACTCAGGCTCAGGAAACCAGGGCATCACTGTGAGTATGCCGGTCATTGCATTTGCTGAAAAGTATGGAGTGTGTGACGAGAAACTTGCCAGGGCCCTTATCATAAGCAACCTGGTGGCCATCCATATCAAGAACTTCGTCGGCAAGCTTTCGGCTCTTTGCGGATGCGTGGTGGCATCTACCGGCTCCGCATGCGGAATGATTTGGCTTCGAGGAGGTAACTACGAGCAGATATGCGCCACCATCAAGAACATGATAGGTAACATCACAGGAATGGTTTGCGATGGAGCGAAGGTAGGCTGCGCGATGAAAGTAGCGTCAGGCGTGTCTAGCGCCATTCAGTCTGCGCTTCTGGCCTTCGAGGGCCAGTGCGTGTCGAAGCATGACGGAATCATTGACGAAGATATAGAGAAGACCATTGAGAACCTTGGAAAAGTAGGTTCAGTAGGCATGCAGGAGACTGACAATGTCATCCTGAACATCATGGTCTGCAAATAGCTAGAATGTAAATGCGAGGCTGGTGCCGACAGCACCGGTCATCGGATCATAAGAAGGAGAAAAGCTCATCTTTGGGGCTGCAGTGCCTGGGAACATCCTGTCCCAGGCGCTTCTCGTATATGGAAGAAGCCACTCTCCAACATGCGCGGAAAACACTCCTATACCTGCCCCGGCGACGCAGTCCCACCACCAGTGGCGCCCCTTGCCTACGCGGCAGTAAGCCACGCCGACGCCCATAAGGTAGGCAGCAGAGCCATATCCCCAGCCGTATTCCATCCTCACAAGCTCAGCACCTGTAAACGCCGTAGCCGTGTGACCGGATGGGAAGGAGTTTCGAGCGCTGCCATCTGGGCGCATCTCCCTTACTGTATATTTTATGGTGTTGACCAATGCTGCCTCTGTGACAATGGCGACGCCAAGCTCAAGGGTTCTATCCAGGAATGGATGCTTGGCTTCAGCACCCAGTGGCTCAAGCACCAGATCCATCAGCATAGGCACATTCTGAACCACATCATCGCCTTTGAAGCTGCTCGAGATGCGGAACTGAGCATGCGACTTAAGGTGAACGAAAGCAAGAAAAATGACAATAATAAGCAGCTTAAGCCTCATATAGGTCTTCTGAGTAATCAAACAGATAATCGGCCTCACGTAACCTAGGATGACAAGTATCTTTCGAAGAGAGAAGTATCTTGTCTGACGGTATCTGCCAATCTATGCCAAGATCTGGATCATCCCAGGCGATAGCACCTTCCTCTGAAGGAGCATAGAAAGCATCACACTTATACTGGAATACAGCAGTCTCAGAGAGGACACTGAAGCCATGTGCAAAACCCTTCGGGATGAAGAGCTGCCTGTGATTCTCCTCTGACAGTTCCACGCCGACCCACTTTCCAAATGTCGGACTCCCCTTTCTCACATCCACAGCCACGTCATATACCCTTCCGCGCACCACACGTACAAGCTTCGACTGGCTAAACCTACCTTTCTGGAAATGAAGACCTCTAAGCACACCATACGAAGACATGCTTTCGTTGTCCTGCACCCACTTTATGGGGCGGACTTTCTCATCAAACTCTCTCTGGCTGTATGACTCGAAGAAATAACCTCTGGCGTCACCGAAAACCCTAGGTTCGACGATGATGACCTCCGGTATGGCTGTCTTGATTACTTCCATCTGGATTATGCTATCTGAGGACGGCCTGGGCGCTCACGACGACCGCCGTCATCGAGCTTGCGCTCTTTCATCTTTCCTGCCTGAAGGTCGTCGTAAGCCATTCTATTCTTGAAGATGTCAATAGCAGTGAAAATCGCAGACATCATTGACCTTGGATCTGCCTCATCACGACCTGCCATATCATAGGCTGTGCCGTGGTCAGGAGATGTGCGCACAACTGGAAGTCCTGCGGTGAAGTTCACGCCATCATCGAAGGCAATGGCCTTGAATGGAGCCAGTCCCTGGTCATGATACATAGCAAGTGTGGCGTCAAACTTCGCATAATGTCCAAGTCCAAAGAATCCATCTGGAGAGTATGGGCCAAACGCGTCGATGCCCTGCTCCTTTGCCTTCTCAATAGCTGGTATGATGATGGTCTGCTCCTCGTCGCCAAGAAGTCCGCCATCGCCACTGTGAGGATTAAGGCTGAGAACCGCGATACGAGGCTGCCTGACGCCGAAATCCCTCTCGAGCGACTCCTTCATGAGCTTGAGCTTGCTCACGATGGTATCCTGAGTCAATGCGCTTGGCACATCCTTGAGCGGAATATGCTCTGTAGCGACACCTACCTTGATGCGGTCACTTACCATGAACATGGTTACGTCATCCACACCGAATGCGTTCTCAAGATATTCAGTGTGTCCTGTGTAGCCGAAGCCCTCGCCATTCATGGCTTTCTTGTTAATCGGAGCGGTCACAAGCACATCAATGATACCCTCCTTGAGGTCAGCGACTGCCCTTTCAAGGGAGGTGATGGCTGCCGCAGCAGCTTCGCTGGATGGCTGTCCTGGCTCCACATAAACATTGTCCGGAAGGCAATTCACGATGTTGACCCTCTTCGCATGTGCATCCTTGGCGGATGAGATGACATTTGTATCTATCTGGTCAATGTTATGGAGTGTCTTCTTGTAGAAGCCAAAGAGCTTCGACGAGCCATAGATCACTGGGGTGAAGCCCTCAAGTATCCTGGCATCTGCAAGGCTCTTGATGATCACCTCGTATCCGATACCATTGCCATCACCCTGGGTGATGCCCACTATTACCTTTCCGTTCTGCATATTCTATAACAATGTTAATTCTTCTGAATTTGTGTAACCTGTATCTTCGGGGAGCACCTCTCCCCTGCTGAATGCTCCAGCCCCGGCATCTACTGCCAGCCTGTCACAGCGTTCATTTTCCGGATGGCCTGCATGGCCCTTTATCCAGTGAAGCGTAACTCTGTGCTTTCTGTACAGCGGCAGGAAACGCTGCCATAAATCTGGATTCTTTACTTTCTTCCAGCCCTTCCTCTCCCAGTTCTCAAGCCAACCTTCGTTTATGGCCTTGACCACATACTGCGAGTCGCTGAACAGCTCAACCTGTGCATTTGACCACCTGATGGCCTCAAGTCCAGTGATGACGGCAAGGAGCTCCATTCTGTTATTTGTCGTGCAGGCGAAGCCCCCAGAAATCTCTTTCTCCACACCGGCGCACTTGAGCACGACGCCGAAACCTCCAGGGCCTGGGTTGCCACTGGAAGCTCCATCTGTGTAAAGATAGATGGGCGGTCTATTGTCGACCTGTCCTGAATTCGCCATAATCACTCAATTTGTACAAAAATAGGCATTTTCTCCCATAGTCTACGATTTCTTTTTGTTAAATTTGCAACATCAGGATAGAACAAGCATGAACATTCTAGTCACAGGCGCAAATGGCCAGTTGGGAACTGAGCTGCGCAACGTTTCACTCGGAAGCAAGCATCACTTCATCTTCACAGACGTGAGCAGCTTGCCAAATGTGGAGACCGTATATCTCGACATCACGAATATAGATGCTATACGTATCGTGGCCGACTCCGAAAGAGTGGACATGATAGTGAACTGCGCAGCGTACACAGATGTAAACAAGGCTGAGGACGACCTGGCTTTTGCAAGCCTCCTTAATGCCACTGCAGCAGAAAACCTGGCCAAGGTTTGTAATGAGCGTGGCGCTACTCTCATACATGTTTCTACAGACTATGTTTTCAATGGCGAGGGTCATATTCCTTACAAGGAAGAAGCTGAGGCTGAGCCACTTGGAGCGTATGGCAGCACCAAATATGCCGGCGAGGTAGCCATCCAGAAGTCTGGATGCAAGCATCTTATCTTCAGAACTGCTTGGCTTTACTCTCCATACGGAAAGAATTTCGTGAAAACCATGCTGAAGCTCACTTCAGAGCGCGATGTGGTCTCGGTGGTATTTGACCAGGTGGGCACTCCTACATACGCGCTGGATCTCGCAAACGTCATCATGAAAGTCATCGAAGAGGGTCAGACTGACAAGCAGGGCATCTATCACTTCACAGACGAAGGAGTCACATCGTGGTATGATTTCACCGTGGCTATAGCCGAGCTCAGTGGTCACGACAAGTGCATGATTAAGCCTTGCCACACTGATGAGTTCCCTACCAAGGCCGCAAGACCTCACTACTCGGTCCTTGACAAGACCAAGGTAAAGGAGACCTTCGGCGTGGATATTCCACACTGGAGAGTATCCCTGAAAGAGTGCCTTAAAAGACTAGGAGAATTGAAATAGACTGCTATTCAGTAGTTTCCATCTCATCCATGACAGCGCAGACGCAAGTCTCGACGCTGTCATATTCGTATCCACGGCTCAGGGCGTACTTAATGAGCTTGAATTTGATGTATGGATCCCCGACGAGAGTCTTGGCTTTCGCGCGAACTAGCTTATAAAGCTTGTCTTCCGCCCTCTCTGGATCTATTTCAGAGAGCGCAGCGTCTATCTCCTGCCGCGAGATGCCCTTCATGCGGAGGGCCAGGGAAATCTTCGCGGGGCCCCAGCCCGTAAGCGAAGATTTCTCGCGAGCGAAGGCAGCGGCGTAGCGGGCGTCGTCGACGAACTTGTCGGAGACAAGTGAGGCGAGAAGCCTGTCAGCAGCCTCGCGGTCTCCATCAAGAGCCTTGACAGCCTTCTTGAAAAGATCGCTGGTGCAGCACTCTTTCTTGACGCACAGAGCCTGCAGCGAAGACAGTACTTTCTCGTATTCAGTCATATCTTAGAAATCGAAGCCTATCCCGAGGTAAGCGCCAAACTTGGTAAGATTAGACCAGTGTACATTTAACTTCACTGGGCCAATGATTGAGTTATACGAATACTCAAGGCCTGCACCAATGATGGCAGAAGGAGAATTCCAAAGAAGAGACAAATCAAGGTCATCACTGGCATTCAGGACGTTCGCGGTAGCTGTGATGTAGTGGTCGGTGGCTGGATGCCATCTACAGTCCAGACCTGCCATCCACATAAGGTTATCGGTAGGAGTGGCAAAGCTTACGCCCATGAATGGGAACTGCTGAGGGACATATCTTGCCTCAAGGTTTCCTCCGACAACATTCATATATGGCATAGGAATATCAGAGCCAAATACACATCTTGCATTTACAAACGGGAGTATGTCAACCTTCTCAGACAAAGGAAATACCTGCTTGTAGTTGAGGGACACGGCATGGAATGGCTTATGCTCTGTCATCATAGACTTGAACACGAAATCATAGTAGAATTCTACGTTCTTACCTGATGTAGGGAAATAACTGTCATCAAAAGTGTCCCAGATGATATTTGCAAAAGCAGACAAGAAATCATCCTTCACATTTGCAAGCTGCGAAACGCTGGAGTTTGACTCAGAGGACATGAAGTTAACCACATTGAACATCTCATTCTTAAGTCCTCCTCTAAGTCTAGCAAACGAAAGATTGAAATCAGATAGATATAATCTCTGACGTGCGTTCCAATACTTAAGATTGAACCTGGAAACATCCAAATTTGAAAGAGTTACATCAGTGTATGATACTCTAGCATCTGCGTTGAACGTAGGAAGTTTAGCTGACTTGTAGGTATACTTGGCATCAAGATAAGGATTTGAGGCCACCTTGACCGTGAAATCATAGGATGCACCTTCAATCCTGTGAGTATAGAAACCTACGTTGAGAAGTGCGGACACAAGCGACTCAGAGTCAAACCTCGCAGAAAGGCCAAACTGATGTACAGGAGCTTTCTTGCACTTGATCTTCAATGTGTATGGATTCCTCGAGCCTAGCAGCTCGTAGGATACATAATCAAATGCTTTCATTCCATATAGAGTCATGACGAGGTTATCGATATCAGCCTTGTCTACCCTATCCCACGGCTGAATCTTGACAATACCATTCACATAAGCCACTTCCTGAGAAGTAAGACCTTCATACTGAATGTTTGCTATCACCACCTCATTCTCGGCCACATTTACGGCAGGTTTCTTGGCGAGCCTCTTTGTATATGGGCCGATCTTATCCTTGAGCTGCCTGATAGGTTCTGCATTGGCAAGAGCAGCCTGATAGCCTCTGTTGATGATGGTATCCACAGAGACAGGATCAAAGCTCATCATATTGTATCCTGTGAGCACAGGCTTTATGGTGATATCTGCCTGACCTACATTCCTCTCGAAGGCATCTCTTCCCATGATGTCTGTACACTGCCATACTATGTCCACCAAGTTGTTGATGTCATTATACGTCATGTTCGCATCAGACAGTTCGACGCCTATAACATAATCAACTCCAAGCTGACGTGCTATGTCTGTAGGATAGTTATTTCTAAGTCCACCATCTACCAGCACCATGTCATCGGTACGTACAGGAGAGAACAGACCAGGGATTGACATAGTCGACCTCATGGCTGTGGCAAGCTTGCCATGATGCCAGATTTTCTCTTTTCCGGAAACCATCTCCGTAGCGACACACATGTATGGAATAGGAAGTTCAGTAAAGTCTATTTCATCCTGATAGCCTACGGTAAGTGAACTCAGGAAGTTACCTACCTTCTGACCAGGAACGATACCTGCAGGCAAGCTGCCTAGAAGGCTAGTGCCCAACGAAACTTCAGACGACTCCTCCACACCGAGCTTGAGGTCTGGATCCACGATGTCATCAGCGAGCTGCACGTGACCATTGTCCTCTCTCTCATAGTAGAATGGTAGCGAAAGAAGATATTTATCCCTATACTTTGTGTACGAATACGAACGATATCCTCTATCCACCTTGTCCATGAGGATGTCGTTCCAATCCATATGCTTAAGGATGGTATCCATCTGAGCCGGGCTATAACCGAGCGCATACATACCACCAACAAGTCCACCCATACTGGTACCAAGCACGACATCTACAGGAATACCCTGCTCCTCAAGGTACTTGAGCACACCTACGTGTGCTGAACCCTTAGCACCACCTCCACTGAGCACCAATGCCACCGTAGGGCGATGCAACCTTACATTTGCGAGTCGACGTGAAAGCTTGGCTACCGCAATGGAATCCTTCTGAGGGTCAGTACTCTTTCCCTCGAAATAGTTCTGTGCCTGCATCTGAGCTGAAGCAAGAATGCAGACCAAAAGGATAGAGATGAACTTTTTCATATTGACTACGATTTAGATTTATGCTGACCGGCGAGCATACCGCAGGCTGCAAGTATATCTTCTCCACGAGAAGAGCGAATGGTACAGGTGATTCCATGGGCGTTCAGTCTGTCGCGGAAACTCTCCATAATCTTCTCCGAAGTAGTCTCATAAGGGAAATCAGGTATCTTATGGAAACGAATGAGGTTCACCCTACACTCTAGCCCCCTAAGCATGCGGATAAGGCCATCTTCATGGCGCTTGGTATCATTGTACCCAGAGAACATCGTATACTCGAAACTAACTCTTCTCTGACCAGAGAAATCATATTTCTTTATAAGAGCGATGACATCCTGGATAGGATACGCTTTCTGTGCAGGCATGATGTCTGCCCTCTCATCTGCGAACGGATCATGAAGGCTGATAGCCAGATGACAGCGACACTCGTCCAGATAGCGTTTGAGGTTAGGTATGACTCCAATGGACGAGAGGGTGATTCTCTTCGGACTCCACCCGAAGCCCCAGTCAGCAGTCAAGACCTCGATGGCCCTCATAACATTCTCATAGTTGTCCAATGGCTCGCCCATACCCATGAAAACGGCATTTGTGAGTTCCTGAGACTCATCGATGGATATGAACTGAGAAATGATATCAGCAGCCGAAAGATGCCCGTGGAAGCCCTGACGTCCAGTCATGCAGAACTTGCAAGCCATGCGACAGCCAGACTGTGAAGATACACACAGAGTCTTTCTATCGTCATCTGGTATCATAACAGCTTCTATGGCTGCAGATTCCAGTTCATCATCACTGGCATCATCAGCTGCATTCAATGAGTTTGCTCGGGCACATGAGACTGGGAAAAGATACTTTTTCGTGCCATCAGTAGAGACGGCCATGCCTACTGGAGCAGTCACGCCAAGTTCATACTTCTCTGCTAGTTTCTCCCTTCCAGCCTTCGATATGTTCGTCATCTCATCAATGGACTTAACTCTTTTCTGATACATCCACTGAGCGATCTGTTTTCCGGCAAAAGCAGGCAAGCCCACACTCACGGCTATAGCCTTGAGTTCATCCGGTGTCTTTCCGAGCAACTTTATCTTCATAACCACAAAAGGCCGCGACATGCGGGGCCATGATTTATTACTTGTACTTTTCTTCCTGCTCCTTGATAAGTGCCTCAAGCACTCCAGGATCGAAATAATTAATCCTCATGGACCTCTTTACATCGGCAAGGGTCTCTGCAGCCACAGCGCGGGCAGTATCACTTCCCTTACGAAGTACCTCATACACATATGGAAGATTCTTCTCAAGTTCCTTTCTACGAGTTCTGATAGGCTCAAGGGTATCATTGAGCACAGAATTCAGGAAGTTCTTGATCATCATGTCACCAAGTCCACCCTTTCTGTACTGATCCTTGACCTCGTCCAAGCTGTTAAACTCGAAGCTGACCTTCTTTCCGATGAAAGCCTCACGGAACTTGGCGAAATGCTCAGGCTTGCAGAAAGCATCAAGATAGGTAAATACAGTATTACCCTCTACTTTGCCAGGGTCGCTGACCTGAAGGTGTCCTGGATCCGTGTACATGCTCTTGACCTTAGCCCAAACGTCCTCCGCTGAGTCTGAAAGATAGATACAGTTTCCAAGCGACTTGCTCATCTTAGCCTTTCCATCAGTTCCTGGGAGTCTGAGGCAAGCAGCATTGTCCGGAAGCATGATCTCTGGCTCAACGAGAGTCTCGCCGTAGGTAGAATTAAACTTACGCACGATCTCGCGAGTCTGCTCGATCATAGGTTCCTGGTCCTCGCCTACAGGCACAGTGTCGGCCTTGAAAGCTGTGATGTCAGCAGCCTGGCTGATAGGATAGCAGAAGAAGCCTACAGGGGTACCTGCTTTATTCTCCTCACCACTATCAGAGAAACCTCTGAGCTGAATCTCCTGCTTCACAGTAGGATTACGCTGAAGTCTCTGAACAGTCACCAGATTCATGTAGAAGAATGTAAGCTCAGTAAGCTCACTGACCTGAGACTGAATGAAGATGGTGGTCTTCTCTGGATCAAGGCCACATGACATATAGTCAAGTGCAACCTCGATGATGTTCTGACGAACCTTCTCAGGATTATCTGCGTTGTCCGTAAGAGCCTGAGCATCTGCAATCATAACGAAAATCTTGTCGAACTTTCCGCTGTTCTGGAGCTCTACTCTTCTTCTGAGCGAACCTACATAGTGGCCAATATGAAGTCTTCCGGTCGGCCTGTCTCCGGTCAAAATGATCTTACCCATAAAGTAATATTAGTCGTTTGTCTGCGCGAGTGCCTCACGTACCTTAGCCTCGATTTCCTCGCAGAGTTCTACGTTATCGATGAGTACCTGCTTCGCAGCTTCTCTACCCTGCGCAAGCTTCTCTCCGTTATAGCTAAACCATGAACCACTCTTATGAATGATGTCCATATCCACAGCAAGGTCACAGATCTCACCAGCGTGAGAAATACCTACACCATATACGATATCGAACTCAGCCTTCTTGAAAGGAGGTGCCATCTTATTCTTCACCACCTTCACCCTGGTACGGTTACCCATAGCCTCATCGCCATCCTTGAGCTGAGTGGTCTTTCTCACGTCGATACGTACTGAAGCGTAGAACTTAAGTGCATTTCCACCAGTGGTAGTCTCTGGGTTTCCGAACATGATACCGATCTTCTCGCGAAGCTGGTTAATGAAAATACAGCAAGTATTTGTCTTACTGATGTTTGCTGTAAGCTTACGGAGAGCCTGGCTCATAAGTCTAGCCTGAAGGCCCACCTTATTATCTCCCATCTCGCCCTCTATCTCAGCCTTAGGAGTAAGGGCAGCTACAGAGTCGATTACGACGATGTCGATAGCACCTGAACGGATAAGATTATCCGCAATCTCGAGCGCCTGCTCACCATTATCTGGCTGAGAGATGAGAAGAGTGTCAAGGTTTACGCCCAATGCCTTCGCATACGAGCGGTCAAATGCGTGCTCAGCATCGATGATGGCAGCTATTCCACCCTGCTTCTGAGCCTCCGCTATGGCGTGGATGGCCAATGTAGTCTTACCAGAAGACTCTGGTCCATATATCTCGATGATTCTTCCTCTAGGATATCCGCCGATACCGAGTGCGTGGTCGAGTGCCACTGAGCCACTAGGGATCACCTGAACATCAAACTGAGGTGTATCACCCAGTTTCATGATAGTACCCTTTCCATAATCCTTCTCGATCTTGTCGATCGTAGCCTGCAATGCCTTCAACTTAGCAGCATTTACATCCTGAGCCTGAACTTCAGCTTCTTTCGCCATAAAAACTCAAATAAAATAATAGTTAAACTTGTGACCCGGCGTCTGAAGCAAAGGTAGGTAAAACACTTGAATCCCCAACGCCTTTCTGAATGGTTTTGCAAAGATAAAACAAGCTTGTGCCAAAGTACGGCACAAGCTCATAAAATTTCACAAGTTTTTTGAACTATTTTACATTAATGTCTATCATGTAGACACCATCGTTCATATATCCATACTGGAACGACGGGAGACAATAGACTGCATACAGCTGAAAATGCTTGTCGTTAAGTTTCTTGCACTTGGCATCATATTTAGAGAAATCGCGTCCCCAAATATAATCGCTTGGATAGTAGGCATATGCCATGTGCACCTTGTTGAACAGCATACCTGTAGGAAACTCCTTGAACTGAATCCTGTCACCCTCGCAAGTGAATTGGACGTAGTCAGGAGGGGTGCCCATCCATCCCTCAGCCGCATACTCTTCGGCTACAAGGCCTTCACGGTAAGGATCCATCACACGATAGATCTCTTCACCCTGAGCCTTATATATTTCAGTCTCGTACGCTTTCTCAAAGATACACTCATCGAAGTAAGTGCAGTCACCATACTTTTCAAACACAAGTTTCTTAGTCACTGTAAGTATTACGGAACTACGTCCAGAAGGAGAAACGCCATCATCTATGACGAGTCTCATCCTGTACTTGTCCGTCGTACGCAGCTTATTTGAATCCCCAAACATCACACGAACCTTTGCCTCGCATGAATTAGGAGCGAAAGTTACCTTAGGAGTGAGCAAGGTGAACACGCCCTTAGGATCTGTATCCATCCATACCGGATCAGACGACTCGGATGCTGCTCCATCGTACTGAAAACTAATGGATGCCTGGGTTGCTTCTCCTGGCACCCCTCTATAGACAGGTATCTCAAGAACACCTTTATTGTCCTTGGAAACCTCCGCATAGAGAACGCTAGACGCAAAAGCGTATCCGCTTTCCCCTTTATAGGTAGGACCTACAGAGTCCCTGTCACAGGCGCTTAGAAACAGAGATACTACTGGAAGCGCCATTATCAAAAAGACACGACTAATTCTGGACATAAGGATTCTGGTCTTCTGGGTTAATGTTAGGGTTGTTATCTATCTCAACCTGTGGAATCATCAGGATGCACTCGATGTAGTCGGCAGGGAAATTCAAATATTCTGCATATTTGCTCAGATAGTTCGTATGGTTTGATACCTCTGTACCTACCGTCCAATACCTCGTCCAGCCCTTACGAAGCCTCAAGATATCAAAGATTCGGCCAGTCTCTCCCCAAAGCTCTATTCTACGCTGAAGTAGAATCTCATCCATAAGGGTCTTGACAGTACCGACAGACCCAAAAGTCTGCTCGCTGCCAGTCAGGGTTGCCAATGTCATTGACCAATTGGAATCGCGTCTACTCATCACCTCGCCAAGAGCCTTCTTCGCACCATCAAAGTCGTCCTGACGACATAGAGCCTCTGCTAGAATGAGATAGGCCTCCTCAAGTCGCATGAAGATATAGTCTCCCTTGTACGACTGCTGGTCAGCCCACTGGAACTTATGCTGATTGTAGTTAATGTTTGCGCCATATTTCCACCTGGTCGCATCTATGCCAATGTTTCCGTTCCACCACTCCTTGCGAACATCCGTATTCGGAATCTGCGAGTAAAGCCAATTGCTTATGCATTTTGGCGACTCCGCCGCGTAGTACACATTCGTGCATGCGTCCATCATTGAGAAGAAGGAGGCAAACACAGTGGACTGGTCAGAGAGCACCTCTGCGCCCCACATCACAGATGGAGAGTTCACGCTGTTGAATGGCGTGGTACCAGTATGCCATTGAGTAGTGGTATCGTCAAAGTAACCTGGAGTCACTACAGCCTGGGTGCGCGACATAAGTGTCGCCTGAGGAGTGCTGATGGCACGCTTGGCGGCAGACACCGCCTTGGCCCAGTCATTTTCCACCAGAGCCACCCTTGCCTGAAGAAGGCTGGTCGAGTAGACATCGAGGTGCGAGATATGCTTACGTGGGACCTGAGCTTCATCGAAAAGACGAAGTGCTTCGTCAAGGTCAAAATCTATCTGTTCATAAACCTCTGCGACCGTGCCACGTCCCTTACCCTTGCTGGAAGCGCCTGTAGGATCAGTGTACACAGGCACACCTGGCAGCGTCTCGTGCCCCACAAGCGTCTGCTGGAATGACTGAATGAGCATGAAATAGGCATAGGCGCGAACGGCATGAGCCTGCGCCATGACGCATGTGATCTCATCCACATCGCCCTTAGCAGAAGGAGCGGCGGCAAGGATATAATTGACATTGGAAATAATCTCATAGAAATACTCCCAGGTGAAGTAGCAGCGCCATATCTTGCTGGTATAGCGACTGCGCTGGTCGTAGTTGTAATCCTTCCAGAACCATCCGGCACCCTGCGCAGTCTGCACCATATCCTCGCCCATCAAGTCTGCGGCCAATGTCACAGCCATGTTTCCAAAGCACTGGTGAGCATTGGCAGTGACAAAGTCAAGGCGGTTATACATGGTGGCATAGACGCCAT
Organism: Bacteroidales bacterium; assembly: GCA_024398075.1. Taxonomy (GTDB): domain Bacteria; phylum Bacteroidota; class Bacteroidia; order Bacteroidales; family UBA932; genus Cryptobacteroides. The sequence goes on along the minus strand of JAKSJM010000018.1, from coordinate 16,904 downwards.
TCATGGCTACCTGCAAGCCCTCCGCATCCTTGAGAATCTCGTCCTTGACGATATCAGTGCTTGGCGAAGTCTCCATAAGCGACGAGCAGGAAATGCAAAGCGTCGCAATCAATATAATAAATGCTGATCTTTTCATAACTGCTAGAATTTAAGGTCTATACCAAGCGAAACAGTACGGTTCGGCGTATAAGTATATGAAGTGGATCCAGAGAAGCTACTCTGAGGATTCAGTCCGCGCATTGCGCTGAGCATGAGGAGGTTATCTCCTGAAGCATATACGCGCGCCGAGCGTATGTGCGCTTTCTCCATCCAAGGTTTGCTGAAGGTGTAGCCCACGGCAATGCTCTTGAGCGTCAGATATGACGCATCCACAAGGAATCTATCGTTTATGACAGAAGTGGAAGTAGTCGTGATCTTAGGCACATCTGTGACGTCGCCCGCCTTCTGCCATGCGCGCATGGAATTCACGTGATAAGTCTGGCCGACAAATGATGGTTCCATCAAGGACCTGTATGTGCTATCATATATGCGACCACCCAAGGAATATGTGAGCATGGTGGAAAGGTCAAAGCCCCCAACATGCAGGCTTGACGAAAGTGAGCCATAGACAGCAGGCATCCTGCTGCCACACAGCCACTTGCAGCCGGAGGCGACTGTAGCATCATTGGTCACATACTCGCTTCCTGGAAGAGGAGCGCCATTCTCATCCTTCTCGTACGCGAGGTAAAGCTGTTCACCCGTAGCGGGATCCACACCCGCGCTGCGAGCCATATAGAAGGTATTCAAAGTCTCACCTTCGCGGATTAGGAATACGCCATTGTTTATATCCTCCCCATTGCCAGTCAGCGAAACCACCTTGTTATGCACTGTTGACGCCATGAGCGTGACATTCCAGAAAAGTCCAGGCTTGCTGATGATATCATATCCAAAAGTCATGTCGAGGCCGGTGTTGTACATCTTGCCTACATTTGCAAAATAACCTGGGAAACCCAATGATATGGCGATAGGATACTCCAGAAGCATGTCTGTGGTGGTCCTGCGATACCACTCAATGGTACCGCTAAGACGTCCCAGAAGCTTGAACTCGAGTCCCACATTGACATTGCCATTTTTCTCCCATGTAACATCTTGATTCTCAAGAGATGAGATGATAGCGCCAGAAAGATTGGCATTTGGATAGTTCATGTCGTAAAGAGCCTGCCATGCATAGTAATCGCCAATGTTATCGTTTCCCTGCACGCCATAGCTTGCCTTGAGTGTCATGTTGTTTATCCAACTCACATCCTTAAGGAAGTCTTCCTGGGAAAGTCTCCAAGACGCTCCGAGAGACCAGAACACGCCCCAGCGATGCTGCTTTATGAACCTAGATGAGCCATCTGTACGAATACTACCTGAGAAATAGTACTTGTCTGCAAGGTTATAGTTTGCTCTACAAAGCCAGGAGTCAATGCTGTAGATATCTCCCACGGAGTTCGCCTCTGCAAGTGTGGAACCCAGGCCCAGCTCATCAAACTTGTCGAAAGGGAACCCTGTCCTCTGTCCGACAAGATAGTGAGCCACATAGTTATAGAATTCATGGCCAGCCATAGCATCTACAGTGTGCTGCCCCCAAGACTTCTTATAAGTTAGAAGCTGGTTCCAAGTATAACTCTGGACCCTCTGATTCTCCTTTGTAAGTCGGCCAGTACCGACAGCATTGCCATTGTTTCTATTGTACATGGTGGTGGTATTCACGTTGATGACATCAGCGCCGAGCGAGGTGCTCAGCCTGAAGTCACCGAACTTGATACCCATGTGCCCACGGAGGTTTATGTTGTCATTGATACGATAATAGTCATCGTCGAAGAGAGTGGCGATACAGTTACGATTGTTCTGAGCGCCTGCAGGTCTGGAAGCGCCGTAGTCAAACACACGTTCACCGGCTTTATACACGATACTGCCATCATCGTATGTCTCATAAACTGGATAGATAGGTGCCATCATCATGGCAGAATACCAGATATTGTTCGCCTCAGTACCACTCGCTCCAAGATAATCACTGCGTGAATTTGAGAAGTTGGCATTAAGGCCAAAATCGAACCACTCATAAGGAGTGAACTCTGCGCCCACACGTGCGCTTATACGGCGAAAGCCTGTGGTCTTTATGGTTCCTTTCTCATCAAGATAGCCCACAGAAGCCATGTATTTGCTAAGCTGAGATCCCCCAGACATCGAGAATAAGTACTCCTGCCTCATCGGGAGCGTAGCCTTGGCCTCATCAAGCCAATTGGCCTGATATCTCTGCTGCGCATCTGCGACCACCTTGCCCTGGGCATCGAATAGGTCCGCGACATTCTTGTCGAAGATATTGTATCTGTCGTCTATGCCTAAGATAGTCTTCGCCAGTCGAGAAGGGGTATTATCAAGTGCCACATTTGGCATATAGCCCTCAGTATACACGAGATCATTGTACACAGCCCTGTACATTTGCTCCATATACTGAGATGCAGATACTGTCTTGTAAGGTCTTATGGCCATGGAGTTTACTCCAGTCCTTGCCGTGAAGTCAATGGTCACGCTGTCCTGCGAACCACCACTCTTCGTGGTAACGATGACGACTCCATTGGCTCCTCGGGAGCCGTAAAGCGCACCGGCAGAAGCATCCTTGAGCACCGACATTGACTCAATATCATTGGGATTCAGCGAATTAAGGCTACCATCATATGGAATACCGTCCACCACGATGAGCGGCGAACTGCTGGCATTGATGGAGCCAAATCCTCTGATCATGATACCCGAGCTGCTACCTGGCTGGCCGCTGCCCGAAGTCGTCATGACTCCAGACACCTGACCATCAAGCATCTTCGACACATCAGCCACCGGGCGATCGCGAAGCTTGTCACCACGGATGGTCTCAGCAGATCCGGTAAAAGACGACTTGGAGGCGGTACCATAAGCCACCACGAGCACGTCCTCAAGCTGCGTCGCTTCGCTTTCCATGGCCACGTCGATGACGGTGCGGCCATTTATCGGCATAGTCACCTCTGTCATGCCGAGACACGAGAATACCAGCACCGCGTCGCTTGGCACGGATAGCTCGTATTTTCCATCAAGGTCAGTGATGGCGTAGCCCTTTCCGTCCTTTTCGAGTACGGCAGCGCCAGGCAGGGGCGAGCCATCCGACGCGACGCTGACCTGTCCCCTGACAGTGACCGTGGGCTGCTGACCATAAGACAGATGTGTGGCCGCAAGCAGCCACAACATCGTCATTATTATCTTTTTGAATGTCATTTTATTCCTTTATGCAGCGAGTAGAGGCGCCATATGGACGGTTAAGTCCCACCTCACTGGCTGGGTTACCCCAAGCCATGCTTTCGTATATAACAGTGTTTGAGCTATCTGTACGTGTATTATACATACCACTTCCGCCAACACTCTGAAGGATGCCCTTGCCGCAGTCGATGTTTCCTGTAAGTGGGAACCAGAACTCCTTGCCATCAGTTGTCTTATATCTGAAACCAATGCTCAGGTCATAATCCTGATACCAAGGGTAAGACTCATCATACTTGCCGTCATCATTGAGCTTTCCTGCTTTCTTGTACTCAGAGCGGAAGCCCCATCCATCACCTGCAGCAGGGACCCACCATCCCTCAGGGCATGGGTCATAGATAGTCTTGGCATTGGTCTTGCCGCCCCAGAGATCATTATTCTGCAGAGACGCCTGATTCGTAAGCCAATCCACTGAAGGCCAAGAGCTTGATGGTGCCCAGTAGAAGGTGTCAGGATTCTCGATGGCAAGCTGGAGGTTGGTAGTGGTGTGGTCGTTGTATGTAGGTCTCTCCTGAGTCTTGATATAGATCTCATTGTTATTTATATCATAGATAGAGACGGCAATACTTGACTCCACATCGCTTCCGCCAGGGAACGGATCCTTACGGCCCCACTGATACATAAGGCCCAATGCATCCTTGCTGTACTTAGTACCACTAAGAGCACCAAGGTTACGATCCATATACTTGTATGTGATGCCATTTGCATCCTTCCACTCGAAGATGTTTGCCTCTGGATCATAGTCTGACACCCAGACGTGCCAGCTCCAGACCACCTTGTTTCCCTTTCGGGCAGCAACAACTGCATTTCCACTCTTGCCTGCGGCAAGCTTCACTACTACCACGCCTTCGCTACCATTGCCAGAAACAGAACTTACGAGGCTCTTTGCATCCTGCCATACGAGTACGGCATTGTCAAAGTCTAGTCTCTCAGTAGAGTTACCCTTGACGGCATTTATGGTAAGTGTGCTGCCTGGCTTCACTATGTGACAGTTCGCTGCGCCTGCGGTAGTGCTGAACTCCACAATGGAAAGGCTGCCACTGTACTCGAACTTACGACCATGGTCATCTGCAGCAGATATCTTGTAATCAAGTTTTTCTGTGGCAGGAGTAGGTGCGATGTACTTGACGCTGATCACATCGCCATTTACAGACACCTCTGTGCTCCATCCAGATGTGGTGGTCACTGTAGGAGTACCAGCGATGACTGCTGGAGCAAGATCATGGACCTTATACGAAAGCGTGAACGAGCCGCCAGCCTTGACAGCCATGGATGAAGGATCTCCCAGAGCCTCGATTTCAGGCACAGCAGAAGCTATCACTCTGACCTTGATGCCTCTGGTCACACTACGATTGTGAGTATCACTCGCCGAAAGAGAGACATTTACTTCCGTCTCTGAAGTAACGATAGCTGGAGATGTAAGCTTAATTGTACCCACATAGTTTACATAGTCCATCCTTCCGAGTTTGCACTCGAAATCTCCATTGTCAACCGAAGGGACAATATTAAGGGTCACGCCCTCAGATCCAGTCACGGTAAAAGGAATCTCAAGAGTTTCACCTGGGTTGATGGATGGTGCGTCTAGGTCAAAGAAAATGCCCAGTTCGCCATATTCAGTAGAGCTGCCACCTCCATTTCCGCCTCCGGTGCCTGTACCTGTACCAGGATCATCTATACCATTGCCCACAACAGTGAGGTCCACGAAACGAGTGAGCTTTCTGCCGTGGGAATCTGAAATAGTGAGAAATACCTGAGTCTCAATATCCTTCGCAAGATTCTTAGGTGCAGTGACCTTGATTACGCCCTGTGCGTTATCATAGTCCATCTTGGCTATCTTCACACTGACCTTGCTATTTTCCACAGAAGGAGTGAAGTCTAAAGACTTGCCATCTGTACCGGTGACGGTAAATGGAATCTCGACTGACTCCCCCACCTTTATCACCAGTTCCTCCACATCGAAGAGGATGTCGAACTCACTGAGAGGCTGGGGGCTCTCAATATAAGTGCAGCTCGTAAGAACTGCACTTATAGATAGAATGATAAAAACTAAAAGTCTTTTCATGATATGATCTGGGGTCTAACTACTTCTCCCTGATGCAACGTACAGGGAGTCTGTACATAAGGGTATACTTGCCGGTTGTAGCAAGAGCATTTACCTTGACAGCAGATACATCCTCATAGTTACCATTACCAGAAGTATTGACCTTTACAGCGCAACCTCTGAAGTAAGAAGCGCTTGAGTTTGTCTTATAGGAAGCGTCGATGTCAGCGCACCATACCACTGCAGTAGGAAGAGCCTTGCCGACGCAGTTTGCGTAGCTGAATGATGCGCTATTTGAGCTTATCTCACCAGTTACTGTGAGTCTGAGGTCTCCATAGAGACAGCCTCTGAACTGAACCTTCTTTCTGTTACCTGCCGCATACTTCTCGTTAGTTCCGATAGCTGAAGCATCGAAAGTCTCGTAGCTAGTATCCCAAAGTTCAGTAACCTTGTCTGCAGTAGCAGCCTTAACAGCGTCCCATGCAGCGACTGGAGCCACTACATAACCTGCTGGACATGGATCATACATGGTCTTATTGCCACCATTCTCCCAAAGGGCAGCGAACTTGTCTGCGCCATAAGTGGTAGCGTCTGTAGTGATCCAGCTGTAACCATGCTTTGCACCGCTCACATAAACATTGTTATAGAATGTGCCAGGATTCTGAATGGTAGTCTCGAGGTTATCTGCCTCTGCAGTCTTCACGATAGGAACTGAAATAGGCTGTCCATCTGCACCATAGATCTCTCTATCCTTATATTCGGTAAACTTGATACCTGGGAATGGGTCCTTGCGGCCATACTGATAGGTTACACCTACTGAGAGTTCGCTCTTCTCATCGAGGTTAATAGCACCGATGTTACGGTCCATGAAGGTATATCCTCCGACAGTTACATCCTTAGGAGCATCTGCTGTAACCCAGAAATGCCAGCTCCATGCCACTACACCAGCAGCGTCTACACCAGAAAGGACAGCGTTTCCTTCCTTTCCCTCAGCGAAGCGAACGATAGCCTCACCGTCGCTGATCTGAGGACAATCTACATAAAGACCAGCAGCATCCTGCCACTCAAGCTTGATGGAAGCGACAGCTACCTTCTCAGAGCTGTTACCCTTGAAAGTAGGGAATACTGCTACTGCACCAGGCGCAACGATGAATGAGTTTGCATGAGCATCGATCTTGACAAGTCCTGTGGTGAGAACAGGCTTCACAGTGAACTTAGCGTTCGCTGTCCTTCCATGCTGCTCCTCGGCAACTGCTACAGTTACGTCGAATGTGCTCTCATCGAGAATGAGAGATGGAGCTGTTACAGTAACTACGCCACTCTCTCCATCAGGATTCATAGCTACAGATACTGGATATGCATCGCCAGCTGTGGAAGTAGCCTCTGCAGTGACTGCGAAGCCACGAACATCGCTAAGTGTGAAATCCACACTGAGAACCTCTCCAGACTTGATCTCTACAGGTGCAGCACCTACTGAAGGGAATGTAGGGTTGAGCTCCTGAAGTGCAAGCACAGGCTGAACATTTATCTTTGAACTGGAAGTTCTGGCATTCTGCTCGTCTGCAAATGAAACAGTAACAACAAATGCCTTTTCATCATGAATAGGTGATGGAGCTGTGATGGAAACCTCACCGGTAGAGCCATCAGCATTGAATCTTACAGCTACAGCGTAATCCTCAGATGCTGTAGACTTAACATCAGTAGTGATCTTGTAACCGCGCACATCATTAAGTGCGAAGTCCACCTTGACGGTCTCGCCTGACTTGATCTCAACAGACTTGTCTCCAATAGTAGGGAATGAAGGATTAAGCTCCTCGAGTGGCTTCTCACACGATGCCACAAAGACGCAGGCTGCAAGTGCAGCCATGAAGTAAATAAGCCTTTTCATTTGAATGGAATTTATATTGTTTTTGTTCGTTCTATAAATACACTGCTTCAAAGTTACAAATTACAACATAAAAAACAAACAAGAAAGCCCATAGATTCAAAAAACTTGATTCCATGGGCTTTAAAAGGCGTTTTATAAAATTATTTATTATCACTTACAAGAACATCTTTATAAGCTTCAGCTTACCGACATAAGGCTGATAACGCATCTTGATATCGAGCCAGAACGGTTTGTCGACGATGCTCTTCTCATGCGAGAACGTGCGGAATCCCCACTTGCCGTGATAGTTTCCCATACCGCTCTCACCTACTCCGCCAAACGGCATGAAGTCAGTGGCAAGATGGATGATAGTATCATTTACGCAGCCACCGCCAAAGTGAAGATACGAGAGAAGCTGTTTCTTGACAAGACGGCTCTTAGTGAAGATGTAGGTAGCGAGCGGACGTGGATGCTCGTCCACGTAATCCACCACGTCAGTGAGTGAGCTGTAGGTGATGACCGGCATCAATGGGCCAAAGATTTCCTCCTGCATGATGCGATATGCATCAATGTTCCAGCCATCCTCAGTGCGCGCGAGGGCGCCGAGGCGAAGGATGGAAGGCGCGATGCGAAGAGCGTCTTCCTGAAGCTCTCCACCGCGCACCAGCATAGGGCGCACCTCGTCGAGGGTCTCGGTAAGACGAGTATAATGCTTGGCGCTGATGATCTTACCGTAATCAGCGTTATCCAGAGGCGACGCACCGAACTGGAGATCGATTTGCTTCTGACAAGCCTCGATGAAGCGGTCAGCGACGGACTCATATACAAAAATGTGGTCAGGAGCCACACACGTCTGGCCGAGATTCAGATACTTACCGAACACTATACGCGCAGCGGCCACATCCAGATCCACATTCTCATCCACCACGACAGGGCTCTTTCCACCAAGCTCAAGCGTGACTGGAGTAAGGTGCTTTGCGGCCTTCTCCATGACAATGCGACCGACCTGCTTGCTTCCGGTGAAGAAAATGTAGTCGAACTTCTGCTCCAGAAGGTCAGAGTTCACATCTCTACCACCCTCAACGACTGCCACATAATCCTCTGTGAATGTTTCTTCAATGACCTTCTTCACCACTGCACTTGTAGCAGGTGCATAAGCGGATGGCTTGATGACGGCTGTGTTTCCTGCAGCCAACGCGCTGATGAGAGGTGAGATGCTAAGAAGGAACGGATAGTTCCACGGAGACATGATAAGGACATTTCCGAAAGGTTCGCTTACGATATAACTCTTAGCCGGGAACTGAGCCAATGGAGTACGCACATGCTTTTTCCTAGCCCAGCGGCGCACGTGCTTGATCGCATCGTCAAGCTCGCCTAGAGCCAGACCGACTTCACACATGTAAGCTTCAGTTTCACTCTTGCCAAGATCCTGCTTCAATGCGTCAAGGATTTCTCCCTGCATCTGCTTGATGGTGTTTGAGAGAATCTTGAGTGCGGCTCTACGGCCACGCACATCAAGAGTGTGACCTTCCTTGAAGAAAGCCCTCTGCTTCTCTAAAAGTTCTTTCGTAGTAGACATATAGTTTAGTTTAATACACTGGTCACAAATATAATAAAAAAGCTGAGCACATATAGTGTCCAGCTTTCAAATTCCGCGTAAGCGAAAATCCTAGTATCTATCCTCAGATGATACGGTGAGCTTCTTACGACCGTGTGCACGGCGAGAAGCGAGTACGCGACGGCCATTTGCTGAGCTCATACGCTCACGGAAGCCGTGCTTGTTAACGCGCTTGCGGTTTGAAGGTTGGAATGTTCTTTTCATTATCTTTAATTTTTATATTTTTCACGCAATAGGACTGCAAAGGTAGTTTTTTTCTATTTGAATAACAAATTTTTCTTCAAAATATTCGTCATTCAGCCAAGTGTCCACCTGCCAGGTGCTTACACTCCCCTTCTTAAGACGAGCATGAGACATAACTGTGGCAATCTCCTCATTCACATCTCCTCCCTTGAGATAAAAGATGCTACCCTTGAAGCGATCCTTAACCCACGGATAGAAATTATCAAGCGTTGTGACCGCGCGCGACACTACATAATCAAACTGCCCAGGAAGCGTCTCAGCGCGAGCATTGATGGTCTCAGCATTTGTGAGCCCCAAGGCCTTGACCACTCCACTTGCCACTATGATTTTCTTTCCCACCGAGTCGCAGAGGGTAAACTGCGTAGCTGGAAACATGATGGCAAGTGGCACTCCAGGGAAGCCGCCACCTGTGCCCAAATCCAGCACAGAAACACCACCGGAGCGTAGCGACTCGTAGATTTCTGGGCGCTGGCGCTTCAGAAACGACGCTATTGCCAGCGAATGCAGCACATGGTGAGCGTAAAAATTGTCAATGTCCTTGCGCGAAATCACATTTATCTGCGCATTCCAGTCGCGATATAGTCCATCCATCTGACGGAACTTCTCCATCTGCTCTGCAGTAAGTTCTGGAAACTCCGCCTTTACTATTGATTCAAAAACTTCAAATGTCATGTACTAGTCCTCCTGTTCGTCTTCCTTTCTCATCTTATCCATCAAGTCCTTGGCTCTGCGGATACGAGTACGCACCGTGTTCAGTTCCATATCAAGTTCCTGGGCGATCTCCTTGTAATGAAGTCCATCCAGCAGCCTCTTCGATGCCACTTCCCTATAAAGGGCAGGCAAGCGCTCGATGTAACGCTCCGTCTTCGCATTGCTTTCAGTGCGAATGATCGCATCCAGCGGTGATTCAGTCTCCCTATCTTCTATGATGTCCTTGGAACTCTCTATCGACACCAGAGCCATGCGCATCCTCTTGTCCTTCTCCGTCAGGTCAAGTGCTGTATTCTTGGCTATCGAATGAAGCCACGTCACGAACTGGCTCTTCGTCGGATCGAACTGGTCTATCTGACGAAATGCCTTCTCGAAGCTCCTGGAGCAGATGTCATCCACATACAGGTCATCGAGATTCTTCATCCACTTCCTTATATAGTCTCTAAGGGAGTCAATGTACAAGTCCCACAAATCTGTGAAAGCCTTGCCATTGCCCGCCTTGGCGCTCGCTACGAGCACATCAATGGGATTCGAGCCAGCTGGTACCATGATTACATTCTACAGTTAAAGGAATAGAAAGCTTAACCACATTCTCCATCTCCGCAACCACCAGAGCATCAAGTGCTTCCACCTCATCGGGAGCCACCTCAAAAAGAAGCTCATCATGAATCTGAAGCACCATCTTTGACTTCATGCCCTGCTCCTGCATCTTCCTGTCTATAGCTATCATCGCAAGCTTGATGATGTCTGCAGAGCTGCCCTGAATAGGGGCATTCACAGCGTTTCTCTCAGCAAGCGAACGCACAGTGAAGTTGTGAGAGTTGATATCCGGAATATACCTGCGACGGCCGAATATGGTCTCCACGAAACCATTCTCCTTCGCCAGGGTCACAGTATCCGAAATAAATGAAGAAATGGCAGGGAACGATGCGAAATAGTCATCGATGATCTTCTTCGCCTCCCCACGAGAGCACTTCAGGCGCTGCGAGAGGCCAAACGCAGAGATTCCGTACATGATGCCGAAGTTCGCGGTCTTAGCGATTCGGCGCATATCCGGAGTTACCTCTGCTACTGGAACATCAAATATCTTCGATGCCGTGGCAGAATGTACATCCACGCCGTCCCTAAACGCTGCGATGAGATGCGCGTCGCAGCTCAGATGCGCCATGATGCGCAGCTCTATCTGCGAATAGTCGGCAGACATGATAAGCCAGCCTGGTGTCTGCGCCACAAAGGCCTTTCTGATCTCCTTGCCCAGCTCCGTGCGGATAGGGATATTCTGGAGGTTAGGGTTTGACGACGACAGGCGGCCAGTAGATGTAAGCGCCTGATTGAATGTAGTATGAATACGTCCATCCACAGGCGAGATGTAGCCCGGGAATGGTTCGATATACGTCGAAAGAAGTTTCTTCGCTGCGCGATAGTCGAGTATGGCATCAATGATAGGGCTGCGGTCGGCAAGCGCCTGGAGCGTCTCCTCGTCGGTGCTCCAGCCTCCTCTGGCATTTGGCTTCGCCTTCGGATCGAGCTGCATCTTCTCGAAAAGCACAGCGCCTAGCTGCTTCGGAGAACCTACATTCAGATTTGGTTCATCAGCGAGTTCGCGAACGAGCGCTTCCTTTTTCGCGATCTCCACACGCAGCTGCTCAGCAAATTCACGAAGAGAAGCCACATCCACACAGACACCATTCTTTTCCATACGTGCAAGCACTTTAATCAGAGGTGCTTCCACATCCTCATACAGCTTCAGCATTTCGCCATCAAGAAGCTCTTGCTTGAGTTTTTCGCCTACGGCCAATGTAGCTGCCACGCGCGAGTAATCTGCCACCTCCTCCGCAGCATCCTCATCTCCGAACAGCGATTCCATGCCTCCTTCCGGCAGTGCTGCCTCCAGCGACACGCCAAGCATGCTGTCCGCAAGTACCTCGAGGGTGTGATTTCTCTCAGGATTCAGCACATAATGCATTAGCTCTACATCGTAAAGCCTGCCTTCCATGCGCACAGAATCCTTCACCATCATACCCTTAATATCAAAGCCAAACTTCTCTATCTCAGCATCTTCCAGGATATTCTTAAAGTCATGCGCATCTCCCGATGCGCCAATGATTACGCCATCCCTTGTGGCTGCGACCTGCATACCGTGCCTGAAAGCGACGCTACAGCATCCATTCGCCTTCGCAGCCTTTTCCACTTCGGCTACCGACGCTTCGCTTACTCGCATACCCGGCTTCTGCGTCTTCTCCACCTTGATATCAGCAATGTATCTTTTCAATGAGTTGAACTCATATTTCTCGAAAAGGTCGACTATAGCTGGACTTAGCGTTGTGCTTATCAAAAGGTCTTCGAGAGTGGTATCAAGCTGTATGTCAGTCTTTATGGTCACAAGCTGCTTACTTAGGCCAATGTGATCCTTGGCGGCCTCGAACATGCCTCTCTGACGCTCACTGAGCTCATCGAGATGCTCGTAGATCGATTCCATTGACCCATACTTGGCGATGAGCTTCGATGCTCCGACCTCGCCTACTCCCTTCACGCCGGGAACATTGTCGGCGGCATCTCCACATATCGCGAGCATGTCGATCACCTGCGAAGGATCGCAGATGCCATATTTCTCACATACATTGGACCTGTCCACAAGCTCGTTCTCACCACCAGACTTGCCTGGCTTGAACTGGAAGATATGCTCCTCGATGAGCTGGCCATAGTCCTTGTCGGGCGTAACCATAAACACATCTGCGCCTTCGCGGGCGAAACGCTTAGCAGCCGAGCCGATCACGTCGTCAGCCTCGAAGCCCTTCAGCATCAGCACTGGGATGTTCATCGCCTGGCATATCTCGGTAAGCGGCTCCAGCGCGTCGATGATGAGCTGCGGGGTTTCTGCCCTATTCGCCTTGTACTCTGGGTACATTTCATTTCGAAATGTACCTCCAGGAGGGTCAAATGCCACTCCCAGGTGCGTAGGATGCTCCTTCTCGATGAGTTCGAGAAGGTATTTGGTGAATCCGAAAAGGATGGATGTATCCGCTCCTTTCGAATTGATCATCGGTTTACGGAGAAATGCGTAGTACATCTTGAAGATGAGCGCATGCCCGTCGATGAGAAACAGTCTATCCCGTGCCATAGTAATTCTTTTCGTAGGCTTCAAAATTACTGAAAAAGTTTCATTTTACGGCGAAAAAGTTTCATTATTGGACCAATGGCCTCGCTATGCGGCATCGCGCCAGCTTGCGCGCCTGGTCGGCCGGCAGTACGCCGGCCTCTCCGAGCGCCTCCACGCTCAGCTGCTCCTTCGGGGTGTGGTCGCGGTACAGCACTACTCCATGGGCACTGTACTTCCCTATGTAAGGGTGCTTAGCAAGCTCTTTTTCAGACAGTTCCCACAGCCTGTATGGTTCAGCCTTCGTAGTATCCACCTTGATAAGATCCTTCAGGCCTTCAAACTTTTCCTCATCGAAGTGCCAGATATCCATGAGCTGCTCCTTGAAGGAGTAGCCGCCTAGTTCTTCACGGTATGCCACCATCTTTGACGCGAAATATGGTCCGATGCCTGGAAGCGCATCGAACGCCGCAGAATCAGCGGTGTTCAAGTCCACCAGTGGAATCCGAATATATGGTTCCAGCCTCTCGAATACGGAATCAGCCACCACATAGGAAGCCGCAAAGTCACCTTTCCTATGGAAGCGTCCGCCTTTCTGCCTATAATGGTCAATGGCCTCGGCCTGCTTCTCGGAAAACCCCAGCCGCACCAGATCCTCCACACTGATAGTGTTTGGGTTGAACGGAAAACTCTCTACGCGACGCCTCACAAACTTCTCATAAACCTTCTGAGCGTCGCCGCTCTTAGCATGCTGCACCTCCCGTCGTTCTGAAAAACGTTCCGAAGATCCGTGCGAGACATATTCGCGCCTCGTGCTTCGTGAAGCACTCTTATCGCCGGAAGAATACGCCGGCTCCAGTGCTGGGTCATCTCCAAGCAGTCGCCGCGCGAGCGCATCATCCACCACATACACCGTATCGGGCGCATCACGGTTCGAGATGATGCGCGACACCGCGGCACTGTGTATGAACAGCGCTACCTGATAGCCAATGACCAGAAATGCAAATGAAATGGCTCCTACCTTGAATGCGGCTGAAACCCTACCCCTGCTCGGGGCCTCCTGTGAAGTTTTCTTCTCCATCCTCAATCTCCTCCTCCATATGTTTAAGTCTATATTTTGAGACCTTCTTTTGTCTCATAGGCTCGTCCTGAGCCTCTTTTTTCTCCACAACGGCAGCCTCAGGATCGGCTCCTGCGACCACCATCACTATCTCACCCTTCGGCTCGTGCTCGCGGAACCACTCCGCCACCTCCGCAAGAGTGCCCCTTCGGTGCTCCTCATGGAGCTTCGATATCTCCCTCGCTACCGAGCACTGCCTGTCTGGACCGAATGCCTCAGCCATCTGCTCGAGTGTCTTCACGAGTCTGTATGGCGACTCGTAGAATATCATGGTCCTTGTTTCAGCAGCGAGACCTGCGAGTACGCCCTGGCGTCCCTTCTTCTGCGGAAGGAAGCCTTCGAAGCAGAACTTGTCACAAGGCAAACCAGACGACACGATAGCAGGAATGCATGCTGTAGCACCAGGAAGCGTCTGAACCTCAATGCCCTCCGCAGCACAAGCACGTGCAAGAAGGAAGCCTGGATCCGAGATACCTGGGGTACCGGCATCGCTGACCAGAGCCACATTCATGCCACCCAGTATCTTATCCTTCACCAGCTCAACCGTCTGGTGTTCATTATACTTATGATGTGACTGGAGAGCTCCGTGAATATCATAGTGATGCAGCAGGACTGACGTGGTGCGGGTATCCTCGGCAAGGATGAGATCCGCCTCCTTCAGGACCCTGATGGCCCTCAAGGTCATATCCTCGAGATTTCCTACGGGAGTAGGCACTATGTACAGCACACCAGCCATGAATTATCTCACCTTTCTACGCACTGCCATCATAAAGCGATAGACCACATCCGAGTCGAGATTCCAGTTCGGGAAATTCGCCTCTACGTATTCCTCCACCTCATCGAGAGTAGACATCTCATTCATGGCTGTGATGGTAGACTGATACATAAGCGCATCACCACGGAACAGACTGTTCACAAAGAGCACTCTGTCATTGAGCGGAATAGCACTGATAATGCTCTTCACAGGCTGGCCAGGCACCGCTGTCTTCCAAGGGCGTCTGTCCTCAAGGTTCTCCTTGACTGTCTTCTTCGCCTTCTTCTTGCTCGCATCATTGATGCTCTCCACTGGCGCTGCAGGTTCATCCACCCCGAAGAGAGCAGCCAGAGGGTCCACGTCCTCAGGCTCTGCAGAAGCGGGAACCTCCTCAAACATTGGAAGGTCGTCTTCTGGAAGGTCCTCAGACACAATCATACCTTCTGCTACCGGAGCCTCTTCTACGACAGACGGCTCCTCCGCTGGCAAATCCTCTGCTACAGGCGTCTCTTCAACTGCAGGAGTCTCTTCAGCTGCAGGAGCAGCGACTGGGATGTCTGGAATGGCTACAGCTGCCAGCATATCGTCGTCGATCGATATCTCGACCGGCTCGATATCTGCTACCTGCATCGTAGGCGCAGCTGCCTCTGCTTCCACTGCAGCCTCTACCTCTGCGAGCTGCTTTTTAAGATCATCTATCTGTCCCTGAAGAGAAGCAATGGCTTCATTTATCAAAGACAATTTGTCTGTAAGGCTTACTTCCATAAGATTTTTGTCTATATTTGCACTAGTACAACCACAAATTTAAGCAAATAAAACAAATGTTTTCCGAAAATTATAGAAAATCAGGCTGCATTGAGGTAATCTGCGGCTCCATGTTCTCAGGGAAGACTGAGGAACTCATACGCCGACTGAAGAGGGCGCAGTTCGCAAACCAGAAGATTGCGATCTTCAAGCCGACCATCGATGTACGATATTCTGAAGAAAATGTGGTATCGCACGACCTTCACTCCATCAGGTCCACCCCTATCCGCAACCCACAGGAGATGTACAACATCCCAGAAGATGTGAAGGTAGTAGGCATCGACGAGGCACAGTTCTTTGACCTCAGCATCATCGAAGTGGTGCAGAACCTTGCAAACAAGGGTGTACGCGTGATCATTGCCGGTCTCGACACCGACTACCTCGGAAAGCCTTTCGGGCCTATGCCTGGTCTGATGGCTATCGCCGAAGATGTGCAGAAAGTACACGCCATCTGCGTCAAGTGTGGCAGCCTCGCGAACCACTCGCACCGTCTCTCCACAAACAAGGACCTCGTAGTCCTCGGAGAGAAGGATGTCTACGAGCCTCTCTGCCGCGAGTGCTATAACGCAGCGATCGCTGCAGAAAAAAGCCTATAGCGATAATCCGACACAGCTGTGTCCCTCGGCAGAGGTAAGAAGCAATACTGCACAAAAAAAATGAAGAGGTCGACCGGTGGGTCGACCTCTCATTTATTTAGCGACTTGTTGCGAAGAACATTCCATCCTTGACATCTAGTTCAGGGATATGACTGGATTTATCAGGTTTATAATGAAATGCAAAACTTCCGCATAGATGTCGGCATTTTTCATTGGACTCATCGATTTCATCCCCTTCGATACTGAATGATGAAACCGGAATATCCTTGAAAACCACATTTCTCCCGTTGGAGGAGAATCTGATCTCTGCCTTTACACGGTCTGGCTGAGGCACGCCATTCTCCTCTGGTATATACAGAGAAAGATCTTCAATCATTGATGATTTCTTGAACTCCTGGTGCACGAAGCAATACACCTTAAGCGTATCGGATGCCGAGTTACGAAGTATGACACTTCTCCATTTATCATAAGCCGTACCACTCTGGCTTTCATCACTCCAAATCCATGTATCATTGTCATAATACAGCTTTTTGTTCAAGGAGAAGGACATAATTCTTCTGCCCCAATAGAATGTGTTCTCTCTGGCAAGCATGAGCTTCTTATCCCGTTCTGACATCTTCTCGCAGGACTGGAGGCACAGTG
This sequence comes from Bacteroidales bacterium, assembly GCA_024398075.1. Taxonomy (GTDB): domain Bacteria; phylum Bacteroidota; class Bacteroidia; order Bacteroidales; family UBA932; genus Cryptobacteroides. The sequence goes on along the minus strand of JAKSJM010000018.1, from coordinate 102 downwards.
CTGCGGCCACTATGGCCACACCTGCGACAAATAGTTTAGCAATCTTTTTCATACCAATCCCTAACGCTTACCGTAACGAATATTGAATAATCCATCCCGGAC
>JAKSJM010000017.1 GCA_024398075.1 Bacteroidales bacterium | reverse complement strand
GGGGAAGGAAATGGATGTATTCTATGCCACGACCCGGATGAAACGGCGTATCTGTTGGGGTCGCGTCCGGCATGAGAAAGAAATAGACGGCTTCTGTGCCACGACCCGGATGAAACGGCGTATCTGTCGGGGTCGTGTCCGGCATGGGATAGAAATGGACGGCTTCTATGCCACGACCCGGATGAAACGTCGAATCTGTCGGGGTCGCGTCCCGCATGGGAGGGAAATGGACGGCTTCTATGCCACGACCCGGATGAAAGGGCGTATCTGTCGGGGTCGCGTCCTGCATGGGAGGGAAATGGACGGCTTCTATGCCACGCCCCGGACGAAACGGCAGAATTCTCCGGGTCGCGTCCTGCAGGGGAAGGAAATGGATGTATTCTATGCCACGACCCGGATGAAACGGCGTATCTGTCGGGGTCGCGTCCTGCATGGGATAGAAATGGACGCATTCTATGCCACGACCCGGACGAAAGGGCGTATCCGTCGGGGTCGCGGACAAGCGAGGAGGAAAATGGACAGAAAAGTGCTATCTTTGTGGGCGGAAATGACGGGAAAGAAGACAGATATTTCGAAGCTTAGGGTGGAGGCGCCGGGCGGGACGAAGCGGGTGCTGCTGCACGCTTGCTGCGCGCCTTGCTCTTCGGCTATCGTCGAATGCATGAAGATGAATGGGCTGGAGCCTGTCATCTATTATTCGAATCCGAATATCTACCCCCTGGAAGAGTACGAGCACCGGCGCTCTGAGTGCGCCCGCTATGCCGAGAAATGGGGGCTGCAGATGGTTGAGGACCCCTATGACCACGAGGCGTGGCTTCGGGCGGTGAAGGGCCTGGAGCAGGAGCCGGAGCGTGGAGGCAGGTGCCTCCAATGCTTCCGCTACAGGCTCCTGCGGGCGGCACGCTACGCCGCTGCGCACGGCTACGCCGCTCTCACCACCACCCTCGCCTCTTCCCGCTGGAAGAGGCTCGACCAGGTGGATGACGCCGGCTCCTGGGCCTGCTCGCAGGTCGAAGGCGTGACCTGGTGGGCGCAGAACTGGAGGAAGGGCGGCCTGCAGGAGCGCCGAAACGAGATCATCCGAGAGATGGATTTCTACAACCAGCTCTACTGCGGCTGCGAATTCTCCTTCCGCCCTGATTCCCGCGCGACCCTCTGAGCCGCGCGCGGGCCGAAAACCTCCCTAGGGCGAGAGTTTCTGCCGGAAAAACACTATATTTGTAGTCTTTACGAGACCACAGATGAATTCATTCATAAAAAATTACGGATCCACACTTGCGCTCCTGGCCGGACTGGTCGTTGGAGGAATAGTCGGTGTCTATGCCCCTGAGGCCGCTCACGCGGTGAAGCCTGCAGGCGACTTCTTCCTGAACCTCCTTTTCGTGCTGGTGGTTCCTATGGTGTTCTTCTCCATCTCGGTGTCCATCTGCAACATGAAAAAGAGCGGAAATGTGGGGCGCCTCTTTGGAACTACGCTTCTCGTTTTCCTCGGGATGTCCCTGGTCGCAGGCGTGGTCGCATACATTGGCACACGCATCTACAGCCCTCTGGGCGAGGTGGCAGCGAATTCATTGGCAGTCGAAGGCGGACAGCAGGGGACATTGGCAGACGCCATCGTGAGCTCCTTCACCGTGACCGACTTCCCGCTGCTCTTCTCGAAGTCGGCGCTCCTGCCTCTCATCGTCTTCGCGGCCCTCATGGGTTACTCCATCGCATCGATGGGGGAGAAGGCTGAGCCGCTCGAGAAGCTCATCAACGCAGGCAACGAAGTGATAATGAAGATGATGAACATCGTCATGTACATCGCTCCTGTGGGCTTGGGATGCTTCTTCGCAGACACAGTGGCCGTGGTCGGAAACCAGCTCCTCGAGGGCTACCTCCGCTCGTTCATCCTGTTCGTCGGCCTTGCGGCCTTCTATTTCTTCATCATGAATCCGCTGTATGTGCTTCTCAGCCGCGGCGTGAAGGGGTATAAACTGTATTGGCAGCACATTCTGCCTCCATCCATAGTCGCGTTCGCGACGGGTGCTAGCTCATTGGCCATCCCGGGAAACATCGACGCCCTGAAGAAGATGGGCGCCGACCCCGATCTCGCGGAGATGATCATCCCATTCGGGACCAATGTCCACAAGGACGGCTCCGTGATGAGCGGCCTCATGAAGACGGTGTTCCTGATGCTCCTCGTGGGACAGAGCATCACGACACCTTCCGGCATGCTCCTGGCGCTCTCCATCGGCATCGTGTCGTCCATCGTGCTCGGCGCGGTGACTGGCGGCATGCTCGTGGGCGAGCTCCTCATCACCTCGCTGCTTGGCCTCCCTGCCGAAGTGGCTGGCGTAATCATTGTCGTAGGCACGCTCGTGGACATGCCGGCGACCCTCATCAACTCCACGTCAAATGTAGTGGCGACGCTGCTTGTAGATACATTCACCAAGAAAAGTAAGTAATCACATGGACCATCTTCCTCTTTCCGATGTGCCAATGCTTGTGTCGGCCATCAACTTCCTCCTCCGCGACGAGGAGTTCGACAACCTAGACCAGATCTGCTACAACTTCGGCGTCGAGCGCGCAGAGATCGAAAGAATCCTCGCCTCTGGCGGTTTCGCCTACAGCGAGCAGCTTAACAAAGTGAGATAAGGAAATGGAAAATGTACTTATCAGTGCGGCAGGTCTAAGCCTCGCGACCATCATTGGCTCGCTCCTCGGTTTCAGAATCAAGGAGCTTCCACACAAGTGGAATGATGCCGTGATGGGATTCTGTGCAGGAGTCATGCTCGCAGCCTCTACCATTGGCCTTATACAGCCTGCTGCCGAAATGGCCGGTATCCAGCGCTGCTGGATAGTCATCATAGGCGTCGCGTGCGGAATGCTTTTCCTTCGCGTGCTGGACCTTCTGACGCCACATCTTCATAAGATCACCGGCATCGATGACGAGAAGCATGCGAACAATGCAAACATCGACAAGATCCTCCTTTTCGTGCTTGCCATAGCCATTCACAAGCTTCCTGAGGGCATGGCGACCGGTGTCGGTTTCAATGCTGCCGAGACCGGAGACGCATGGGCGGTAACCATTGGCATTGCGCTTCAGAACATCCCCGAGGGTATGGTGGTTATCGCGCCACTGCTCATGGCTGGCGTCAGCCGGCTGCGCACCTTCGTCATCTCGCTCGCTATCGCTCTGCTCGAAGTCGTCGGCGTCCTCGCCGGCTACGGCATCGGAGCCATCTCGGCGATGCTGCTGCCTGTCATGCTCTCGTTTGCGGGAGGAGCCATGTTATATGTGGTATGTGATGAGATGATACCCGAGACACATTCCCACGACCACGGAAATCTTCGCGTAGACACTTACGCGCTCATCATAGGATTCATGCTTATTCTCTTCATGGAGATGGCGTTATAATTGAATAAAATTAATGACTTTGTATATGAAAACGAACATCATTTGCGGTGTGGCACTTGCTGCCATGACTGTAGTTTCTTGTAGCCAGCCTCAGCAGAAGGAGGTAGAGCAGACCATTGAGAAAAAGGCCAATGTCCTCGTAGTCGTAGACGTCCAGAGGGACTTCCTCGATCCTGCAGGATCACTCTATGTGGCTGGCGGTGAGGTGCTTCCAGCAAAGATTGCAGAGATCGCGCCTTCTTATGATGCAGTCATCTTCACTCTCGACTGGCATCCAGGAAATCATTGCTCTTTCACTCCACAGGGCGGCATCTGGCCTTCTCACTGTGTAGCCTTCACCCAGGGCGCAGGCCTCGCTGATGAGTTCTCGCTCATCCTTGCGCAGGGCTCAGACAAGGTCCAGCTCTTCCTCAAGGGACAGGAGCAGGACAAGGAGCAGTATGGCGCGTTCGAGGATCTCGCCGAGGATACCGTCATCTACCAGTGGCTCAAGAACGCTGACCACATCGACGTATGTGGCATCGCCGGCGACTACTGCGTGAAGGAGAGCACCGCAAACATCCTGAAGATCGCTGACGCCGCGAAGGTGAGCATGCTCACCGACTGCATCGCCAGCATCGACGATGGCTCCACCCTCGCCGCTTTCGTGGCAGAGCAGGGTATCTCACAGAAATAGTCTATTATTTGGTGATGGCCTCCAGAAAAGCTTCTGGGGTAAATACGGGCATGGGGGCTTGGGTAAAGTGCTGGTCTCGAGAGATAGCGATATAGCATGAGTTGTTAAGAGCGCACGAAATCTGCACGGCATCCTCGAAGTCCGCCACGTCGTTTAGGGCTGCTGCGTCTTTCCACTGACCTGCATCTTGTGGAAGAATGGTGAATAGACGGGTAAGAACGTCCGGAGTAATGGTGCTAGCCAGTTTCTTGGCGATATACATGGTATTAATCGCGGTAAGGAAAGATATACACATCTCAAACTGAGATGACCGACCTACTTGGATGAGCTTTGCAGCTAGTCCATCGTTCATGCGACCGGTGAAGAAGTCCAGAACGATGTTCGTGTCAAGAAATACTTTTACCGGCACCATATTCTTTTCAGTCTCTCGTCAGTATCCAACTCATCCTGAGACGGGCAGGAAATGATACCTGATAGTTTAAGAATGTCGTCATCAAGTGTCTTAGGAAGGTCAATCTTAGGGAGTGCCCTTGATTCTTCCAAGTCCTTGATGATAAGATTTGTGACGTAGGTGTTTACGCTGATATCCAAGGCCCTACTCCTCTGCTTCATCATGCTGATCAGCTCAGGAGCAAGTCTAAAAGCTGTCTGTTCTTTTGCTGCAGTTGACATAGTGTTATACGTTTTGTGCAAATGTATAACATTTATTTGAAATAAGAAAGCTATTCCCAGCAGTCCAGGCGGTCGGCGATGTCTGACGGGAGACCAGACTTGTGGAAGGTAGGCGCCTTGACGCCGGCTTTTTTCTGGCGGGTGTAGTCGTCGAGGAGCAGGAAGGCCTGGCGGCCGAGCAGGACGATGGCTATGAGGTTACAGATGGTCATGAAGGCCATCGTGACGTCCGCGAGGTCCCAGACCGTCTGGAGCGTGGTGAGGGCGCCGAAGATGACCATGCCGCAGACCGCTACCCGGTAGATGTTCAGCGCCAGACGGCTCTTCGTGATGAAGCGGATGTTCGCTTCTCCATAATAGTAATTTCCAATGATGCTGCTGAATGCGAGCAGCAGGATGGCGATGGCGATGACGTAGCGGCCGGCAGGGCCGATCTGCGTCGCCAGGGCCTCCTGCGTGAGCTGTACGCCGTCCAGGCTGCCGTCGAGCGGAACGCCGCTGCAGAGGATGATGAAGGCGGTGCAGGAGCAGATGAGAATGGTGTCTGTGAAGACTCCGAGAGTCTGGATAAGTCCCTGACGTACAGGATGTGAGGTGTGCGCGGTGGCGGCTACATTGGGCGCTGAGCCCATGCCGGCTTCATTGGAGAAAAGGCCACGCTTGATGCCCTGCATGATCGCCGCGCCGAACATTCCTCCCGCCGCCTGCTTCCAGCCGAAGGCGCTCTGGACGATGAGCTTGATGACTCCCGGAAGCTCGGTTACATTGGCAATGATAACGACCAGCGCCAGCAGGATATACCCCACTGCCATCACCGGTACAATGACGCTCGAGAAGCGTGCTATGCGCTTGATGCCGCCGAAGATGATGATGACGGTGAAGCCCGTGAGGATGAGTCCCATCACGAGCGGGCTGACGCCGAAAGCGCCGCTCCACGCTGCTGTGATGGTGTTTGACTGCACTGAGTTGAACGCAAAACCGAAGGTGATGGAGATGAGGATGGCGAAGATGACACCCATCCAGCGCTTCCCCAGACCCCTTTCCATATAGTACGCCGGGCCGCCGATGAATGAGTCCGTGCTACGCCTTTTGTAGAGCTGTGCCAATGTAGATTCGACGAATGCATTGGCCGAACCCAGAAGGGCTATCACCCACATCCAGAACACGGCACCCGGACCTCCCGCGGCTATGGCTGTCGCCACGCCAGCCAGGTTTCCGGTGCCTACGCGGCTCGCGAGGGACACCATAAACGCCTGGAAGGACGACACGTGCCCTCCCTCGCTGCTGTCGCCAAGCACGCTCCACATCTCACGGAAGAGACGGAACTGTACGAATCGGGTACGGAATGAAAACCATAAGGCGCAGCCCAGCAGGGCCACGATAAGCACAATGTTTATTACGTTCATCATAGTTTCCAAAGTTATCAATAATTCTTAAATTTGTCATTATGAATCCTATCGACACAGCTATTCAGATCGCCGCAAAGGCGCATGCCGGTGCCCTTGACAAGGACGGCTACCCAGTTATCCTTCATCCATTGACAGTAGGCCTCATGGGAAGCACCGATGAGGAGAAGATGGCCGGCTTCCTCCACGATGTGGTGGAGGATACGGACATGACCTTCGACGACCTTCTGGAGGCGGGCATCCCTGTGGGGGTGGTCAATGCTCTCCGCCTGCTCACGCACGACAAGTCAGTCCCTTATATGGAATATGTACAGGGCATCATTGATTCCAGAAACCCCATCGCCATCATGGTGAAGAAGAATGATCTCACGCATAATTACGCGCGTGGCAAGGATCATCCAGAACTTCAGGCGAAGCACGGTCCGGCGCTGGAACTCGTCACGAAGGCTGTAGAGGAGTTCTCCCGCGTCCGTGTTTACGTGCCGTCAGAAGGCTGTGCGACAGCCATCTTCGCCTGCGGCTGCTTCTGGGGCACACAGCATCATTTCTCCAGGATGAAAGGCGTCCTGCGCACTTTTGCGGGCTACACAGGTGGCTCCGAGGTGTGTCCAAGCTATGTGGATGTCCGCTCGCACAGCACCCATCATGTGGAGGCGGTGATAGTGGAGTACGACCCAGCCCTCACCGACTACGAGACTCTCTGCAAGCTGTTCTTCGAGATCCACGACCCCGCGCAGACGGACGGCGTCGGCCCGGACCTCGGTCCTCAGTACCGCAGCTGCATCTTCTACGCCGACGACGCTCAGAAGGCCACCGCTGAGTCGCTCATGGCCTTCCTCCGCTCCCGCGGCTACGAAGTGAACACGCTGCTCCTCCCATCCGGCGACTTCTATGTAGCCGAGGACTACCACCAGGACTACTACTCAAGAACCGGCGGCGACCCATACTGCCACATCCGCGAACGAAAATTCTAGCTGATTTCTGCACCCCGCACCAGGCTCTAAGGGCACCGGAGGTGCGCTGCGCCCCTTTCTGCACCTGGTCGCGCTGCCTCGCGGGCCTGGAGGTGTAAATAGCTGATTTCTGCACCCCGCACCAGACTCTAAGGGTACCGCAGGTGCGATCCGGGCCTCTGCGCACCTGGAGGCGCTGCCTCGCGGTCCTGGAGGTGTAAATAGCTGATTTCTGCACCCCGCACCAGGCTCTAAAGGCACCGCAGGTGCGACACGGCCCTCTGCGCACCTGGAGGCGCTGCCTCGTGGGCCTGGAGGTGCAAAAGGCTGATTTCTGTACCCCGCACCTGGCTCTAAAGGCACCGCAGGTGCGACACGGCCCTCTGCGCACCTGGAGGCGCTGCCTCGCGGGTCCTGGAGGTGTAAATAGCTGATTTCTGCACCCCACGCCAGACTCAGAGGGCACCGGAGGTGCGACATGGCCCTCTGCGCACCTGGTCGCGCTGCTTCGAGGGTCCGGAGGTGCGAAGAGGAGATAGCATAGTAAAAAGAAGGTGACCAAAAGTCCAGCAGGACTTTTGGTCACCCTCTCCCGTTTTAGATATGTTTTTTGAGTGAATCCTTTAGATCGCAAGCTCTGCGTTCGTAAGGATGTTTAAGCAAGATGATCCGAGTGAGATGGTGTAGGTGCCGTTTTCGAGCTCCCATGCTGAAGTCTCCTCATTCCATGAGGCGAGATCATTGACATTGAAGCAGAGAGTTACGTCAGCAGACTCGCCAGCAGCGATGGTCGCTGTCTTTGCGAATGCCTTGAGCTCCTTGACTGGCTTGTCCATGGTCTTGCCTGGAGCGCTTACGTAGAGCTGGACAACCTCCTTGCCGGCTACGGCTCCGGTGTTCTTCACGCTGAGCTTCACGCATACCTTGTCGCCTTCCTTTGCAACCTCAGGAGTGCTGTACTCGAAGGTGGTGTATGAAAGACCATAACCGAATGGGTATGATACCTGGATGCCTGACTTGTCGAACCAGCGATAACCGACATATATACCCTCCTCGTACTTGGTCCAGTCGAAGTCCTTCTTGTCTCCTGCAACCTGCTCAAGACCCATAAATGCATTCAGATTAAGCTCAAAGGTCTCAGAACGTGGGAAGTTCTCGCTTGACTTGTGGTCCTCGAATGCTACAGGCCAAGTCATAGGAAGTCTACCTGAAGGGTTCTCCTTACCAGTAAGAACGTCTGCTACAGAGTTACCGCCCTCCTGGCCAGCCTGCCAGCTGAGGAGGATTGCGTCTGGAGTGTTCTTCCAAGATGCTGTCTCGATGACACCACCGATGTTAAGAACTACGATGACCTTCTTACCTGCAGCGTGGAATGCCTTGGTAACGTCATTTACGAGCTGCTTCTCCTTTGCAGAGAGGTTGAAGTCGGCGACGGTTCTATCTACGAACTCACCTGAGATTCTACCGAAGGTGATGATGGCTACATCGTTTGCGGCAGCAGCTGCGGCGATATCCTTAGCTGCAGGAACAAACTCTGCAGGGAGTGGCTTAGGAAGGAAGCTGAAAAGGTCTCCGTCTACAGAAGCTGCTTCCTTGGCGATCTTGGCGAGATACTCCTCGTACATCTTCTGGAGGTTTGCGTCAGCCTGAAGGCCTGCATTTGAAAGACCGTCGAGAAGAGATACGGTGTAAGCCCTGTTCACATTACCAGAACCGGTACCACCTGCGATGAAATCATATGAGGTATTTCCGAATACTGCTACGTTCTTTGCCTCAGCTGCGAGAGGAAGGGTAGCGTTCTTGTTCTCGAGAAGTACCATACCCTCTACTGCGCTCTGACGGGTCACCTTTGCGTGAGCCTCGAGGTCAGGCTTGTTCGAGTAAGCGTACTTCTTGAAGATAGGGGTGCGGACAATGAGCTGGAGGATACGCTTTACGTTTCTGTCGAGCTCAGCCTCATCGAGGGTGCCATTCTTGACACCGTTGATGATATCCTCATACTGCGATGGACGGCCTGGCTGAAGCATGTCGTTGCCGGCATGTACCTGAGCCACTGCGTCCTTGCCACCATACCAGTCGGTCATAACTGTTCCCTTGTAGCCCCAGTCATCACGAAGGATGTCCTCGAGAAGGGTGTGATCCTCTGAAGTATAGATACCATTGATCTTGTTGTAAGAGGTCATGATGGTCCAAGGATCAGATTCCTTGACAGTGATCTCGAAGCCCTTGAGGTAGATTTCGCGCATCGCTCTGTCGCTTATCTTCTCATCGACAGCTGTACGGTTGGTCTCCTGGTTGTTAGCAACGAAATGCTTGATGGAAGTACCTACACCATTTGACTGAATACCGCGTACATATGCTGCAGCGATCTTACCAGAAAGGACAGGGTCCTCTGAATAGTACTCGAAGTTTCTTCCGTTGAGTGGGTTTCTGTGGATGTTGAGTGCAGGAGCAAGGAGCACGTCGCAGCCATACTCGAGCACTTCGTTACCCATGGATACGCCGACCTCCTCTACAAGCTCCTGGTTCCAGGTAGATGAGAGAAGTGTTCCGATAGGGAAATGAGTACAGTAATAGGTGTTCTCGTCACCCTCACGTGTAGGGTTGATGCGGACACCGGCAGGGCCGTCTGAAAGGACGATGGAAGGGATGCCCAGACGCTCGATGGCGTGGGTGGCACCTGCTGCACCTGGAACACGCTGTGCGGATGCTCCTACGGTGGCAGCCATTCCTTCTGAACCTGTATCCATGCCGATACCGGTCACGAGGAGAGCCTTCTCCTCAAGTGTCATGGCCTTTACGACCTTGTCAATGTTTTTCTCTGAAAGCTGAGGGGTGGAGTTGCATCCCGCAACAGCCACTGCGCCAGCCAAAATCATAATAAGTTCCTTCTTCATGTGGTTATTTTTTGAAAACTAACTGTACAAATGATGAAAGGTTTCTTCTCCACACTTTCCACTCGTGGTTGCCTGGATACTGCTCCCAGTGCACCCCATTGTATCCCTTGGCAAGGAGGTCGTCCCTGAACTGTATCATGCCGTCGATTCTTCCGTCCTGCTCTCCGCAAGAGAGGTAGATGAGGTCGAATTTGTTGAACTTCTGAGGCTCAGAAAGCAGTCCAGGCACTACTTCATCTGCAACGAAAGGCTTTCCGCCGATAGCGGATGAACCGATGAGGCCGGATGAGAAGATACCTACATTTGCAAAGGTAGCAATATTATTGAAAGCGATGAAGAAAGACTGACCTCCACCCATTGAAAGTCCCGCTACTGCGCGGCCTTTTCTGGTGGTTATGGTGTTGTAGTTCTTGTCAATGAAAGGTACGATGTCAGCCGTGAGTGATGTGTAGTTGTTGAATGGTGACTCGTACTTGCGTACATTCTCATTTACAGGAATGCCAAGAGTCTGTGCCGCGTACTGGTTAGGATTGCCGTTTGGCATGACCACGATCATTGGCTCAGCCTTGCCCTCGGCGATAAGATTGTCGAGAATCTGGCATGTTCTGCCGAGAGTGCTCCAAGCATCCTCGTCGCCACCGCCGCCATGAAGAAGGTAAAGGACAGGATATTTCACTTTCTTGTTCTTGTGATCATATCCATACGGGGTGTATACGTAAAGTCTGCGAGTCATGTCGTTCTCGGCAGAATGATACCAGACTTGCTCAAGATTTCCAGGCTTGGTGCCCTCCTTGTAGATGTCAGCATAGCCACCTTCTACAAGTACGGCATTCAGGTAGCGTGAGCCATCTCTCTGCACAAAAACATTGGCAGGGTCAAGCATGCTCATGCCATCTGCAACGATGGTGTAGGTGTACAGCTCTGGGGTAGGGAGGGGCAATGTAACTGTCCAAATGCCATCTGGTCCCTGCTGCATTTCGCCCTTGGTAGGGTCATAGTTGTTCCATGATGTAGCGACCTGGACTTTGCGGGCCTTAGGTGCTCTGAATCTGAAGGTTACGCCTTCAGTAGTGACCTCAGGGGACTTGAGTCCGGCGCGGAACATAAGTGAATTCGCCTCCTGGGCGAAAGAAGACAAGCAGGCGATAAGGCCTGCTGTCAACATGATTATTCTGAATCTTTTCATTAGATAGCGATGCTAGATGTAATTCTGATGTCGTCAGATGCACTTCCCACGAGGATGTCGATGGTGCCGTGCTCGAGGTTCCAGTCATTGATGCTCTCGTCCCAGTATCTGAGTTCACTTACAGGTACTGTGAGTGTGACCTTGCGGGTCTCGCCAGCCTTGAGGCTGATGCGGTCAAATGCCTTAAGCTCCTTGACTGGCCACTCGATGGTTGCGTCTACGCGATGAACATAGAGCTGAGCGACCTCGTCTGCGTCCATTGAACCCTTGTTTGTGAGGTTGAATGTAACTTCGATGGTGTCCTTCTTCTTCTTCGCAGCAATGTTTGCGTACTCGAACTCGACGTATGAGAGACCATGTCCGAATGCATACATTACAGGGACATTCTTGGTGTCATACCATCTGTAGCCGACGAGGGAACCTTCTGAGTAATAGGCAGTAGCGGGGTATCTTACAGGACCCATTGGGCGCTTCTTCTGTCCCTGGATATCCTGACGATACTGGTTTCCGAAGAGGTCGCCTTCCACCTCTGCCTTCTGAGGGTAGTTGTCAAGCGCATAAGCTGGAGAATCCTCGAGTTTCACAGGGAATGTGAAAGGAAGCTTTCCCGATGGAGCAATCTTTCCATAGAGAATCTCAGCGAGAGCATTGCCACCCTCAAGGCCATTCCACCATCCCTGCACAAGCGCAGAAGCGTATTTGTTGATCTCAGTGAGCTCACAAGGACCTCCGGAGATCATGACGCCTACGATGTTTGGATTGACCGCTGCGATTTCGGCGCAGATTCTCTCCTGGTCTACGGGAAGCTTGATGTCTATGCGGTCTGAGCCTTCAGTCTCAATGGACTTGTTTGTACCAAAGAAGTAGATTACAAGATCAGCATCCTTTGCTACGGCGATGGCCTCGGCGAGCATGTCTGGATCAGCCTCTTCGTCGATCTCTGCAGCCACCTCTGGATGCTGTGCGAGATACTCGGGACCTCTCCATCTTGCAAACATTCCAAGATAATCCTTATATGCAGGAGCGTATGTGATCTCGACGCCAGCAGGAGCATGGTTACGAAGTCCCTGAAGAGGTGTCACCTCGTAGACAGACTTCACACCTGCGCCCATACCACCGGACTGGGTGAGGGCCTCAGCATTGCGTCCGATCACTGCTATCTTCTTCACATTCTTGCCGATAGGAAGAATGTTGGCATTGTTCTTAAGGAGAACGACAGACTTGGTGGCTACCTCGTATGCTGTGGCGCGGCTCTCAGGCTGCGATGCAGTGGCAAGGTTGCACTTGTCGGCAGGGATGGCCTCTACAGCGTATCTAACGCGCAGAATCTCCCTTACCTTGGCGTCCACGACGCTCTCAGGCACCTTTCCTGCCTTCACTGAGTCGATGAGTGCTGGACCGAGGTAAGTGTCGCCGGTCATCTGTACGTCAAGTCCGTGAAGCGCAGCGCCCATGGTCGAGTGGGTACCGCCCCAGTCAGAGACTGTGAGGCCCTTGAAACCCCATTCTCCACGAAGGATTTCGTTCAGAAGGTGCTCATTCTCAGAGCAATAATCTCCTCCGACTTTATTGTAAGCAGGCATGATGGCCATAGCACCGCCCTCTTTCACTGCAGCCTCGAAAGCCTTGAGGTAAATCTCCCTCATGGTTCTCTCGTCGCAGATGACATTCACGCTACCGCGGTTCATCTCCTGGTTGTTCAGCGCGAAATGCTTCACGCATGCCGCTGTACCAGCGTCCTGGACACCCTTTGTGTAGCCCACTGCAAGGGCAGCGGTGAGTGCAGGGTCCTCGCTGAAGTACTCGTAGGTTCTACCGCCTACAGGAAGTCTCTGGATGTTGATGGCAGGGCCAAGGATAACGTCCTTGCCTCTCTTTCTCGCCTCAGTACCCATGCCGGTGCCGTACTTGTACGCAAGCTCCTTTGACCAGGTGGCTGCAAGAGCGGAACCCGTAGGGAAATATGTTGCAGAGTCGGTAACCCATCCCGCTGACTGGAAGCCATTAGGCACTCCCTCTTCGCGGATTCCGAAAGGTCCGTCGGCGTACTTAATGTCCTGGATGCCCAAGCGTGGCACTCCTTCAGAAGACATATTTGTCTTCGAATGGAGCATCTCTACCTTCTCCTCGAGGCTCATCTGGGCAATGATGTCGTTGATCTCGGCATCATGGACAATGAGTTTGTCCTGGGGAGCCACCTGCTTTGCAGTGCAGGCGGCTACCAGGGCGAGTGAAAGTAATATCAGTGTTTTTTTCATTGTCTATACTATTTGAAAAGCTGCTTTGCGAAGATCACAAGGTAGTTTCTCCAGTTCTTCCAGGTGTGTGCACCGTCGGTCCATACTACCTGGTGAGGATAGTTGTGCTTCTCGAGGAAGTCAACGTAGTCGTAAGAACCCTGTACGATAGGGTCTGCAGTACCACAAGCTACGAAATAGAGCTTTGGTTTCTTAGAGAAGAGAGTAGCGATCTGCTGCTCCTGCTCAGGGGTCTTCACTGCCATTGCACCTGAGAAGAGGCCGATGTAGCCATACTTGTCAGGGAACATGAGTGATGTAGAGTTTGTATGTCCACTACCCATTGAGAGACCACACATAGCTGTGTTTGCGGCTCCCTTGAGCACTCTGTAGTTCTTCTCAATGTACTTCCAGATATCAGGATATGCTGAAGGGATGTCGAGCTGATGAGCACCGAAGATGTTGCCCTTTCCGTCAGGTGCACCTGACATAGATGCCTGGTAGTTACCTGCTTCCCACTCACCTGGAGCGGCTGCGCACATCCAGTTTCCGTTAGGAATAACCACGATCATTGGCTTAGCCTGACCTGTAGCGATGAGGTTGTCCATGATCTGTGCTGCGCGGCCGAACTCGAGCCATGCTGTCTCATCACCGCCTGCGCCGTGGCAAAGGTAGAGAACAGGATACTTCTCCTTGCTGGTCTCATAGCCTGCAGGGGTGTATACAGCCATACGACGGCTCATGCCGAGGGTAGGGCAGTCATACCATACCATATTTACATTTCCGTGAGGAACCTTGTTGCTCTTGTAGAGGTAACCGGTGTCGCCCTCCTCCTTGGAGATGAGGAACCAGTTTACCCATACGGTCATATCTCTCTTTCTGTACTGGTTTGATGGATCGAGGTGAGGTCTGCCATCCACCTTGAAGGTATAAGAGTAAAGCTCTGGTGCGAGAGGGCCGTCTGTGGTGTACTCCCATACGCCGTCCTTGCCTTCCTTCATGTCTACCCAGATAGGAACTTCTGTAACGTAACCATTGTTATCCTTTATCACGAGTGGAAGGAAGTCTCCTGATACCTCGACCTTTACGGCCTTAGGGGCGTAGAGACGGAAGGTAACTGAATTGTCTGCATGGATCTCTGGTGAGTTGAGCTCCACGTCACCTCCGATGAGGTTCTGCTGTGCGAAACCTGCGATGCAGAAAAGCGCTGCAGCTATGGTAGTGAATATCTTTTTCATGTGAATTGTCGATTAAAAAAGGTGTGGAAGGAACTGCATGATGCACTTTCTCCATGTCTCCCAGACATGTGCACTCTTGAGTTCTTCTCCATAATAAGTGAATTCCATGTTTTCCGCCTGGAGTGCGTCCACGAGGTTCATGGCGCCATCGTATACCATATCGTATGGACCACATCCCACCATGAGGAACTTGTATCCTGCCTTCTTGAGTGGAAGAACCGCATCCTGAGGGCCGCTGGACATTGCACCAGCGCTGAAGATACCGTAGTAGTCGAAGAGCTCAGGAGTCTCGCGCATGAGGGTAGCTGTGTGGCCACCACCCATCGAAAGACCGCCTACAGCTCTGTAGGCTCTGCCTTTCTTGATCTTGTAGTTTGCGTCAATGAAAGGCATCAGGCTGCCCCTGAGGTCGCTAAGGTACTTTGCTCCAGTCATGAACTCCTTGTTCATGCCGAAGATGAACTTGGCTGGAAGGGCAGTCTCGCAAGCCGCATTCTCTGTAGCATTGCCGTTAGGGAACACCACAACCATTGGCTTGCACATCTTATTCTCAATCATGTAGTCGAGAATCTCGGTGATACGGCCAAGTGACTGCCAAGCCTCCTCGTCACCACCACCTCCATGCTGGAGATAGAGTACAGGATAGCTGTGCTTCTTGGCTTTCTCATATCCGTATGGAAGATATACGGTGCAGCGGCGAAGTGTGCCGAACTCCTTTGAATCATACCATACCTTCTCGATCTTACCCTTCTGGGTAGAGTTTTGCGAATAGTACGCGTCAGTGTCACCTCCTCTGATGATGAGGTTCGACCTGTAGTTGTACATGTCTCGGCAGGTAGAATAGTTGCCTGGGTCAAGGACTACCATTCCGTCTATGTCGAACACATACTGGTAGATGTCTGGTTTGAGAAGAGGCATCTCGTAAGTCCATACGCCGTCTTCCCCCTTGGTCATCTCCTGCTCGGTGTAGAAGTTTTCCCATGAGCCAGTGATGGCTACACGCTTAGCATTTGGCGCAAGCACTCTGAAGATTACGCTTGTCTCGGTAATCTCAGGAGAGTTAAGAAGCTGCGTAAATGCATAGTTCTTGTCTGAAGCAAGGCTCTTCTGCCTTTTCACCTGTCCTAAGCAGACAGATGAAAGGCAGAGAGTCATAGCTACAGCAATGATAAATGACTTTCTCATTGCAAAAATCAACACTTAATATCTGTAATATCTATTAATATCCAGGATTCTGTTCGAGGTTCGGATTTACGCGAAGCTCAACAGCTGGGAATGGAAGAAGCTCGTGCTTGTTCTGCTTGAAGCCGTAAACAGGGTTGTTGAGGTTTCTGTACTCAAGTGAACCATCGAGCTGGAGATAAGGCATCTCCTTACCGCAATCCTTAAGCTTGTCGTAAGCGATACCCCAACGGGTGAGGTCCTGGAAACGTGTTCCCTCGTAGCAGAGCTCGAGACGCTTCTCTGTCTGAAGCATAGGGAGTGTAACAGAACCAACGGTAGGAGCCTGTGCTCTGGTGCGGATCATGTTGAAGTACTCGGTAGCCTTAGCTGGGTTAACTGTGATGTTTGCCTCAGCAGCAAGGAGAAGTACCTCTGCATAGCGCATAAGGATGACGTTACGGGTAGAGAACCAAGGCATACCCATTACGATCTGGTCAGCCTTGAGACGGCTCTTCCACATGAAGTAACCCTCGCTGAGGTTTGGCTCGGTAACCTTGAGGCCAATCTGGCTCTGGAGCTGCTTGTAGGTTCTGAGGGTCTCGTTGAGACGATAACCATCCTCAGCCTCGACAGTGCGGAACTCGTCATAGAGGTTCTTGGTAGGAGGGAAGAAACCATAACCGTCAGCTGCATAGTAAGCCTTTGCGTCAGCATTCATATCAAGCTTGCTCATACGCCACATTGCCATACCATTGAGGAAGTTGAATGTGAGGTTTGCGTAGTCTACAGGGTGATCGAGCTCGATGATAGACTCGCAGTTGTGCTTGTTTGCGAGGTCAAGCATCTCACCATACTGGTTGAAGAGCTGGTACTTGCCACTGTTGATGACCTTCTCGAGTACATCAGCAGCCTCCTTGTTCTTGCCCTGCCAGAGGTATACCTTACCAAGGATAGCCTGTGCAGCCTCCTGGGTCAGGCGCCAAGTGGTGTTGTCGTTAACTGATGACTTGCGTGGAAGAGCACCAGAAGCGATAGCCTCTGTGAGGTTCTTCTCTGCAAATGCCCAAAGCTCCTCAGGCTTTCCGTTCTCCATCTTATACTCGTTTGCATCCATGAGGACATGGTCTACGAGTGGTGGAGTTCCCCAGAGTGAGATGAGCTCGAGATAAGCGTATCCGATGCAGACCTTTGCCTCGTTCACGGTACGTGCTGCTATTGCAGAGAAGTTAGGGTCAACGTTCTCAAGGATTACACATGCGTCGTGGATGATGGTGTACATTCCCTGGAAGTATCCAGAGATTGAACCATGCTCTGCATCGAAGGTGTACTCGTCAATCATTTCTACTGAAGAGTTGTCACCGCGGCCACCGCCACCTGCATAAAAGTCATCGTCAAGGGCACACTTGAGCATGATACCATTGACATACTGGTCGCGCAGATCGCTGTAGAGTGCTGCGCCTGCAGACTCGATCTCAGCATCTGTCTTGTAGTAGTCAGAGATGCTTGTAACACCGTGCTGATCTATATCAAGCATTCTTGAACATGAAGCAGCCATGAGAAGGGATGCTCCGGCAAGAAGTGCGAATGTTATCTTTTTCATATTCTTTATAGCGTTTATGTGGGACTAGAATGAAAGGCTGAAACCGAATACCGCCTTCTTTGAGTTAGGATATGAGCTCATATCCACACCGAGTGCATTGCCTACACCGGCAACCTCAGGATCGAGTCCTGGATACTTGGTGAAGGTGAAGTAGTCCTCGAGAGATACGTATACTCTTGCGTTGCTGATCTTGATAGCCTCAGAAACAGTCTTAGGAAGAGTGTAACCAAGCTGGATCTGCTTGATCTTGAAGTAGTTTCCTGAGAATACTGAAGCGCTTGACTGCATCCAGTCTGTCTGGGTAGAAGCACCGGCACGAGGGTTTGTAGCATTTGTGTGGCTAGGAGTCCAACGGTCGTTGGTGAATACGGTGAGCTTGTTGACAGCGTAGTCCACACGGTTGAGGGCACAGAAGATCTGGTGACCAGCAGCACCGCTACCGAATACGATTACGTCGAAGTTCTTCCAGCCAGCGGTGAGGGTAAGACCGTAGTTAACCTTAGGAATACCTGAACCGAGGTCGGTCTTGTCAGCTGCGCTGACTACACCATCCTTGTTTACATCCTCGAAGAGAGCCTCTCCATTTGAAGGATCTACACCGATGAACTTGTATCCATAGTAGTGCCATGCAGGGTAGCCCTTCTCAAACTTGGTGACAGGAGAGAATCTGTAGGTAACACCGTCGATACCGTTCTCAAGTGCAGGGTGGAGGTAAGTTACAACGTTCTTGAGGGTAGCAGCGTTTGCGCGGATACCATAGTTGAAGTCACCGATCTGATCCTGCCATGCGAGCTCGAGCTCGAAACCGCTGTTGTTTACATTACCTGCGTTAAGAGGTGATGCGGTTACACCGATGAGGGTAGAAGGAGTGAAGCCTGCTACAAGGAGGTCCTTGGTCTTCTTGAGGAACCAGTCAGCGGTAACGGTGAGCTTGTTGTTGAAGAAACGTGTATCAACACCGACATTGAACTGCTCTGAAGTCTCCCACTTGAGACCATTGTTACCAGTAGCGGTAGGCTTGTTTACAGGATAGTAGACAGTGCTGTTACCGACAGGGTAGATACCTGCAGAACCGATAACTGATGCATATCCGTATGAGTTAAGGTTAGCGGTAGAACCGTTCTGTCCCCAGCTTGCGCGGAGTTTGAGGTAAGGGAGATAATCCTTTACGCCCTCCATGAATGGCTCCTCTGTGATGGTCCAACCGAATGAAGCTGCAGGGAAGTAACCCCAGCGGTTCTCCATAGGAAGAACTGATGAGTCAGCTGCATCTGCACGGAGAGATACCTGAGCCATGTAGCGGTTCTTGTAGCTCCAACCGAGACGGCCATAGTATGAGAGGTTTCTCTGGTAGATAGCCTCACCACCATTGACGGTCTTTGATGCAGATGGAGTAGCGAACTGGAAGAAGTAGAAGAGAGGGTCATCCTTGGTTACACCGAAGTCGCTCTCTGAACCTGATACCTGAGCACCTACATTGTAGTTCTTGTTCTGGCTATATGACATACCGGCCATCGCTGTGATGTTGTGATCACCGATCTTGGTCATGTAGTTTGCGAAGTTCTCGATCTGATAGTAAGAAGGTACGCTGATAGAAGCAGAAAGAGTCATGTACTCCTGATGCTTGTATGTATTTGCGTAGTAGTCATTTGTGTAACCGTAAGAAGAGCTCTGACGGAAACGGTAGCTGACACGTGAGGTGAAGGTAAAGCCCTTGAAAGGCTTGAGGTTGAGAGCGGTGGTACCGCTGAATGACATACCAGCCACTTCAGTGTGTCTTGCGTCTCTGAGGATGAGAGGGTTGATGTTCTCACAGTCATTTACCTGAGAGATAGCGTAGTAGTTGCCCTGTGCATCGTGGAGAACGTTCTTTCCTTCTGCGAGGTAAGCCTTCATGAATGCAGGGAGGTTGCTCTCTGAATACTTCACAGGAGTAAGAGGGTCGAGCTGGATAGCTGAGAGGAATGCGTTCTCAGACTCTGCATTTGAGTCGCTTGCACGCTCTGAAACCTCTCTTACCTTATAGGTGTTGAGCTGGTTGTTAGAAGAGATGTCGAGCCAAGGCTTGATCTTCCAAGAAGCATTGAGCATACCGGTGATACGCTCGAAAGTATCCTCGTCGCCTACGAACATACCATTGTTGTTAAGGTATGAGAGTGAAGCGTAGATGGCACCCTTGTCGTTTGATGCGTCGAACTTCACGCTGTGGCGCTGAACAAAAGAGGTCTCGAAGAGTTCAGAAACCCAGTTTGTGTCAGTCTTGCCATCCCATCTCTGGTTGATGAAGTCCTGAGTGAAACGACCGTCCTCGATGTAGTACTGGATGTATTCCTTCGCGTTCATGATCTCAGGAATCTTGCCGAGAGACTGAGCGGTAAGCTGCATCTCATATCCGATGTGACCGTCGCCAGAACCCTTCTTGGTGGTGATGAGGATGACACCGTTACCAGCACGTGCACCATAGATAGCTGCTGAAGCACCGTCCTTGAGAACCTCCATTGACTGGATATCGTTAGGGTCGATGTTTGAAATGCTGTTTGTGATCTGTCCATCCACTACATAGAGAGGGTCAGAAGAACCGTTTGAAGAAATACCACGGATACGAACGGTAGGTGAAGCACCTGGACGTGCTGATGAGCTGAAAAGCTGAACACCAGCTGTCTTTCCCTGGAGTGCGCTCTCAGGAGAAGTGATGGTTCTTGCCTGGAGGTCATTGTCCTTTACAGATGAGATAGCACCGGTGAGGTCGCTCTTCTTCTGTACACCATAACCTACGACTACGACTTCCTCAAGTGACTCGGTGTCCTCTACGAGAACCACCTTCATGCCGTCCTTTGCAGGAACTACCTGAGTGTTGTAGTTGAGGAATGAAATCTCAAGCATCGCTCCTTCTGGAACGCTGATTGTGAAATTACCGTCAAGGTCGGTAGCTACACCGTTAGAAGTTCCTTTCTGAACTACACCGGCGCCGATGACTGCCAAACCTGACTCGTCAACGACTGTACCGCTGACCTTGTTCTGGGCATATGCGCTGTTCGCAGAGAACAGAAGCATGCATGCCATCAAAACAGTGCTGAGTCTTGAAATTAGACCTTTCATGATGATTTGTTTTGGTGAAATAATATTGTTTGTTGTGGTTTATACCATTATTAATTGTGGGTATTTATAACCTGTCGCAAAGTTACTTTGTCTATTTTCGATAAGTGTGTCAAAATCGTTTAAATACTATCATATAAATCCAAATATCACCATTTGAATACAATACGCTTGGGATAAAACGACTTAAAAGTGTATTTTTGTAATATGAGACGACTCTCACATATCATCCTCTTTTTCCTGGTTTTCGCACCTGTTTTCATGTCGTGCGAAAAGAGGGATTTGCCGGCTTCTCGCCACTCCGGGAAGGTGGTGAATGGTATAGGCGATAACAAGGTATCAGACTTCGTTTTCGATGATGAAGGCTACGTTTGGATGATGGGTTCAGACATGCCTTATGTCTTCAAGACGGATGGCCAGAACATCATCCAGTATAGCTATGATTCTTCTGATCCTGGCAGCATATCTTCAAATAAGATCAATGATATAGTGCTTGGCGAGGACAATGTCATCTGGATAGCTACCCAGAAGGGAGTCGACAGATACGACAGGGACAATGGCTGCTTTACTCACATGCGTCTTGACGACACGAATTCCTATGTCCTCAGCATTACTTGTAGCGTATCTGGAAGAATATGCATAGCCACCAGGCGAAATATACTTGAGTACGATCGCTCATCCCAAATATTCCTCAGAAAGCTTGAGATGCCTTTCGTGGCAGCAACAGGAGAGCCTGACATCTTCTTCGACAGTTTCGGCAGCCTTTGGGTGCTTTTCGAAGGCCGCCTTGACTGTTATGATGAGAGATACAATGTACTCTTTTCAAAGAAAGACATATCCGGCAAGGTGATTTACGACGGTCTGGAGTCCATCTGGCTCATTGAGGACGGTAAGGCCAAGACCATCAATGTTCGCTCTCTGGTGGAAAAGGACGTCAAGGAGTCCTATCCTGTCCTTGAGACAGGCGCATCGAAGTCATTGGCATTGCTGAAGACCGGAATGATTCTTATGAATACGGACAAAGGCTGTGTCTGCATCGACGAGAATAGAGGCAGTGTGCTGCTGCCAGAGCAGGCCACCGGAAACCTCAGCAGAGCAATAGCTCGATTCAGAGATGGCTCCACGGCATTGGCCATGGGACCGGATGGCAGCCTCTGGGTGGCGCTGAATCCTACGGGCTACGTATGCTATCCTCCTGTTTTGGGCGCAATTTCCCCATATCGCAGACTTATACAGAACATCATGGATGGGCATGTGAGGAATTACGTGCAGGATAGAAACTACTATTGGACCATTCATGCGGACGGCGTGCATTGCTATGACATCGCTGCCCGAAAAGAGATAGGCACTGTGCCTGTGTCGCAGTATTTTGGAGGTAGCATACCTTTCTGCATCTCCTTGAATTCTGATGGCAAGGTGCTCATTAGTGGCGCGCCACGCCGCTCGGACCCATTTGTGGTCATAGAGGTTAATGCCAGCGGAAAGCCAGTGCTGAGCCAGGTCGTAGAGAATCCGAAAGATGGTATGGCTGCGTTTGGCAGTCATGACGACATATATTATGCGAGCCGCGGAGCGCGTCTTTCCTCCATCTCGAAGGACAATGATATGGACTTTGGACGAGGCATCTTCAATGACAATGCCTGCTACCCGTCTCTCGTGCGCACACTCTTCGATGGGACCATACTTGTCTGCTACACAGATCATTGCCCTGTCATCTTCAATCCTCGTCGCGGCGAGTTCAATGTTCTCGAGGTGGAGAATCTGCGTCAGGTTTATTTCTCCACCAGTGTGGAAGATGCACGCGGAAACCTCTGGCTAGGCTCGACCGACAATGGACTTTTCGTATACGATGTGAGGGTCGACAAGATGAGCCATGTGGACGTATTCCCTGCCATGCAGGTGTCAAGCATGGCGGCTGATGGCGATGGCAATGTCTTCGTGATGGATGGCTCGAACAATGTCTACATGCTGGATATAGCGGTAGACGAGGCGCGCAGGGTGTGGACAGATGCGTCTGACTATCCTCTTCCAAGGCAGCTTTTCACCCTTCCAGACCATACGGTGGCATTGATAGGCGCTTCTAACTATGCCTGGTTCGACAGAGAGAGTCTCTCTTCGTCCCAGATGATAGACTCTCCGTCGCACGTTATCATCAGCTCTGGAAAGAAGGTGCTCGCTGCTTTCAGCACCGAGTCATATCCTTCTCGCAAGGCTGTAATTCGCCTGAACAGGCACACTGAAGGACTCAACCTCCACATCGGTTCCGTAAACGGTGGTGCGAGAAATGTCTCATATACATATATGTACGACATCAATGGCTTCAAGACGGGTCCGCGCGAATCATTTGACAATGCGTTTATCCCTCTATATGGCGTGACAAATGCCAGAAACAAGGTGAAGTTCTGGATCAAGGACAACAACCTTGGCACGGAGACATTGCCATTTACCATCATCATAAAGATGAACCTGCTGTGGTTTGAGATTGCCATTCCATCTCTTATTCTCATTCTCCTCATCGCCAGCGCCATTCTTGGATATATCTTCCTGATAAAGAAGCGCGAAGCGGACAGCGAAAGGTTCAAGCGCGAGATGACAGAGAGGATGAATATGGAGAACATCGATTTCTTTGCCAATGTCTCCCATGAGTTCAGAACCCCTCTGACGCTTATACATGGAGCGATCTCGTCGCTCGAAGGAGGTACTCCTGAAGATGCGACGAAGGCGCGCGGAGTCATCAAGCGCAGCACGGACAGGCTTCTCAAGCTGGTGAGCCAGATGCTTGACTTCAACAAGCTGGACCACGGTGTGCTGAAACTCAATGTCAAACTGGAGCCTGTCACCGAAATATTCGAACTGACGAAGATGAACTTCGAGATCGGAGCATCGATGAAGGACATCGACCTCACGCTGAACGCGCCAAAGTCCCTCATGGGCTGGGTGGATCGCGACAAGATCGAGAAGATACTGTATAACCTCTGTTCCAATGCTCTCAAGTACACACCTCCAGGAGGTGCCGTGACCATTGACATGTCGGAAGATGAAAAGAATGTCCTCCATGTCAGTGTCTCCGATACGGGCGTGGGCATCCCGGAGGAAGACCTCGACGCGGTCTTTGACCGCTTCTATCAGACTGATGCGGCGAAGAAGGCCGGCGGCACAGGTATCGGACTGTACTACACAAGAGCATTGGTAAACCTGCATCATGGCTCGATAGGCGTGAAAGTGAGAAAGACCGATGACGGAAAGACAGTGGGCTCAGTATTCAGCTTCAGCCTTCCTATGGCGGAGAGTGAGTATAGCGAAGAGGAGAAGTCTGTCGCTACGGACAAGGTGGTCAGCATCGACCGAAAGGAGATGATGAGCGAATATGTCGAGGAGAGATCGGCATCGATGAAAGTGTCTGACAAGAAGCGCAAGCTTCTCATCATTGACGATGATTATGAGGTGGTTTATTACCTCAAATCGCTGTTTGAGGACACTTACAACGTGAGTTTCCGCTTCGATGCGATGAGTGGTTACAAGATGATCGAGGAGACATCCCCAGATATAATCATCTGCGATGTGATGATGGTGGATGTAGATGGTATCCAGCTCTGCCGCATGGTGAAGGATAACATTGCGATGAGCCACATCCCGTTCATCATGCTTACTGCTAAATCCACCATGGAGGACCAGATAAAGAGTCTCGGCGTGGGCGCAGATGCCTATGTGGTGAAGCCATTCAACTCGGAGTACCTCCAGGCACTTGTGAAGTCAATGCTCGCAAATCGCGACAGGGTAAGGGAGATGCTTGGACGCTCTACACATGTTCCGACTGCATCCAAGGATGCGCTCAGCTATCAGGATCGCTCGTTCATGGAGCGAATGTACTCATCGATGGAGGAGAGCCTGCAGAATGGCGAACTCGACATCGACTCGATGGCAGAGACCCTCGGAGTGAGTCGTTCGAAGTTCTACTATAAATTGAAGGCCCTCACAGGACAGACGCCAAATGAGTTCTTCACCACCTACAAGCTGAACTATTCTGTGAAGCTTCTGAAGGACAGAAAATACAAGATAGCCGCCATAGCTGACATGCTTGGATTCAGTTCGGCGTCGCATTTCACCTCGCTGTTCAAGAAACAGTTTGGCGTGCTCCCAAGCCAATACTCGGAACCAGAAACCAAAACAAATAATTAAACTTTATGAAACACACAAGAATTGTTGCCACTCTGATGGCACTTTCACTTGCACTGTCGGCATCTGCACAGCAGGCCCTCAGTTTCAAGGCCCCTGTAAAGTCTCCAGAGGTAAACCCTGACAACACAGTTACTTTCCGTTATAGGAATGCCAAGGCTGTCAGCGTTAAACTTCAGGGAGATTTCCTTCCTACCAATGCTCCTGTGGACATGGTTGAGGGCGAGGATGGAGTATGGTCTTACACCACACAGCCACTTGAGGGCGAGCTTTATCTCTACAATTTCGTAGTGAATGGCGAGCGCCGCAATGACCCTTCAAACATGCACATGAACAGAGACATTGCTACCTGGACAAACTTCTTCACCATGAGCACCCAGCAGGGCGACAAGGGCTGGTACTATGAAGTACACGACACCCCTCACGGATCACTGACAAGAAGATGGTACAACAGCCCAACCCTTGGCGCAGACCGTCGTATCACCATCTATACTCCAGCAGGTTACGAGAGCAGCAAGGCTAAGTATCCAGTGCTCTACCTTCTCCACGGTTCAGGTGGAGATGAGGATGCATGGGTAGAACTCGGTAGAACCATCCAGATCCTTGACAACCTCATCGCAGAGGGCAAGGCAAAGCCAATGATCGTGGTTATGCCAAACGGTGTTTACTATAACAATGCTGCCCCAGGTTACGCTGTGAACATGTTCCAGCCTACCATGCTTAACTCTCGCTCAGACTCTACCAAGGAGATCGAGGACAGCTTCCAGGATGTCATCTCATTTGTTGAGTCAAACTACAGAGTGGCTAAGGGTATGTACAACAGAGCTGTCGCTGGTCTGTCTATGGGTTCACGCCAGTCTTGTGCCATCTCGCGTTCTCACCCAGGTATGTTCGGTTATGTAGGAATGTTCTCAGGAGCAGTCCTCGCTGACACACCAGAGGCTGAGGCTGCACTTGCTCTTCAGATGGACAAGAAGTGGGCTCCAAAGCTTTACTGGATCGGTGTCGGCAGTGCTGACGGTGTGAAGGTCAATGCTCTCAAGCTCAAGGAGTACTGCGAGTCTAAGGGCTACCCAGTAGAGTACTACGAGTCAGACGGTGGACACATCTGGAGAAACTGGAGAGTGTACCTCACCATCTTTGCTCAGAAGATTTTCAAATAACAGAATTACAGATATTAAGTTTTTATGAACAAGATTCTTTCAATCGCAGCAGCTGGCCTTATGGCAGCTGCGTGCTGCTGTGGCACAGAGGAGCATAGCCTCATCTGTGACAGCACATCTGCTCTCGTTAAGACCACCTACGGTACCGTATCCGGTTACATCGAGGATGGTATCTACACCTTCAAGGGCATCCAGTATGCCAAGGCAAATCGCTTCGAGGCACCTCAGGATCCAGACAGCTGGGAGGGCGTGCAGACAGCACTCTACTATGGCGCTCAGTGTCATCAGGCTCCTAGAAAGACCTGGGAGGATGACTGTGAGGCTTTCCTCTATCAGTGGGACGATGGTACTCAGTCAGACGACTGCCAGTTCCTTAATGTATGGACCAAGGGCATCAATGACGGCAAGAAGCGTCCAGTAATGGTATGGCTCCATGGTGGTGGCTATGCAATGGGTGCAGGTAGTGAGCTTCCTTTCTACGATGGAACAAACCTCGCAAAGAAGGATGTAGTCCTCGTGAACCTCAACCACAGACTCAACGTTCTCGGTTTCATGGATATCTCTGACTTCGGCGAGAAGTACAGGTATTCTGGAAATGTAGGCCTTCTCGATATCGTAAAGGCACTCGAGTGGGTGAACAAGAACATCGAGGCTTTCGGTGGCGACCCTGACAATGTTACAATCTTCGGCCAGTCAGGCGGTGGCGGCAAGGTGAACAGCATGCTCGTTGCCCCTTCTGCAAAGGGCCTCTTCAACAAGGGTATCATCGAGAGTGGTTCAATGATCAACTTCATGGATCAGGCTAAGGCTAAGGAGATGGGCAATGCTATCGTGGCTAAGCTCGGCCTCGATGAGAAGAACATCGACAAGATCCAGACTATCCCTTATTCAGAGCTCCTCGCAGCCGCTACTGATGTGGTTTGTGCAAAGAACCCTGAGAACTTCTTCTATCGCATTTATGGTGCAGGTATGTGGTTCGCTCCTGTGTTTGATGGCGACTTCATCCCTTACCAGCCTACAGACCCACGCGTAGCAGAGATCTCAAAGGGTATCCCTACCATCATCGGATGCAACTATGCTGAGTATGGCATGCTTAACAGTGTTTACAAGAATGCTGACATCCGCTACGAGCTCGGTGACACCAAGCAGTACCTCTATGTATTTGCTAAGCCATCTCCACACATGGATGACACCTTCGCTACAAACCACTGTGTAGAAATGCCATTCGTATTCAACAACATCTGGCTCGGCCGCTTCATGGTAGGATGCGACAAGTCTTGCTACAAGATGGCTGACTTCATGAGTGACGTTTGGGTATCATTCGCAAAGGATGGCGTTCCAAATACAAAGAAGTTCAAGTGGGAGGTTTACAATCCTGAGACCAAGCCTGTAGTCGTATTCAATGACAAGACCACTACCGTTCACGATGGTGACCAGTTCTGGGAGGATATGAAGAACTACAAGCGTGATACATGGGTGTACAGACAGCCATTCAAGATGGACTAAACTTTTTTACTAAAATTTTTAGCCAAAAGTTTGGAAAGCAAGAAATAATCTTTACATTTGCAAAAATCAGTTTTAGATATGATGTCTTTCATAAAGCAGGATTCCAAGTGCAAGAAGCAGGTGTGCAGTCTGCCGGGGTCCTCTATGAAGTAATCTGAACTGAAAAAGCGAAGAAAGATACGAGAAGGCGAGCCCCGGCGGTTCGCCTTCTTTTTTTAAATTACGAACTTAACTTATGAATATCGAACTATTCATGGACATGCTCAGGATTGAGTCCACTTCTGGAAAGGAAAGGGCTCTATCCGAGCATCTGTCTGCCGCCTTTAAGACACCAGCCTGCAAGCTTGAACGCTGGGAAGTAGGAGACGGTACTGAAAACCTCCTCTTTAGCTGGGGTGAGCCGGAGATAGTGTTCTGCTCGCATATGGACACAGTACCTCCATACATCGCTCCGAGCATGGAAAGTCTGGAAGACGGAGATACTATCTTCCGAGGACGCGGGACCTGCGACGCGAAGGGCCAGATATTCGCGCTGTATAGCGCGTGTCTGGAACTGGAGCGGAGAGGGCACAGCGGCTTCGGCCTTCTGCTGCTTAGCGGCGAGGAGACCGGCTCCTTCGGAGCCAAGGCCTTCCGCACGCAGCACCCTGGCGGCCGCGCCGTGATCGTCGGCGAGCCGACTGATGGAAGCATGGTGAGCGCCAGCAAAGGCACTAAGTCTTTCGCGTTGACCTTCCATGGAAAGCCATTCCATTCAGGCTACCCGAAGATGGGCGAAAGTGCCATTGACACTTTCTACACATTCCTGAGCCATCTGAAGGCTCAGCAGTGGCCTAAGGACGAACTGCTTGGAGAGACCACCTGGAACATAGGAAAGCTCTCCAGCGACAATCCTCAGAACATACTCAGCGAGCGCCTTGAATGTCGTCTGTACTTCCGCACCACATTCGCTTCCGACAGTATGGTGGAGAGGTTCATTGCTGAGGCTGCTGATGCATTGGGATGCATTGACGGCAGTCCACGCTTGGAATTCCAGGCCTTCGGCGGAGATACTCCTATGCACTACACCACGCTCGAAGGTTTCCCGACAAAGACTGTGGCGTTCGGCAGCGACACTCCTCAGCTCACGAATTTCCCTGAGAAGATACTCTGCGGCCCAGGCTCCATCCTGGTGGCACATAGACCGGAGGAGCAGATTAGACTTTCCGAACTGGAAAGTGCTCGTGACCAGTATGTAAGAATGTTTGAAACTTTGAAAAATATATAAACGAACTATGATTGTAATGAAATTCGGCGGCACATCAGTGGCCGGAAACGAAGCGATCTCGAGAACCATCGATATCATTGGCTCGAAGATCGAGAAGCAGCCAGTCGTGGTGGTGTCGGCTATGTCTGGCGTCACAGACCTACTCTATCTCATCGCTGACAAGGCTGCAGCCAAGGATCACAAGGCAGCGATGGAGCTGCTCGCACAGCTCAGAAACAGACACATAGACGTGGCTGATGAACTCCTTGATGGCAACGCTGGACTCATGCTTCCAGCTGTGTCCAGCGTGAACGAGATCTGCGACGAGCTTGAGCAGTTCGTCATCGCGGTATGCGCTCTGGGCGAGCTCAGCGAGCGAAGCAAGGCCATGATCGTGTCAAATGGAGAACTTCTCTCTTCAACCATCATCAGCTATGCCATGAACGCCAGAGGCATCAAGACCTCTTGGGTGGATGCGCGCAAGATGATGATCACTGAGGGCGAGCTCATGAAGGGCGAGCCGCAGGAGGGCAGAATCTGTGAGCTCGTGCCAATCGTTGTGGGCGATGCTTTTCAGGGACATCAGGCTGTCATCACCCAGGGCTTCATCGCTAGTGACGTCAGTGGCGTGACCTCAGTGCTCGGTCGTGGCGGTTCGGACTACACGGCATCCCTCATCGGTATGGCTCTTGGTGCAGAGGCCATCGAGATCTGGACCGACGTAGACGGCGTCCTCACCGCTGACCCTCGCATGGTCCCTACTGCTAAGAAACTCGATGTCATCTCCTTCGAGGAGGCCGCAGAGATGGCGCATTTCGGCGCCAAGGTGCTGCATCCTCTGACCATCGAACCTGCTGTAAGACAGAACATTCCTATCTATGTGCTGAACTCCATGAAGCCTTCAGGCAGTGGCACCCTCATCATCGAGGAGGCCGGCACCGAGGACAGCGTGAAGTCGGTGTCCTTCAAGAAGGACATCCTCGTGATCAACATCTTCTCCACGAAGATGATCGATGCGTCTGGCTTCCTCAGCAAGGTTTTCGACATCTTCAGTCGTAACAATGTTTCCGTGGACCTGATCAGCACCACAGAGGCAAACATCTCCGTGACTTGCGACCATGCTCCGAAGAACATCGAGAAGGTTACAAGGGAACTCTCAGAGTTCGCCGATGTAGTGATGGATGAGGGCAAGTCCCAGATATCTGTCATTGGAAAGAATCTTGTAAACATAGATGGTCTCATGCAGAACATCCTCGGTGCTCTTCAGGGAAAGAAACTCTATATGATTTCTCAGGGAGCATCATATATCAACATCTCGGTCGTTGTGGACAGCGAGGCGCTTCCAGAGGCCGTGAATGGCATTCATAAATCACTATTTGAATAAACTATGAAAATCATCATATCCGGATATGGCAAGATGGGCCATATGGTAGAGAACAATCTCAAGCTCAGAGGCTTGGAATGCGCTGGAGCTAGCGAGGACATCACTTCTGTAGACCAGCAGCTCGCGAAGGAATGCGTCTGCATTGACTTCACTACACCATCAGCATTCAGGGCGAACTACAAGTTCCTCGCAGAGCATTTCAAGGCCGTGGTAGTGGGTACTACGGGCTGGAATGACATCAAGGACGAGGTAATCAGCTATTTCAAGGAGTGCGGTACCACCATGATTTACGCATCGAATTTCTCCATCGGGGTCAATGTCTTCTTCGCTGCCTCTGACTTTCTTTCAAAGATGCTTGCAGAAGCTGGTGGATACGGCGCGTTCGTGGAGGAAAAGCATCACATCCACAAGCTGGACCGTCCAAGTGGTACAGCGAAGTCCATTGCTGACATCGTTGAGGCAAACACTGGTGTCGCGCCAGACATCGCCTCAGTGCGTTGTGGAGAGATCCCTGGCATCCACACCCTCGGCTTTGAAGGAGCAAATGACAGGATCACCCTCACACACGAGGCATTCTCGAGGGAGGGCTTTGCTGCGGGTGCAGTGGAGGCCGCTCTGCGCACCGAGAGCCTCGACGGCGTATTTGAGTTCAAGGACATAATTTTCAATAGATAGTATCATGGCCAATCATATATTTTTCAAGGGCTGTGGTACAGCCCTTCCTACTCCATTCGCACAGAATGGTGCAGTGGTGGATTACGAAGCCATTGCCAGACAGACAGATAGACAGGTAGAGGCGGGAATGCACTTCCTCGTGCCTCTGGGAACCACAGGCGAGACGCCGTGCCTTACCGACATCGAGAAGATCAAGATACTTCAGGTGACCAAGGAGCATGCCCAGGGCCGCCCTGTGATAGTGGGTGGCGGCACGAACTCGCTTGCCCAGACCATTGCCAGCATAAAGGTGCTGGAGCCTTTCGGTCCCGACGCTTTCCTCGTGGTGGTGCCTTACTACAACAAACCTACGCAGAAGGGCCTTTTCGAGTATTTCAAGGCTGTAGCGGAGTCGACCGACAAGGATATTGTCCTTTACAATGTCCCAGGCCGTACAGGGTCAAACATCGAGGCCGAGACCACGCTGAGGCTGGCCGAAGAGGTCGAGAATATCGTGGCCGTAAAGGAGGCGTCAAGCCGCTATTCGCAGATCTCGCAGATCCTGCGTCACCGTCCGGAGGGCTTCTCTGTGCTTAGTGGCAATGATGACGAGACCCTCTTGCTCATGGCGACAGGTGCAGACGGAGTGATCAGTGTAGCGTCAAATGTGGACCCTGTGAGGATGGTGCAGCTGGTGGAGGCGCTGGAGCGTGACGACATGAAGGCGGCGCGCGCGCTGCACTACAAACTGATGCCGCTCTTCAAGAACTGCTTCGTGGAGTCAAACCCTATCCCTGTGAAGGCGGCGCTCGCCCAGATGGGACTTATGGAGAACAGCCTCCGCCTGCCGCTCTATCCAGCTACTGAGGAGACGGAAGAAATTATGAGACAGACACTTGCTGAACTATTTTAATCATGGAAGATATTTTGAGACAGATAGAGCTCTTCGACTCTACGATGGAGGGGCTTGAGAATGGCGAGATCAGAGTCGCCGAGAAGACAGAGAACGGATGGGTAGTGAACCCAGAGGTGAAGCAGGTGATCCTGTCTGGATTCCGACTGGGTAGACTCACCGAGATGCCAGGTGGCTTTCTGGACAAGGATACATATCCTGTAAGAAAATTCACCGTGGAGGATGGCGTGAGGATAGTGCCAGGCGGCAGCTCAGTGCGTCGCGGCGCGTTCCTCGCCCCTTCGGTAGTCATGATGCCGCCGGCTTATGTCAATGTAGGCGCATACGTCGACGAGGGTACCATGATAGACTCGCACGCGCTGGTGGGCTCGTGCGCGCAGATAGGCAAGCACGTGCACCTCTCAGCGGCATCGCAGATCGGCGGTGTGCTGGAGCCTGTGGGTGCACTCCCTGTGATCGTGGAGGACAATGTCTTCATCGGGGGCAACTGTGGCATCTACGAGGGCACCATCGTGCGTGAGAATGCCGTTATAGGCACAGGAGTCATCATAAACGCCTCCACAGCTATCTACGATGCTACCACGGGTGAGTGGATAAGGGCCAATGAAAACGGTCAGATGATAGTCCCTTCTGGCGCAGTTGTAGTTGCTGGCTCACGTCCTGTGACCAAAGGACCAGGCGCCGAGGCGGGCATACATCTCTACTGTCCAGTCATAGTCAAGTATAGGGACGCCAAGACCGATGGCTCTACTTCACTGGAAGATCTGCTTAGATAGGATGGAGTACAATGCATTCTTTTCGGAAGACACCTTCTCCTTCTTCCGCTCCCCTGTGAGGGAGATATTCAAGAAAGTGGACCTGAATGAGATATACTCCTTCGCGGGAGGATATCCTCATGCGTCCACCTTCCCTCTGGAGGATATCAAGGCCCTGAGCGCCGCGGTGATAGACAAGTACGGCGCGAAGGCGTTCCAGTACGGCGCGACCCAGGGCGTGCCTGAGCTGCGCGCGGCCGTGTCGGCACGCTATGGCGTGCCTGTGGAGCGCGTGCAGATCACCTCTTCCTCGCAGCAGGGCATAGATGTGTGCACAAGGGTTCTTGTAGACCCAGGTGACGTGGTCCTGACCTCCAATCCAAGCTATCTGGGGGCACTTCAGTCCTTCAAGTCCTATAGAGCGGACATAGTGGGTGTGCCTCATGTCTCGGATATTTCTGAATGGGAGAATGCATGGAGGCAGGCCATTGACGCGTGCGTGGAGGCTGGAAAGAAGATAAAGTTCCTCTACATGATTCCAGACTTCCAGAATCCTTCTGGAGAGACCCTTACGCTGGATGAGCGCCGTCTGCTGGTAAGCCTGGCGGAAGAATATGATTTCCTGATAGTTGAGGATAGCCCTTATAGGGAACTTAGATACGAAGGAGCTCCTGTGGAGACCATATACTCATTGTGCCCAGACCGGGTGCTTCATCTCGGCTCGTTCTCGAAGATACTTGCACCAGGCTTTCGCCTGGGATGGGTTATAGCAGCTCCTGAACTATTGGACAGAATATATGTCTGCAAGCAGTCATTGGATCTATGTCCACCTATCATGGACCAGTACATCGCTGCGGAATTCATGGCAAGTGGTATGCTGGACCGTAATCTAGCCAAGAGCATTGACCTATACCGTACGAAGAGGGATCTTCTTCTTTCGCTTCTGGAGAAATATATGCCTGCAGGCGTGTCCTGGACGCATCCAGAGGGCGGTCTCTTCCTGTTTCTCACCCTTCCAGAAGGGTTCGACACAGTGAAGCTCTACGACCGCGCCCTGGCCGCTGGCGTGGCGTATGTGGCAGGTACTTTCTTCTGCACGGACGGAAGTGGACTGAATACCATGCGCATGAATTTCTCCTTCCTCGCTTCCGAGCGCATGGAGGAGGGAGTGCGCATACTGGCAGGGCTGCTCTAGCGGCTGCGTCTCTGTTTCTTGTAGCTCAGAGGGCTCTGGCCGGTCATTCGCTTGAAGAACTTACCGAAGTCGGACTGCGATGGGAACTCCATCTCGTTGCTGATCTCCTTGATGCTCTTATGGGAGTAAGAGAGTTTCGCCATGGCGCTTAGGATGGCGTACTGGTCTATGAGGTCCTGGCCGCTTAGACCAGTCTCTTTCTTCACTACCGAGCTGAGGTATTTCGGATTATATCCAAGCTGCGCCGAATAGAAGGACATTCTCCTGTTCTTCTGGGCATTTGCCTCCACTAGATTAATGAATCTGGTGATAAGGCTGGCCTTGTCCTGCTGATGCTCCACAGAGAGCCTGTAGAGGTCTGAGCAGTCAAAGCGAAGCGCCTTGTTCAGGTAATATCCAGTACTGTAGAAGAATGCTCTGAGAAGGCTCAGGATGCACTCGTTCTTGTATGGATTCGAAGTGAAGCGAAGCACTCTTTCCATCGCCCCGAAGAACAGGGTAGAGGCTTCTGCATACTCTGAAGTGACTCTGATGACAGGGGTCTCGTCGAGGATGAACAGCCCTAGGAACACGCTGCTGACGCTGAGTTCCTGGCCTATGTCTCCTCCGATTACCAGGACATTTGTACGAAATGATGAGGACATCTTGCGGATGTGTACCTTCTGGCCACTCTTGAATACGGACATGCACTTCCTTGAGAGACTATAGTCTCTTCCTTCTACATTTAGCAGTGCCT
Organism: Bacteroidales bacterium; assembly: GCA_024398075.1. Taxonomy (GTDB): domain Bacteria; phylum Bacteroidota; class Bacteroidia; order Bacteroidales; family UBA932; genus Cryptobacteroides. The sequence continues at coordinate 15,578 of JAKSJM010000017.1, read as the reverse complement.
CTCCACCATGTGAGTACATCACTACGTTAAACTCCGGAATGAACGGCTCTTCTGGCCACTCACAGTTCTGCAGGATAGCTATGTTATTCTCTGAAGGGCATCCGTTAAGGGTGCAAAAATCGCTGAATTTCATTATTTTGTCCTAATGTTCCCGGCAAAGGTACAAATAAATGCCTAATCTTCCAAAAATAGAGAATAGTGGCACTTTCTCCAATACGCGTTACACTCTAATTTTGCATCTGTAAAAGATAAGATATGAACGTGAATTTACCTAAGACCTTGAGAGAACTTTTCGAGCATTCTACCAAGGAGTATGCAGAAAGAAAGTTCACCAGTTATGCAGACGGGTCAGTATCCTATACCTATGGACAGTATAGGGAGCAGACCCTCGCTGTATCCAAGTTGATGTCATGCTACGGCGTCGGCACTGGAGATAAAGTGATCATCCTCTCCGAGAACATGCCAAACTATTCAGTGGTGATGTTCGCCGCTACGTCATTCGGAAGAGTCATGGTACCGGTTCTACCCGACAGTTCGGCTAATGAAGTTAACAACATAATAGTGCATTCAGAGGCCAAGGCCGTTTTTGCCTCCACCCTTCAGCTGAAGAAGATCTCAGACGAAAACCTAAACCGCTTGCAGCTGGTGGTGAATATCGGCAGCCTTGATCTCGTCAAGGGAACACAGGCTCAGGAAGAACCTAAACTATCAGTTCCTGAGCCTGATGATCTCGCAGCAATCCTTTACACTTCAGGTACTTCTGGAAATGCCAAGGGCGTCATGCTGACCCATTGTAACCTCTGTCATAACCTCGTAGGTCTTCCTGATGTGTTTGAGTGCACACCGCAGCATGTGCTGCTGTCTGTGCTTCCTATTGCACATACTTATGAGATGAGCATCGGACTACTTTTCCCTATGGCATACGGTGCAAGCGTTTACTATCTCAGCAAGGCTCCTACCCCATCTGTGCTTATGGTCGGTCTGAAGCAGGTACGCCCTTTGGCCATGTGTTCAGTACCACTCATCATCGAGAAAATATATAGAAAGAGTGTCCTTAGGACCATCAATGGCAGCCCGCTTCTTAAGTGGATGCAGAAGTATACCCCTTCGCTCCTTTATCGCATCATTGGCATGAAACTCAAGAAGACCTTTGGCGGACGCCTTGAGGTAGTGGCCATCGGTGGCGCGAAGCTTGACCCAGAGGTGGAGATCTTCCTCCAGAGAGCTCATTTCCCATATATCATCGGCTATGGTCTCACAGAGACCGCTCCTCTCATCGCGGCGACCACGCTTAAGTCGCTTCCGAAAGTGGGCAGCACCGGCCCTATCGTGAAGGGTGTGGAGGGACGCATCATCAACCCAGATCCTCAGACCGGCAGGGGAGAACTCGTGGTGAAGGGACCGAACGTCATGAAAGGCTACTACAAGGATCCTGAGCGCACAGCGGAGGCATTCACCGAGGATGGCTGGTTCCGTACCAAGGACCTCGCAGTCATCGACAAGAAAGGATGCGTATCCATCACAGGACGTCTTGGAAACATGATTCTTGGTGCTTCGGGTGAGAACATCTACCCTGAGGAGATAGAGGTGGTAATCAACAACCTTGAGGGTGTGGAGGAGTCCATCGTGAAGAGCGAGCAGGGAAGGCTTGTCGCCATCGTGAAACTCGCAGATGGCATAATTGACTGGACCAATGAAAGTGACGAGGCCGTAAAGTCGATGATAGCCAAACTCCAGAATGACATCAAGACTGCGACAAACGAGGCCGTGAACAAGGCATCGCAGCTTACCTCGGTCCGCTTCATCCGTGAACCATTCGTAAAGACAGCAACTCAGAAAATCAGAAGATTCCTATACTAATTATGAAACTTTCAGGACAGAATATACTTATCACCTGAGGCGCGTTCGGAATCGGACGCCTCATCGGTAGGCTTGCCATCGAAAGGGGAATTCAGCATCGGAGATCGACCGCACCATCGGCCTATACTTGATCCTGAGAAAACAGCGAAAAAGATCGTACGTGCGATAGAGAAGGACAAGGATTTCCGTGGTATCCCATTCTCTTTCCACTTCATCAGGTTCTTCCAGGGCCTACCTTCTTCTATCATATCTTTTACAAACTCGCTCACACGCAGGATGTCCTGGTGTGAGCGAATCTTTCTTTATGTAGCGCGTCTCTATTTCAGAGATGGTAGACTGGCTTCCTTGTGGAATTTCTGGACTTCCGTAGGGCTTGTAAGAGTCATGAACTCTCCCTCGAGGAAGACTTCATAGGTGCTTGACCAAGCTGAACCGTCTGAGTACTTGCCGCTCAGGACGCCTTCTGCTATGCTCCAGCTGCCGGTGAAGTGACTGTAAGTCACGTCCTTGCCTGCGCGCTGGTAGAGGTCGAAGGTCTCTGCGCTGAAGCTGATCCAGACGCTGAGGCCCTGAGAGTCCGAGAAGGACTTGGTGCCGACAGCGTCGCCATCGATGCTGACGAGCTGCCAGTGACCTATGAGCGAGTCGGCGCTGACTGCTGGCTCCTTGTGGCATGAAACTGATATCAGGGCGATGGCCATGGCCATCAGTACTGTGAATATTCTCTTCATACTTCTTTTCTTTTAGAGCCAGCCACCGTTGGCGCTGACATTGTTTCTTGCGACGATGGACATGCGGCGTGTGAACTCCTTTCCGCCCATCTCTGTGTCGGTGCCGAGTGTGGCCCCACCTGCTACTGCCTTGATCTCGATCACGGCGCAGCCGGCCTTGGTGCACTTGACACTAAGCACTCCGTTTGCTATGCTTGGTTCTCCTTCGATGCCGAGGCTTGACTTAGCGGCTCCAGCATTGACACTGAGGAAAGTCAGGGTGGCGGCATCGTCACCGAAGAGCGCCTTGAGGTCAACGCGTGCCTCGCTGCCTACCTTGACGGTCTCGAATGGCACGCCTTCTACATTCATCAGCACCTTCCAGGCGTCGATGACACCTGTTCCCATCTTTCCGCCCCTGAACTGCGTGAGGTCCATGGTGCTAGAAGGAGTTTTCTTTGTGCCCTGGAGCATTGGCTCAAGGGAGTTCACTGACGAGAGGAGGAGTGACTCGAACTCGTCGCGGGTGAAATGGCGGCCAAGCTGCTTGGCGTATGAAATGCCGAGCGCTGTGATGCCTGACATCACAGGGGTGGCCATCGAGGTGCCATGCATGTAGCCGTATTCATTGGCACCAGGAAGGGTGGATAGCATGGTGAGGCCGAGGGTGTTGTCGCCTCCTGGTGAGGCAATGTTCACGCCTGTGCCGTAGTTTGTGTACCATGCTGGGAGACCGTCCTGCGAGGTGGCGCTCACGCAGATGTAGTCCCTGTATGCGCCTGGGTACTCTGCCTTCGAATTATGGCTGTTGCCGGCTGAGATTACGACAATGTTTCCGTCCACCACGCCACCACTGTTTGCATTGGCCGGGTCGCGGAAGTAGTCGTAGGCAGCCTTCACTGCAGAGAGGCTCTCCGAGAATGCCTTGTCTGAGTAGTACGAGCCTAGTCCGAATGAGCATTGGAGCACAGAGGCTCCGTTGTCGGCGGCGTACTTGATGGCGCGGGCGACAGCTAGATTGTCGTTTCGCTGGCTTCCGCTGAAGATCTGGCACGACATGATACGTACGCCGTCTCCATTTCCGGAACCACCTGCCACGCTGCTGATGCCGATGCCGTTGTTGTTCACGGCAGCGACAAGTCCTGCGACATGGGTTCCATGGCCTTCGTCTCCACCGAGGTTCCAGCTTATCTGACCGTTTGAGGCGAAATTGTAGCCGTGCACGTCGTCCACGTAACCATTGTTGTCATCATCGATGCCATTGTCAGGAATCTCACCCTTGTTCACCCACATGTTTGCGGCGAGGTCTGGGTGGTCATACCTCACGCCCTCGTCTACGACAGCCACCACGATGGATGGGTCTCCTGCGCAGAGCGCCCAGGCGTCGCGGATGTCGACATCCGCTCCTGCGACTGTGGTAGGGCCGAAGGTGTTCTTGTCACCATTGTTGAAGAGGAACCACTGATTCTTGAAGAGCGGATCGTTCATCATCACAGGCTCTAAGTTTTCAGACTTTGTGGCAGGGCTTGCGACAGGGGTGAATTCCTTGTCGTGTACAAATGGTCTGTCGAAGCTAGCCATGTACTCAATGCTGAGCACATGGTCTTCATTCTCAAGTGCTTCCGCAAAGGTGGTGACATCCTCGCCCTGGGGCACGCTAACCACGAACCAGCGGTCGAGGCCATACTTGTGCTCAATGGTCTCCTTGCCTGGTACTGAGTTGAATAGCGGCTGCGCCTCCACTCCCTGAGGAAGTGTGGCACCCTCGTCCAGAAGGACGATTATCTCATCTCCAAGGCCCTCTGTGGGCACGTTCACTATCTTTCCCTGTGGGATGGTTTCAAACGAAGATGCCCCCCCGGTGCATGCAAAGAGCACCGGAAGGGTCATCAACGAGATAAGTAATGATCTTGTTTTCTGCATTTCAGATTTTATTCGTCATCACCACGGTAGCTAGAGAGGTTGATTCCGAGGAGGATAACCTTCTTGCCAGCGTCGCCCTTCACCTTGAAGGTGATGGTCTCGCCCTCGTCAGTAGCCTCTGCAGAGGTGTAAGCCTTGCCGAGGTTGAAGAAGTGGTAAGCGCCATCTCCACTTACGATGAAGCTTGACTGATCCTTGGTTGCAGAAGCATTCTCAGCTACAGTGAATGGGTTCTCATCGCTTGACTTGTAGCTTTCTCCATAGTAAGAAGAGTCTGTGCTCTTGGTGTAGATAGGCTTGCCTGAGCTTCTCTCGAGAGAAAGCTCTACTGAACCACCTACGCCGAGTGCGAAGAATGAAACTACCTTACGGCCCTTAGAGCAGGTGATGCTAGCCTCAGAACCAGCCTCGATAACGAAACCGCTTGACTGGATGCTGTAGTTTACGGTAAAGTCACCGTATGTAGCCTTTGCACCTGGAGTGAATGCTGTGATGTAGTTCCACTTGTTGGTCTGGAGCTCCTTGGTAGGGCTGTCGAAGTTCTGGATGGTTACATTTGATACGCCCTCGATTACATCCTCAGCGAGCTCATTGCCAGTACCTACCTTCACGAGCTTGAGTGAGCTGCCGGCAGCGTAGATCTTCTTGAGGTTACCGTTCTTTACAGAACCGGAAACGTCGAGAGTTGTGATCTTGGTGTTCTCAATGTTGAGGGTCTCGAGCTTGTTGTTTGCGTTGAACTTGACTTCACCGCTCATCTTTGTGCCTGCGATGTTCACGTTCTTGAGTGCAGTGCAGTAGCTTGCAGAGATGCTGCTTGCAGCAGTGTAGCTCATGTCGAGGTCCTCAAGAATGCTGTAGAGATAAGGTGAGAATGAAAGGTTCTCGTTGTATGAAACATTGAGTGCCTTCACCTTGTTGTAAGCGATGTCGTTGTAACCATAAGAACCAGAGAGCTTGTTGTGGCTGAGGTCAACCTCCTCGAGGAGGGTGTTCTTTCCGAGCTTGACGCTGGTGAGCTCATTGTGGCTAAGGTCAATGGCCTTGAGTGACTTGAACTCTGCACCATCGAATGAGGTGAGCTGGTTCTCAGAGAGGTTGAGCTTCTCGACAGGGAATATTGAGAGGTACTGTGCGTCTGTGAGGTAGTAGCCTGAGAGGTCGAGCTCCTTAACCTTGGCAGCCTCGTCTGCTGAGAGCTGGCCGTCGCCATTCTCATCGTAAGCTCTTACCACTGCCTTTCTTGCATACTCGTCGGTGATAACTGCAGCGTAATCGCTGATCTCGTCACCCTGAACAGGTACGTAGGTGAACTTGACGGTATAGTAGGTCTCATCTTCCTTCCAGTATCCTGCGGTTACCCAGCTGAGACTTGCGCCGCATCCCTCAGGGAGACGAACCTCCTGAAGCTTGTTACAAGGCTGTGCGTTGATGCTTGAGAGCTTGGTAGCGGTAGAAAGGTCAATGAGTGTGAGCTCAGAACAGTTGTTTGCGCTGAAGCTTGTGATGAGTGGGCTCTTGCTGAAGTCAGCTACCTTGATCTTGCTGTAGTCAAGGGTGATGCTCTTGAGTTCAGGGAGAACAGGGAAGTCGATCTGCTCGAGCTTAGAAGAGTTGTTGACTGAGAAGCTGCTGATCTTTGTACAGCCGCTGAGGTTCACATTTGTGAGGCTCTCAGTACCTACGCTTACGGTAGTAAGCTCTGGACAGCAAGAGAGGTCGATAGACGAAATCTTGCTGCCGTATGTAGCGAGGTTGGTGAGCTTTGGACAATCCTTGAGGTCAATGCTTGTGAGTGCGGTACCATAAGCTGTGAGTGTCTCAAGTGCCTTGAGGCCAGTGAGGTCGAGTGACTCAAGCTTGATACAGCTGTAAACCACGAGCTTCTTGAGTGTGCTGAGGCCAGCAACCTTGATCTCCTTGACATTTCTTGAAAGTACCTCTATTCTCTCGAGCTTAGAGTTCTTGGTGAAGTCGATGCTCTCGAATGCAGACTGTGTAGCTGAGTATGAAGAAGCTGTGAAGACGAACTCCTTGAGGTTATAGAATGCCTCGATACCAGCGAAGCTGTCGATCTTGTCTGAACCATAGTAAGAAGGATCGTAGAATGACATTCTGGTCACTGCACCTGCCTCTTCAGCATCGATAACACCATCCTTGTTCTTATCGTAGTTCTTAAGCACATAGTTCTTGAAGGTCTCGCCCTCGAACTCTGGTGCCTTGAACTCGCCAGCCTCCTGGCTGATAGCGATGGTCTGTACGGTAGCACCCATAGCATCGATAAGGTAGATAGAACCTGTTCTCTGTGCAGGGGTGTTGTTTGCAGCTACATGGATGGTGAGGTTCTCTGTGCGGAGCTCGCCAGCCTTGGTGATGACAGCTGAAAGCCATGAAGCAGCCTCAGCCTCTACGGCCACTGTGTAGTCGACGTTTGTGGTTACAGGGACACTGAGGTCAGCGCCCTCTACGCCTACTACGGTGGTAGGAGCTACGAGAGTGAGGACTCCCTTCGCGAACTTGAGGGTCTTCATGTCGGTCTTGCCCTTGCCGTTCACAGCGTAAACGAGAACCTTGCCGCTCTCAGCGCCGTCTGCAGGAACAGAAACCTTGATGATACCTTCTGATACGCTCTTAGCCACTGCATCGGCAGACCAGTTTCCTGAAGCGAATGCGTCTACCTCAGTCTCCTCGTCAGCACCGGTAACGCTGTAAGGGATCTCTGTTGAAGAGCCTGCCACTACATCGTATACCTTTGACTTGTCCACTACGATTGAGAATGCCTGCTCGCGTGGGATCATGATCTTAGAGCCGTCTACGAGTGTGAATACCACACCTGCAGAGGTCTCCTTGACAGCTGAGAACACTGCATCTACAGCTACAGGGCCTTCTGGAGTGCTGGTAGCTGCTCCAAGTACCTGCCAGGTAGCGCCACCGTCTACAGAAACCTCCCAGTTACCCTCGTTGATGCGAAGGGTAGGAGTGACACCATCCTTACCATCGGTACCATTGGTACCATCAACACCATTCTTTCCAGTAGCAGGAACGTAGTTTCCATCAGCGTCCTTGAGGAGCTGGCCGTCTACGGTCCAGTAGTATGTGCTGCCTACGAGCTGTACGCCAATGACTGGGGTAGCGCCCTTGTCGCCCTTATCACCCTTGTCACCTTTGTCGCCCTTGTCTCCCTTGGCACCATCATTTCCATGATAGATGGTGATAGGGCTGCTCTTTGTGAACTTGATGGTGTAACCGATAACTGCACCGGTAGCAGGATCCTTCACATCCTCTACAGATGTTACGTAATCCTTGGCCTCAACGGCGTTTACGAGGGTCTGGAGAGCGTCAGCATTGGCCTGAATCTTCGAGTTGATCTGCTCGATGGCGGTCTTCAGGGCTGTGACGTCCTTCTCGATCTTGTCGACACGCTCTGTGAGAGCGGTGTCATCATATGGCTTGGTACATGCTGCTACGAAGAGCACTGCACCTGCCATAAGGAGGGAATGAAAAATTTTTCTCATCGTTTTATATTTTTATTTGGTTGTTTCTGGCTGAGGTACGTTGAATACCATGGTCTTTATGTTTGCGCTTGAAGATGATGGGTTTGACCAGAAGTCGTAAGCCTTCTTGTATCCCTTCTTGTACTTGCCGGTAACCATATTCTCAGGCTGCTGGATAGGGATGAATATCTCGTAGTGGAGAGGACTATAGTTATGTTTGTCGTCCTCGGCGTATGCTGTGATGCTCCATGGCATGTAGTCAAGGGTCTCGCCTTCGTCAGTTACAAAGAAGCCCTCGCTCATACCTGCTCCGTTCCACCATGGCTTGAGCATACCGAACTTCTTGTTGATGATGTTGTCTCCGGTCGCACCCTCATTCTGACAGAGAATGAGGAGGTGGTCAATGCCTCCGGTAGAAGCGAAGTTCTCCTTAGGTGGCCATAGGCCAAAGTAGTAGTTCGCAGGGTCTCCTGTTACTGCTATGTTCACCTTCATGACACAAGCTCCCGGTGCTGAACTCCAGACGATAGGATCCATGGCGTAAAGGTCATCTCCATTGAAGAGCTCATAAGTGTATGAGATATCGCAGTTCGCCTTTCCGAATGGAATCTCAGGAGAACGGAACTTGAACTCATACATTGAAGTGGTGTTGCTTCCTGCATATCCGAAGAGGATGAGTGAGTACTCCTTGTTCGATGTCCAGGTGTTGATGAATGTGTACTTGCCACGATGTACGTACTGACTGATCTCGTCCTCGTAAACGTCACGGATCTTGTCCATGAGCTCGCGCTCCATGAGAGTTCCGTCCTTATACTTGAACATTTCAAGGTCCTCGGTGCTTACAAGGAATGGCATGTAGTAGTCCTCGCTGTTAGATGGGGTGATGTCGATCTGTGCGATATGCCAGTCTGAATCACTGCTCAAAGAAGCCTGGAATGTGATGTTTGTAGGCTGTGGAGCCGTGGTCTTGACATCTTTCCTGCTGATTTCAGTAGTGACGTTTCCTTTGCTGTTGACGCCGAATGTGTATACACGATAGTTATGCTCTGGCTCAAATGACCAGAGGAGGTCTCTTCTCGCCCATACCTCGTTTGTGCCTGAGAGCAGACCAGGAATGTTATCCCAGGTTATTCCTTCTCCGTAGAAGTCCTGACTCATTCGGTCATTCTCCATATTGATGATGCGTGAAACCATCTGGTAGTCATTGTAGTTAACGCATCTCTTCTCGTCGATGAATGCCATGTAGTACTTCGTAGAGGCATTTGTAGGTGTTACCTTGACCTTTACGTCCATAGACTCGATCTCAAGGAACTCGATATTGAACTTACAGTTGTCGGTAACGTCATTTGCCTTCGTGGTGAAGTTGAATATTTCCTGAGGCTCTGTGGTGGTATTTCCTGCTCCATCCATACCCCATGCGATGATGGAGTACTTGGTGCCCATGCTGAGGCCGCTGATGGTCTCGGTGGTGGAACCGTGATTCAGGAATGATGAGAGCGGGGTGCCATACATGTTTGCAGCTTCCTTGAGGTTCGCGATCATGTTTGTCATGATAGCCTCGATAGAATGCTGGGCCATGTCGGTCTCGCTGGCGTATGTCCAGTAGTATGTTTCACTGTCGTTTGACGGGTTCAGAGTAATTCTCGCCGAGTTCTGGGTTACGCCTGAAGCACTTCCAGTGAAAAATACTGCAGCGTCCTGGATAGATGCGGTGGTGAAAAGGTAGAGGCAGATCTCGGTAGTTCTGTTTCCGTCAAGATCCATTCCATAGGCGACCACGTAGTAGTCTACCTCTGGTTTGAGGTCAGAGTAGGTGGTCTCGACTGTCTCGCCGCTGGTGGTTACCTTGTACATTCCAGGGAGGTTCGATAGCGCCTGTCCGAGAGTGAGGCCGTTCTTCTTCGCCAAGCTCTCGAGGTATGCGAGGTCGTCCTTGTAAAGTGCTTCGCCATATCCCTTGTCTCCCACTGAATTGACATCAAGTGATGTAAACTTGTCAACGGATGTCTTCGAGAACACTTCAAAGAAGTAGTTGTTCTTGTAGGTCTTAGGCGTGATAGTAATCTTCGCTCCTCTTGTGCGGATGTCGCTTACTGATATTTCGAAAGAAGGGAAGTTGAACGTCTTCTGTGAGATGGTCACCACTTCCTCGAGCTTTTCGCCATAGCTGACAGTGATGGTTCCGGTACGTGGCGTTCCCAGATTGTCGGTTACATTGAATCTGACTTCTCCTACAGCAGGCTTGATGTCATATACCCAGTCGTTCTCGCTGGATGCCTTGATGGAAACGCCTTCTACAGGGTTCTCAAGCTCGTATGTGACAGCATACTGCCCTGCTTTTCCTTCTACTTCTACCAGACTTTTAACCTTGAGAACTGGCTCCTCTGGCTTTGGCTCTGGTTTAGGTTCAACGACAGGTTCCTTGCATGAGAAAACTAAACAAGCTGCTGCAAAAGCTGCAAACAGCGAAAAATGTTTGGTCATTTGGTACACTTTATTAGTTAAACGTTTTTACTGAAAGTAATTAAATCTCACAAAGATAATTGAAAAAAACGTCAATAATTTATCAAAGTGTATCCAATTCGTCCAAAATTTATAAAATTATTTAGAATTGGTCGGAACCCTATCAATTATGGTCGGAAAGCTTATGCTCCAGCCTTGTCCATATTGCGCGGAAGCAAAAGGTTAAGCAGCACTGCAAGCACGAAAACCACTGCCACGCAGTTCTCTGCGAAGATGGTCTTGATGATCTGTGGGAAGATGTCAAACATCTGTGATGCGGATGTGAAGCCGAGGCCGACGCTGAGCGAAATGCTCACGATGAGCATGTTTCTGTTCTCGAAGCCACATTTGGCCATCATGCCGAAACCGGCGAAGAGTATGCTTCCAAACATCATGATGGTGCAACCTCCGAGGACAGCCTGAGGGATGGTGGTGAGGATGACGCCTACGGCTGGGAATACGCCGCCGAGGATCATGATCATTGCTCCGGTGGCAATGGCGAAGCGATTTACTACACCGCTCATGGCAGCGAGACCCACATTCTGGCTGAATGAGGTGATAGGCGTACAGCCGAAAAGGCCTGCAATGGTGCTTACAAATCCGTCGCAGGCGATGCTGCCGCCAAGCTCCTTGTTGGTTACTGGACGCTTGAGGGCTCCTGCGCAGAGGGCACTTGTATCGCCTATGGTTTCGGTCGCGCTGACCATGAAAATGGCTATCACTGAGAGGATAGCGCCGAGGTTGAACTCAGGCTTGAATGGGAGGAACTTTGGCAATGACACCACGCCTACGCCATGAAGTGCGCTGTAATCCACCATGCCCATGCAGAGTGAGAGGACGTATCCTACCACGAGTCCGACAAGGACTGAAAGCGAGCGGAAGAATCCACGGCCAAATACCTGGCAAAGAAGACAGGTGACAAGTGTCACTGAACCCACGATCCAGTTATGTGCAGCGCCGAAATCAGCGGCTCCCTGGCCACCGGCGAAACTGTTTGCGCCGATAGGGAGGAGTGAGAAACCGATGGCAGTCACTACGGTCGCCGCTACGATAGGTGGCACCAGTTTGATCCAATATTTTACGAAAAGTCCAAGAATGCCCTCTACGATACCGCCAATGATGACGGCTCCCATGAGAGTGCCCATGCCCATTGTCGTGCCGACAAAAATGGCCAGAGACAGGAACGTGAAGCTGATTCCCATCACGATAGGGAGCTTCGCGCCGACTCTCCAGACAGGGTAGAGCTGTATGAGTGTGCCGATTCCGGCAATGATCATGCAGTTCTGGATGAGCGCGCCCTGAAGGGCTGGGTCCACACCCACGATGCCTGCGAGGATGATGATAGGTGTAATGTTGCTTACGAACATCGCAAGCACGTGCTGGAGGCCGAATGGGATGGCCTGAGCTACTGGAACTGTTCCATTGAGCTCGTAGATACTGGATTTTGCCATAGGTTATGCTTGTCTGAATTTGATGGTCTGTGCTTCGCAGTCCATGCCGTCGATTATGGCAATGGACTCGAGATGGTAGCCCGCTTCGCGCAGGATGGAACCGCCTTTCTGCTGCCCCTTCTCGATGGCTACGCCGAGGCCAACTACCTCAGCATGAGCTTGTTTTACGATGTCGATAAGAGCAAGCATGGCTTGCCCATCGGCGAGGAAATCATCCACGATGAGTACCTTGTCACCTTCGTTGAGGTAAGGCTTGGAGACGAAGACATTGTTCATGCGCTTGTGGGTGAAAGAGTAGGCCTGTGAGACATATTTGTCGTCAGTGCTGTTTGCTGTCTCGCCTTTCTTCGCGAAGACCACAGGCACGTCGTAGAGGTCCGCCAGCATGGTCGCAATGGCGATGCCGCTTGCCTCGATGGTAAGAATCTTCGTCACTGTCTTTCCGCGGAAGCGACGTTTGAACTCGTAGGCTACCTGCCTCATGATGTCGATGTCGATCTGGTGGTTGAGGAAATTGTCCACCTTCAGGATGTTGCCAGCCTTGATCACGCCATCAGATAGAATCTTTTCTTCGAGAAAATTCATGGTGTATGTGAATGATTAATAGTTTCTTCTGTGAAGCGAACGGTACTCGTCAAAGAGCTCCAGGCATGCTTTGTGCTCTATCTCGGTCATGAAGTCGCCCAACTTCTCGCGTCCTCCGAAGATCTGGTCGAACTTGTCGTCGCGGAAACCTATGAGACCATTGTCCTCAATGGTGCAGCCATAGTAGATTTTGTCGATGTTTGCCCACATGCAGGCGCACAGACACATGTGGCAAGGCTCTCCTGTGGTGTAGAGGGTGCATCCTGAGAGGTCGTATGTGCCTAGGTTGCGCCCGGCCTCGCGTATGGCAGCTATCTCTCCATGACAAGTGGGGTCATTGTTTGCGAGCACCATGTTATGGCCGTGTCCGACCACCTGCCCGTCCTTGACTATCACTGTTCCGAAAGGACCTCCATGGTCCGCCCTTATGCCGATTCTGGCCTCTTCTATGGCCATTTTCATGTATTGCTTATGCATATTCTTTTCACCTTTCTCACAAATATAGCATTTTAATTTTTCAAGTCAACTGTTAACGGAAAAAGTCATATCTTTGTTCTTATGAAAATGGTTATGAATTTGCTTTATGGCTTTGCGGCCTCTGCGCTTGTGCTTGTCAGCACCAGCTCCAGCTGCGAGAAGGATCCTGTGCCATCCCCAAAGCCGGGGACGGAGACGGAGGTGGTCGTGCCAGATTCTCCGAAGCAGGATGGTCTTGATGGCAAGAAGATCCTTGTGGTCGGAAATTCCATGGTGTACTACGGTGGTTGCGTTATGAATGGCGGCCAGAAGGGGAGTGACGCTGGTCTTCTCTACCAGCTCATCAAAGCTGGTGGCGAGAATGCGACTGTGTATGACTGCACTTATGGTGGCCATGCCCTGCATGACTTCACGGCCAAGGGCTGCACATCCACCAAACTTCATGGCGACAGCGGCACCAAGACCTCTGGCAATTGCCCTGGGCTTGGCACAGAACTCTTGATCTCGGACCTTACCTCTGTCGATTATCTTTTCATTTCGGAGGCTGGCGACAACAACGCCGATTTCTATGCAGACGCCACTGCTGTGTTCAATCGCGTGAAGAAGTCAAACCCTAATGTGAAGTGCTTCTATATCAATCATATCTACAGCGTGTACAAGAACCACACGAAGGTTACTTCGCAGTTGATGAACCTGCATGACAAGGAGGGCGTCACCATTGTCAACTGCGGTCAGCTGGCTTATGATATATATACGGGCAATGTCAAGGTTCCTGGAGGCAGCATGGCCTATTCGGACCGCTACACTTTCTGTAACCACACGTCATCGGACACTTACCATCCAAACCCTCTCATGGGGTACATTATGGCCCAGATGTGCTACTGCGCGCTGACTGGCAGGGCTGCGGACTTCGCGGACTATTCGAAGATGGTCAAGAATTCGACGTATGGCGCCGGCGGCTCGGTCTCTTATGGTGATTACTACTCTAAGTATTACACCGTTCCTGCAGACCATCCATTCATGGATGTGATTGACAATGAATCCGAAATAAAAGGAATCCAGAAGTTGATACCGAACTATATAGACAAGTTTTAAATAGGGGCCCGGGAGTTTTCCTGGGCCTTTACTCGCGGAGTAAAGTATGCTATATAAAGAAAAAAGCCACCCGGAGTATCGGATGACGGCTATATGGTGTGTTTCTCTGTCCCTTCGTACTCGGGAGCAGAAGTATGTAAGTGTTTTGCTTCGGTTTCTACCTCCTTGTGCCTTCCACAGCGTTGTTCAAGAAGTCGAGCAAAACTCGTAGCGGGAGTGGGTCACGATCCCACGACCTCCGGATTATGAATCCGACGCTCTAGCCAGCTGAGCTACCCCGCCATCATTGGGTTTTCCCAAAAAACGCAGCCTGATGCTGCGTCTTGGTTTGTTGAGATAGAAGGACTCGAACCCTCACTGACAGAGCCAGAATCTGTAGTGCTACCATTACACCATATCTCAATGATTCCACCGAAATGGACTGCAAATATACAACTCTTTTTTTATTCTACAATGATTTGAAAAGAAAAATTAGCAAAACTGCCGATTATTTCTTTCAAAAATATCAGAATAACGAAGGGTTTCGTTGTGAAGTGTTTACATGTCAGGCATTCTTGTAAATCAGCACTGTCGCCCAAACTTCGCAGCCTTCCTTGCGTCCCACGAATCCCAGCTTCTCGGTAGTGGTCGCCTTCACGCTTACGCAGTCCACCTCGACGCCCATGAGCAAAGCGAGGCACTCGCGCATCTGGGGCACAAATTTACCGATCTTCGGCGCCTGTAGCGCAATGGTAATGTCGGCGTTCCCTACCTGCCATCCGCGCTCGTACAGCATCGACATCACGCGCGACAGGAGCTTTTTCGAGTCGATGCCGCTGAACTCGTCCGACGTGTCAGGGAAGTGGTGGCCAATGTCCCCGAGCGCCAATGCGCCCAGCAGGGCGTCGCAAAGCGCGTGGATGGCGACATCGCCATCCGAATGCGCGACGAAGCCCACAGGGCTCTCAATCTGTATTCCGCCCAGCCACATCTCGAGGCCCTCAGCAAGCTGGTGCACATCGTACCCGCTTCCTACCTTTATTTTTGGTGCTGCCATAATTCCATTTTTTACGCTAGCGAATTTAGCATTTTTCTCTTCCTCCCACAAATTCTCCCACCTATTTTCCATCAAGGTGCCGCCCCTTGCGCGCGGAAACGCCATTCTGTGCGCTGTACCCGCGCAAGTGTCGATGGGGCGTGTGGAGCGCTGGCTGAGGGTGGGATGGCGGACCCGTGGCCGCCCATGGCCTCGTGAATGGGTCCGTAGCGCGCAGCGCGAGGGGGATGAAGTGCGCAGCACGAAAGGTCCGCCACCCACCCTCTGCCGCGCCCACCGCTACTCGCCTTGCCACGACCCGGATGAAACGGCGCATCTGTCGGGGTCGCGTCCTGCAAGGGAAAGAAATGGAGAGTTTCTATGCCACGACCCGGATGAAACGCCGAATCCGTCGGGGTCGCGTCCTGCAAGGGAAAGAAATGGAGAGTTTCTATGCCACGACCCG
>JAKSJM010000016.1 GCA_024398075.1 Bacteroidales bacterium | reverse complement strand
CTGGGATATGGTCAAAGGTAAGTAAAAATCTATTCTCAACCAAGTATGTGACCACCTTATCAGAAGAGCTCTTGACACCAACATACTCTCCTTCGCTACCATTTGCGAACATTGTGGAGTCACTCGTGACAACTATCGGGTCGAATTCAATAGGCCTGCTTACAAAGAGAGAGTATGTTTCACTGTTCGCGAAAGATGTTTCGACCCTGAAATACAGCCACTTCGCGGAGTACCTATTAACCGTTGTGGTCAGCGATGAGCCAGACGTCCAGGTCGTCCTATTGGTAGAGTTTTTCACGCCCCACTTATATACAGCTCCGATTTCATCGGCAAAGTCGAAGAACTCGTTGTCCGCGCACACAGCCTCATAATTAGTTAGCCTCAGAACGTCGTCACCTTGAGTTATAACAAACTCTGGAATGCCAGTCATGATCCTCATGGACAGCGTTCTGGATTCTCCGAGCTGATCGACGCCCGTGACCTGCACAGTCGTGAAGCCTGTGGAGATGACTGTTATCACGCCATGTGAATCGACCGTAGCTACTGATGGGTCGGTCGTTGACCATGCTGGATTTGCGAGGAATCCTGTGACGGAGTAACGCTGCCCGGTCACTGGCGTCCGCGGTCCGTCAAGCCTCAAGAAGGTCTGCAGGGAATTGTATATCCACTCATACTGCAGGCTGTCGGAGAGTTCTAATGTATGTTTTGACCACGTATCATTCAGGTAGATTCCATCAAATGGAGTATCCGAGCTGGCGTAATACGCTCTTCTGTAATCAGAGTCCGACAGGGCAGAATAATCGCCTCCTAGAGCTATCGCGCTAGCTGTTGGGACGAACATGAATTGCGGGTTAATCTCTATTAAGTAGCGAAGCCCGACCTCCATTTCCGATTCTAAGTCAAAATCAAGATCTTCTGGATCAAAATCATAATATGATCCATTTACAGTATCCCAGACAACGCCATTTCTAGGAGCATCAACATCTATACTGTGCAAGGAAATCTCAATATCTGCTAACCAACGGAGTCTCTTTACATATGTCATTCTTGACGAGTATATCGTTTGATTGTGATTGTGATATGGTGTGATGGCTATTGTTCCATGTGTATTGGCTTTACCCAGCGCCATTCTACGCAGAAATAAATCGAAATGAGAGACCTCAGAACTCTCATCTATGAGTCCATGAAGAAGAATACCATAAATGAGATTGGCCAGTTTACTTGGTTTAAAATCAAGATCTACATCAACAAAGTTCTGAGATGTATCAACCTCATTTATTCCTCCGTTTGAGACCGCAAGTTTCAACATAGGATAACCAGGGTCGCCTGTCGGGAAGCCCATGCTCTCAAGTTCAGACTGCCAAGCCTCGTGGACTGAGTTGTCTATCCTCATGTCCGGGCCTACGTAGTTTATCAGCATCTGCTTGACTGATGTCGCATTTATGTACTTTTGTATCAGGTCGTAATAATGGGCAATGGATCCATCCCCAAAGGCATTATTAAACGAACCAACTACGCGCCATATATTATTGACATCTACCCCAAAAACATTGATTCCATACAAGAGATCATTAATCGCATACTGAGCACCCAACGGGATGTTGACTCCAAAATGCGGCGAGTCATAACTGATATATGAGGACACTTCATGAGGTCTACCTTCCATCTCCATTGTCCTTAATGCATATCTGGCGATGAGACCGCCCATGCTGTATCCCATGATTACATTGCGCTCGTTTCCAACCTTTATGTAGTTGACGAATTCTATGATTTCCTCTAGCAACTTAGCATTTGCTCGGATATCAGCCTCGATATTATTCCATTCAACAAATATGACATCATAATTTGAAGTAATCTCTGTGCCAAGATTATCCCTTATTATTCGCAAATCATCGACACCACCATTAGACACGAGTTCCTTAGGCTGAAACCCCTCCACTAGTATAAAAGGCTTAGACATGGACATGTACGCTATAGGAAAGTGGACCAACGCAGACACGGTCACGCCATTATATATTGTGAAAAAAGGGAGGTGATAGCATGATGAAGAGTAATAATTCTGCGTAGCACGTGTTAAGTCCTTTGCGTATACTTCACTGTGCGTCTGAAGTGTACGTCCTCCGACCGTCACACGCGCTTTCATCTCGTATGTGCCACTGCTAGGGTATGATGCAGTCAATGATGTGCCGCCAGTTGAGGAGATTGTATGATATCCACTTCCATCGCCGAGATCAACCTCGATCTGAACTCCTTCTATATTTGAAAGCATAAACTCCCCAAACGTGAATGTGGAGCCGATACCGACAATGTTCGAAGCAGGGGAAAGGGCAAAGACATACTCCTGCAGATACGGATCTATCCAGTTGCCTCCAGCGTCTGTCCTGTCAATCACCTGACCGCCAGTATAAGACAGATATCCTCCTGTTATGGCATCCTCGCGTATGTAATCATATCTGTACAGGGCACTGCCTACCGGTATCGTGGCGCAGTTTGTCTGTTCGGACATCGAACTCATAAGAGTCGTAATATCAGGGAAGGTCTGCCCACCTACTCTCGCCGAGCGTATACTCCTCATGATCGATTCCAGCGTGGATATGTCGACATAACTGCTGTCATCCATACGGATGCCGTTATACATGTCAAGGTCGACCAGGTCTGTGGCGTAGTCACGCAGATAGCCTGATGACACATGGGTGAAATCGAGCTGCTGAAAGAGGTTTTCTATGGACAAGCGGATGGCTGGACTGTCCTCAATGTTCTGGGAGAACATGGACACTGACACGAATAGCGCCAGTATGATAGATGCTACCTGTTTCATTTTCTGTGCGTATTCATGAGTTCGACAATCTTTACATACTTCTCAAAGATTTCGATAGGGATACCTATCTCCTTCGCCTCATCTTCGTCGATCGCCAGGCAATAGGTCCCGTCCGTATTACGCTCCACGCTGTTTATGAGAGTAATATCTGGCGACGACTGGAATCGCGATGGGTTAGAAATCCTGACGACTCTACCCCTCGATGGTTTCTCGACTTGAGCGGGAACAGGTTCTTCCTGTATCACTGCACAGGATGTCATGAGCCCAAGCATGAACAATTGAGCAAAACGCATAGCAAATTTCGTATTCATAGTGACAAAGAATTAATAATTCAAGTAAATATAACCAATAAACCAATGCGACAACTACGGGCATCTTATACATCCATTACGTTATATTATCCATTTATTACATAGGTAACAAATAGACAATAGATCTTCCTATATTTGCATTTATGGAAAAGATGCAGTTACAAGATTACGGGAAGAAAGTGCCCAATATTACAATTAAAGAGGATCTCCCCACCGGCACTCAGATAATAATCGAAGAGATTGGAGAAATACCAATGGCAGCCGGTAGAGCTATGGTTCAACCACATACCCACTCATATTTCTTCATTCATTTCGTCACATCTGGGTCTGGCATTTATGAAATTGACGGAGCATCTGTACCCCTTCATGCAGGATGCGTATTTATGCTGCCACCACATTGTGTTCACAATCTGACAGAAGTGAAGAGTATGAAGGGATATATAATTGCATTTACAGAACAATTCCTTTCAATCTTAGATAACAGGCAACAAAAAAACATCAAGTATAACCTCTTTGGCCCATCGCCGAAATGCATCAATGTATCATCGGAATCAGCATTGGAGAGTATCCTGAAGGCATTTTCACTCGAACATCAAAACGAAGATAAAGGGGCTAGACATCAAATATTATGTAGTCTTCTATTATCCATTCTATATATCATAAATAGGGATTCAGCGTTAGTATTGACTGAGAATAACAACAACTATGGGCTACAGTTCAAAGAGCTAATAGAACAACACTATCTTGAGCACATACCCATTAGTGGATACGCCCAAATTATGGGCATATCCACTAAAACACTTACACTAAGCTCTATCGACTACTTAGGCATACCACCGCAAAGAGCAGTAGTAAGAAGAGTCATCTATGAAGCCAAACGTATGCTGCAATACACATCCCTTTCCGTTAAAGAGATAAGTTTCCATCTGGGATTCAAAACGGCGCCTCATTTCCAGAAATTCTTCAAAAAAGAGACAGGACAAACTCCAGGAGAGTACAGAAAGGCAAAGCAGGCAGGCAAACTTTGAAGGTCAATCTCTTCGACTGGAGAGACCACGACCTAATTGTCTTATCGTATACCTTTTATCCCAAAAAGTGCCAGAGAATTTCCTATAGCAGACCACTAAACGTTGCATTCGCTCTTCCTCTGTTTCGTTTTCGTCTAAAGAAAAAGTGAAACTATACACATTTCCATTGACTTCCTTCGCCATAGTACAGTATTCAGCTAGAGTAGAATCATGTAACGGGTACATATCAAGATCCCTTGCATTTGTGCGAAAGCACAGATTAACAGAACATCCTTCAGGAGGTGCATCTATGATTTCAGGATAGTCATGAAGCGGTATCACAAAGGTGTGTATTTCATCGTTTAGCGCTTTCAAAAAGTCGCATCCCGTCACCGCAACAAATAGTATCAAGAGCAAAGCCAATCGTTTCATTTTCTCATTTTTCTTGGTATGTACGTCATTCTATTTTCTGAATAAAGGCAGTACTGCTTACTCCTTATACAGCCCTTCTCGGCTCAAAAGGTGGTCAAGGTTCGCCACGCCATAGGCGGTGACGGCCTCCACGACTGCTGAGTACTCGATATAGTCAGGATAAAGACGATAGTAGAGATCCTGGTCGGTATGCCAGATTTCACGATAGTTGAAGTTATAACCCTTTACATCTCTTTCGGCGAACGAGATAGTTGGCACGCCGTTCATCGCGAAATAGGCATGGTCAGAACCACCGGCAGACTTAGGGCGTGGGCGAGGCTCACCCTTGCGCTCGGTGACAGAGAACGGCATGCTCTCGTCATAATTCTCAAGAGGCTTGCAGATCTTCACGAAGTCCTGATACATTGCCGAAGGCACATCGATACCCACTGATGCAAGAGGGCCACCATCTCTATTGAAGTAATTGGCGATCTTCTCGTAAGGCACAGTCTTGTTCTCCACGAAGTACTTCGAACCGAGAAGACCATACTCCTCACCAGTCCACACGCAGAACATCATGGTGCGGGCAGGCTTGGCGCCAGCGGCAGCGAGAAGGCGGGCTGCCTCCATGGTCACTGCGACGCCATGTCCATCATCCACGGCACCTGTAGCTGAATCATAGGCATCCAGATGGCCACCGAGAAGCACATACTCCTTAGGATACTTGGCACCACGGATGATACCGATCACATTGTGATACTTCACAGGCCCGCGGAAGAAATAGTTCCTGATGTCAAACTCCAGCTGAATGTCTCTCTTGTCCTTCACCTTCTGGGCAATGATATCGTACTGCTCCCTGTCGAGCTTGATCTCGCACACGGTAGGAAGGTTCTCCATGGTGATGTTATAGCAGCCCTTCCTGTCATAATGCGCCTGGATAGGAAGACCCGAAGACTGGATGAATCCGAGTACGCCAGCATCCACCATCTCGCGGTAGAATAGGCACGGAGTCTCGTCGAGCTTCTCAAGCTCTTTCTGCTGGTCACGATGCTGGTAGTTCCACATCATGACTTCATTGTTTCTCTTCGCGATCTCCTCATTCTTCGCAATCTTCTCGCGACGGATAGAGTCGCCCTGGGCGCTCCAGTCCGTAGGGAAGCCATTTGAGGTGCCTCCGATAAGCACCCACGAGCCCTTGAGGACACTCTTCATCCTCTCAAACTCAGCGCGAGTGCGAGGCTCCATGAACACGCGTCCCTTCTGAGGTCCCTTGGTGCCTGCCGTGTATGAAGGAGTCGCGAAATGCAGGTGCATCTCACCGCCCTCGCCTATCATCCTTCCGGTCCAATGCCCACGGGTGAATCCCACAGGGATCTCACCCACTTCCTGGATCATGACTTCAAGTCCCCATGACTTGAACTGTTCTGCCACCCAGGCTTCTGCATCCTGAAGTGCATGCGAACCCACTACGCGTCCACCGATCCTGTTCGCGAGGAAGTCAGCGTGCTCCATGGTCCTGTTATCTTCCTTTCCGAGCTCTAGGACCTTCTTTACCACCTTGTCCTGAGCGCTGGCAGAAAAAGCCACAGCAAGGGCAATGAGGGATGTGATAAATACTCTTTTCATATTCTATTTTCTCTTTTTATGTGAATTCTTAGCTTCTGCTATCTTCTTTGATTTCTTGATAGCCTCCTTAACCATAGCCTTTCGACTTGAATGCTTCATCTCTGTCTGAGGCTCTGGTACAGATTCCTGAGCAGTCTCGACAAGTTCGTAATCGAGAAGTTTCTGCTCAAGGCTGGTGGACTTTACCCTGATGCGCACAGGATCGCCGAGATTGAACACCTTTCCGGTACGGCGTCCAATGAGCCTGCAATGAGCCTCATCGAAATCGAAGAAGTCCTGCTTGATGGTCCTGAGCGGCACCATGCCCTCGATCTTCGTAGGCTCAACCTCGACATACATGCCCCATTCAGTGCAGCCTGATACATGTCCATCAAACTCCTGACCTATCTTGTCCTGCATGAACTCCACAAGCTTGTACTTGATGGAAGCGCGCTCCGCCTCCGCAGCGAGTATCTCGCGTTCCGTAGCATGCACGCACTGCTGCTCATAGTAGTCACGGCTCTGCGAATCCGCGCCATCGAGGTACAGCGACAGAAGCCTATGCACCATGGTGTCCGGGTAGCGACGGATAGGCGAGGTGAAATGGGTGTAGAACTTGAATGCCAGGCCATAATGGCCAATGTTCTCGGTAGAGTACTTAGCCTTGGCCATTGAGCGGAGCGCCATGATCTGGAGCGCACTGAACTCAGGACGGTCCTTGGCAGACGAGAGAAGGCCATTCAGGGCCTTCGCCACGCTCTTGCCGCCTTCCGCCTCTGCCATCTGGTAGCCGAAACCTGCCGCATACTCACGAAGGTTTGACACCTTCTCCATGTTTGGCTCGTCATGGATACGATATACGAAGGTCTTCGCCTTCTTCGAAGCGGTGCCATTCATCTTTCCGTCAGTGGCAATGAACTCGGCCACAGTGCGGTTTGCAAGGAGCATGAACTCCTCGATGAGCCAGTGAGACTCCGTGGACTCGGTCTGACGCACATCGATAGGCTTTCCCTTCTCGTCGCAGATGACCTTCATCTCTGGGCGGTCAAAGCTCATCGCGCCAGCGGAGAAGCGCTTCTTCCTGAATATGAGAGCGAGTTCATTGAGCTTGAGGATAGCCTCTTCCACCTCGTCATTTGCCTTGCCGGCATCGATGACTGCCTGAGCCTGCTCGTAGTCCATCCTTCGGTTCGAGCAGATGACGGTGCGGCCTATCCACTGGCTCTCGACCTTGGCCTGCGGCGTGATCTCGAACACAGCGGAGAAAGTGAGCTTGTCCTCATCCTGACGCAGCGAGCAGAGCTTGTTGCAGAGCTTCTCCGGAAGCATCGGCACAGTCCTGTCCACAAGGTACACGGATGTACCGCGCTCCTGGGCTTCCTTGTCCACAGCGGTCCCCGGCGTCACATAATATGACACATCCGCGATGTGCACACCCACCTCGTAGTTTCCATTCGGAAGCGGCCTGAAGGAGAGTGCATCATCGAAATCCTTCGCATCAAATGGGTCGATGGTGAAGGTCAATGTGTCCCTGAAGTCCTTTCTTCCCTTCAGGTCCTTCTTCGTGATCTCCTCAGAAATCTTGTCAGCGGCATTCTCCACCTCAGGCTCGAACCTATATGGCAGGCCAAACTCAGAGAGGATGGCATGCATCTCGGTGTCATTCTCACCAGGCATGCCGAGCACATCCACCACATGTCCCTTAGGAGATGTAGCGTACCTCTCGAAGCTGTCCACGACGACCGCAGCCTTCATGCCAGTCTTGCCACCCATCTGTAGGGCCTGCTGCTGATCCAGCTCGATGTCATAAGGCATGGTCTTCGACTGCATGAGAAGCCATACCTGACTTCCCACGAAATGCAGGACACCCACAAACGGCTTGGTCGAGCGTTCAACTATGCTGAGCACCTCTCCTTCGCGGCTCTTATTTCCCACCTTCTCCTTGGTCAATGCCACAAGAACGATATCCCCATGAAGGGCGTTCTTTGTCTTGCTTGACTTGACATAGATATCGTCAGGATCGTTCTCCACTCTCACGAAGATATGACCTTCGCGAGACATCAGGACCTTTCCCGTAAGACGAGGGAGATCTTTCTGGCCCTTCCTCTCGTTTCCTGCATTGCGCACGCTTCTGCGCAAGTCTCTGCTTGATTTCTGTCTTGACATCTTGAATAATTATTTGCTACTCTATGCAGCTTGTGAGTACCTTCATAGGCGCATCTCCCGATGGAGTGACAGCAAGAGCAGCTGCGTTCGCTGGCACAAGCACTGTCTCTCCCTGACGCACGGCTACAGGAGCCTCACCAGGAAGGCAGAGTGTACCTTCTCCACGGACACACATCACTACGACAAATGAGTCCAGCGCACTGAGGTCCTTCGTCACAGGCTCTGTGAGTTCATAAAGCGAAGTGGTGAAATAATGGCACTTCACTATCACATTCTCCTCATTTGGCTTGGATACATAGTCTGTCTTGTAGTCATCGTAAACCTTGTAGTCAATAGCCTGCTTGGCGAGTTCAGTATGAAGCTCACGAGGCTTTCCGTCAAGGCCGAGACGGCCATAATCATAGATACGGTAGGTCAAATCTGAGGTCTGCTGTATCTCGGCAATGAAACAGCCTGAGCAGATGGCGTGGATGCGGCCTGCAGGCAGGAAGAACACGTCGCCTTCCTTCACCTGGAAGCGTGCAAGCACGTCAGTGATGCTGCTGTCTGCGATGCGCTTCTCGTACTCCTCTGGGGTGATGGCCTCAGAGAGTCCAGAATAGAGAGATGCACCCTCCTCGGCATCTACGACATACCACATCTCCGTCTTGCCCTTGTCGCCATGGACTCTCGCAGCCATCTCGTCATCTGGATGCACCTGGATGGAGAGGTCGGCGCGAGCGTCGATGAACTTGATCAGAAGCGGGAATTTGTCACCATATTCGGCATAGACCTTCTCACCCACGAGCTCGCCCTTCTTCAAAGAGACGAGCTCGGTGATGGTCATGCCTGCGTACTCGCCTTCCGAAACCACGGTCTCGTGGCCTTTAAAGGCAGAGATTTCCCAGCTTTCGCCGATTTTTTCCTGGTCCGTGACAATGCCCTTGTAAGGTGCGATGAGCGCACCTCCCCAGACCATTGTACGGAGCCACGGTGTAAACTTGAATATAGGCATTAGATGAGAGGTTCAGCGGTCATCGCAGCAGGCTGCGGAATGCCCATGAGTTTAAGAATGGTAGGTGCTACGTTGCAGAGGGCACCGTCCTTCACCTCCTTCACTGAAGGCTCGTTGATCACGAGGAACTGCACGTCGTTAAGTGAGTGAGCGGTGTTTGGTGTTCCGTCCACGTTCACTGCGTTGTCTGCATTACCGTGGTCTGCGGTGATGAGGACTACGTAATCATTGGCAATAGCAGTCTCCACCACTTCCTTCACGCACTGGTCTACCTTCGCAACGGCACGGCAGATAGCGCTGTATACACCTGTATGGCCGATCATATCGCCATTCGCATAGTTAAGAATCACCATGTCCTTCTCGCCGCTCTTGAGCACCTCAACGAGCTTCTCTGTCACTTCTGGTGCACTCATCTCAGGGATGATGTCGTATGTAGGCACCTTAGGTGATGCCACAAGCACGCGGTCCTCGCCCTCGAACTGAGCCTCGCGGCCACCGTTGAAGAAGAAGGTTACGTGAGCATACTTCTCGGTCTCAGCGATACGGAGCTGGCTCTTGCCTGCCTTGGAAACGGTCTCGCCGAGGGTATCAGCTACATTCTCCTTGTCGAAGAGGATGTGCACACCCTTGAATGAAGCATCGTATGGAGTGAGACAGCAGTAGTAGAGAGGAAGGGTCTTCATGCCCATCTCTGGCATATCCTGCTGGGTGAGCACTGAAGTGATCTCACGCGCACGGTCGTTACGGAAGTTGAAGAAGATGATGGCATCGCCTTCCTCTACCTTACCATTGACACCCTCGATGATGGTAGGCTTGATGAACTCGTCGGTCACGCCCTCAGCGTAAGAAGCCTCGATACCGGCGGTAGCAGAAGCAGCCTTCTCGCCCTCGCCCTTCACGAGCATGTTGTATGCGAGCTGGATACGGTCCCATCTCTTGTCACGGTCCATGGCATAGAAGCGGCCGCAGACGGTAGCCACCTTACCGGTGGTCTTCGCCATCTCAGCCTCAAGGCCCTCGACAAAGCCCTTTCCGCTCTTAGGATCGGTATCACGGCCGTCCATGAAGCAGTGTACGTATACATCCTCAAGGCCATACTCCTTAGCCACTGCGAGGAACTCGTATACATGATTAAGTGAAGAGTGCACACCACCCATTGAAGCGAGGCCCATGAGATGGAGCTTCTTTCCTGTCTTTGCTACATAATCGTATGCAGCCTTGATCTCAGCATTCTCGAGGAGCTTGTGCTCACGGCATGCTATGTTGATCTTCACGAGGTCCTGATATACCACGCGGCCTGCACCGAGGTTAAGGTGACCCACCTCAGAGTTACCCATCTGACCCTCAGGGAGACCTACGGCCTCACCACATGCCTTAAGGTGTCCGAAAGGATACTTGGCACGGAGTGACTCGATATATGGTGCGCCCTGGGTGTAAATTGCATTTGTCCAATTTTTCTGACCCTCTCCCCAACCGTCGAGGATCATAAGAAGTACTTTTCTGTTCATTTTATATGTAAAAGTTTTTAGAGTTTACTAAAGAAGGCCTCTTCCCTTGAGGAATGGCTTTGAGTCTGGCTCCTGGCCTCTCCAGCCAGTGTAGAGCTTCATCGGCTCTACGCTACCACCCTTCTCGAGGAAGGTCTCGCGGAATGACTTCGCAAGCTCGACATTCCATGTGCCATTCTGCTCGAAGTAGTCGAATGCATCCTTGTCGATGACCTCTGCCCAAAGGTAGCCGTAGTAACCTGCAGCATATCCGCTTGAGAAGATGTGGTTAAAGTATGTGGTACGATAGCGAGGGATGATCTCAGAGATGAGTCCCATCTGCTCGCATACCTTCGCCTCGAACTCATCCACGAAGTTCTCGTCGTCAGGAATCTCGGTAAGTTCATGCCACTTCATATCGAGGATAGATGCCGCACAGAGCTCTGTGGTCATGAATCCCTGGTTGAACTTGGACGCAGCGATGATCTTCTCCACAAGTTCCTGAGGGATCACCTCACCAGTCTGATAATGCTTGGCATAGAAAGAGAGAAGCTCTGGCTGGAATGCCCAGTTCTCGTTGAACTGTGAGAAGGTCTCCACGAAGTCACGCGCTACATTTGTACCGCTGACTGATGGATAATGGCACTTGGTGAGAAGTCCGTGAAGTGCATGACCGAACTCATGGAATGCGGTCTCTACATTGTCGACAGTGAGGAGTGACACTCCATTCTCGTCTGGAGATGTGAAGTTTCCGACATTCACGATGATAGGGCGGATATCATTGCCCTCGGCATCGACCTTTTGCTCACGGATGTTGTTCATCCACGCGCCACCTCTCTTCGAATCGCGAGGGAAGTAGTCAGTGGTGAAGATACCGATGAGCGAGCCATCTGCGTCAGTGATCTTGAAGGTCTGCACGAAATCCTTGTTATATGAAGGGACGTCTGCAAGTTCCTCGAAGCTGATGCCGTAGAGCCTGTGTGCTGCCTCGAAGATACCTGCACGTACCTGAGATGCCTCAAAGTATGGCTTGGTGACGTCCTCATCGAGGTCGTACTTAGCCTTGCGCACCTTCTCTGCGTAGTACCACCAGTCCCATGGCTGGATCTTGGTACCCTCTGGAAGGAGACCTGCCTTGATGTCCTCATCCATGATGGCCTGCATATCTACGATCTCCTCCTTGGCCTTGGCTACAGAAGCCTTGATGATACCGTCGAGGAAAGCGTCCACAGTCTCATGGTCATGCGCCATCTTGTCCTGAAGGATGAAGTCTGCTGAGTTTGAGAAACCCATGATCTTTGCCTTCTCGAGGCGAAGACGAAGCACCTCAAGCGCAAGCTTGCGGTTGTCATTCTCACCGCCATTGTGGCCACGCGAAGAGTACGCCTTGAACATCTCCTCGCGGAGAGCTCTATCCTCTGTGGTGGTCATCGCTGTAGGATAAGCAGACACCGAGATGCCGAACTTTGCCTTGAAGGCATTTGACTCTGCAAGGATATTGTTTCCTATCTTGTTTGTCTTGGCAGCCATCTCAGCATCAATCTCACGGATACGGTTCTGAGAAGTCTCATCAAGGGCGATACCACCCTGCACGAAACCATCGTACATCTTCTTGAGGACAGTCTTCTGCTCCTCTGTGAGGGCTGACTGGTCAGCATTGTACACTGCTGCCACTCTCTCGTAGAGGGCCTTGTTAAGACCGAGATTCGAGCTGTGCTCGCTCATAAGAGGGGTGGCCTCCTCGATGATGGCCTCAAGCTCAGGACAGTTGTCAGTCTCTGAGACATTGTAAAGGACACCTGTCACCTTTGAGAGAAGCTCGCCAGTGAGTTCATAAGCGGCGATGGTGTTCTCGAATGTCGCAGGCTCTGGATTTGCGATGATGGCATCGACCTCAGCCTGCTGCTGCTTGATGCCTTCCTTGATAGCAGGAATATAGTCAGCGTACTCAATCTTGTCGAAAGGAGGGATGCCGTATGGGGTGTCCCACTCGGTGAGGAATGGGTTCTGATGTGATGAGCAAGCTGAAAGTGCCATAGCCGCTGCAACCATTACGATAGTCTTTTTCATTGTCATTATTCGTTTATCTTGATGTCATCGAGGG
The DNA here is from genome assembly GCA_024398075.1 of Bacteroidales bacterium. Classification (GTDB taxonomy): domain Bacteria; phylum Bacteroidota; class Bacteroidia; order Bacteroidales; family UBA932; genus Cryptobacteroides. The sequence continues at coordinate 37,244 of JAKSJM010000016.1, read as the reverse complement.
AGTTCACCACAAACTGGATGCTTCCCTGATAAAGTGTGAGGATACCTGTGAGGTCCACTGTAGCCTTGCCTTCGAGGACTGACTGAGGGATAGCGGCGTCACAGAACTTCGAGAAGCCACTGGTACGAAGCTGAATCTCCTTAGATCCAAGGTTGAAGTACTGGCTCACGCTGTAACCATTCGCATTGTTCACGAGGCAGTAGCGACACCACTTCTCCTTGAGTTTCTCGCCCTCGGCCTTCCAGTCCGCAGTAGATGGCATGACAGTACCATATACGGTCTTGTATACCTGAGCCACGTAGTCTGCCGACTTCTCGAGGTTCTCGATATAGACCGGATCCGTCTCCTTCACATAGTCTATCTTGGTGCTTCCCACTGTTCCGTAGTTTGTGTCACCAGAGTTACCGATGGTAGCCTCATCCCAGTCACCTGCGGTGAGGTGAGCGAGGAAGTTTGTCTTGCTCATTGCCCATGTGTCGATGCCCCAGGTCTTGTCTGAAAGGAACACACGGTTCTTTGAGTTCTTGTTTGACTCGTTTCCGTTTATATACAGAAGGGTGAAGGTCTGATTTCCATAAGTCAAGCCCTTGAGGGTCACGAGCTTACCAAGATAAGGACACTTAGCGAGTGTAGCTGTGGCTGCCGGGAGGTCAGACTCTGAGATGACAGCTGGTTCCACTGGCTGAATGTCGGTAGGAAGGCCACGGAACACATGCGACTTGATGATGTAGTCAAGCTCCATGTACGAGGTTTCATAACTTCCAGTAGGGTCTTCACATCCGAGCTGAACCATACCGTTTCCGCCATAGTTTCCTGTCTTGTAGCCGTAGCTACCGAGGTAAAGGCCCTTGAGGGTCTTGTATCCTGTAGCAGGATCGATCACTGGTCCACACTTCACATATACAAGCGAACCTGGAGCGTAATCATTGTAAAGGCTATTCTTTCCAAGCTTGAGCTCGATAGCACCAGACTCATCCTGGATGTAAAGGCTCTTGTAGAAGTTGCCCGGCTTGTCAGTGGTAGATACTCGACCTGCGATGATGAGGTTTTCGGTAATCTCCATAGGCTGGCCGTTCTTATAGAGTGCAGCGAGCTCTGCAATGGTGCAGTTCGGAGTGATTTCGCCTGGCTTAACCACGTTCCCAGCAAGGGAGCTGCCGTAGTTTGCAGGGTCATCATACTTGAAGGTAACGACTGGCTCAAACTCCTGACAAGAAGTGAGCAATGCCGCGAGGGCAACGATGGTAATGAATGATCTTTTCATATCCGTGCCTCCTTAGAATCTATAATAAAGGTTCAACATATAGTTCGCTCCAGGCATGTAGAAGTACTTGGAATCGAACCTGTAGTAACGCTCATAACTCTGGCTGCTTACGAGTCTTGTCTGCTCGTAACCACCTGTCTTGATGCCACGATTATTCAGCATATTCTTGACCTCAAGAGAGAAACCGAAGTTATACTTTCTCTGGATATACCAGCTCTTACCGATGGAGAGGTTCACTACACAAGCTGGAGCGAAACGCTCCTGTGAAGCCATGTAGCTGATCTCGTCTGGAGAAAGACCCTGGTTGATGACAGTCTCGTTCATATACCAATTCATACGGTGCTCCTTTCTCACAGCGTTTGTGAGGTGGTCATCCGGACCTACCACAGCAAGCTCTGTACGATAGAGAGGGTTCATGTCAAGGTATGAATGTGCATAGTAGTTTGCGCCGAAGGTGAAGAACCAGTATGAGCTTGTCCTGTAGTTGAGGGCGAGGTTTGCCGCAAGCTGAGGAGTAGAAGGCACATAGTGCTTCTGAACCTTCTCTACCTGATAGTTACCAAACTCATCAATGATGTACTTGCCATCAGCACCCTTGGCATATACAGGATGCGCTGCCCAATAGGTTACAGGCGCATCAGAAACTACCACCTCTGCTGAATTGTCAATGGTCTCGGTCATGGTAGGAGTAGAGGTATACACATACTCACCTGCGCTCAACGCTCCCTGGAGGTTAAGGCCACTCACAATCATTGGAACCTTGAAACCGAGCTCAATGCCCATGTGGCGCTCATTGATGCCGCTGAGGGCCATATTTGAGAATGAGTTATGAGAGTCATCATAGAAACTCATCATGTCTGTCTGGTCCTTGATGAATGCCCAGAAACCGGTGAGACGCACCTCATAACCATTGTTAGAAAGCTGATAATTGATATCTGCCGCTGCGGTCTTCACAGTGGTAAGGTTCGGAATCAAGGAGTTGCGGGTTCTTGGAGAAAGGAAGGCCTGGTTGAACTTAGGAGCATCCTGGAAGTAACCCACATTTGCATATACTCGATGTCCTCCGGTGAAGTCGAGCTCAGCGCCTGTCTTCACTGAACCAGTAAGGAACTTAGGAGCCTCAGACTTACCCTTTGAACTGATAACATTGCCATCAGCATCATAGCTGGTGAGCTTGATGCCGTCGACAACGATCTCTCTACCATTGTCATCAAGACCTGCGAAGAGGCCCTTTCTGAGGAGACCCTCTCTCCAGAAAGTGGTGTAACCAAGCTGACCTGCCACAAATGCCTTGAACATTCCAAGATCGAACTTGGTGTTTGCCCACGCGCCAAGGTTGCGAACCTGCGCATAGTAGTCATAACCATACTTGCCACCCTTGCCTATCTTCTCTGCGGAACCGTGCGCCATCCAGTAGTCAAGGTCATTCTGAACCTTGGCCTCTGAGAAAGCGAAATCACGCTCAGCGAAGTTATCGATGTTCACAAAGTACTCGCCACCAAGAAGGTCTCTAACGGTCTGGAAGAACTCTGTGCGGTTCATGCGAGCATTCACGCCACCAGTAAGGGTGAACCAGCTGTTTGTAAGCCACTTGGCTGAAGCGGCGAAGTTAAGGTCATTCTGGTCGGTGCGGCGCTCCTGCTGTACATACTTGGCGCGTCCGCCCTCGGAAGCATAGTTCACATTGTAGAGATGATCCCAGTCTATGTGCTGGACATTTGGATTATATGTCCATGCCTCCTTGGCTGCAGCGTACTTGAATGGGTTGTCCCTGTTCATATCCTGACGGAGGACCTCGTCATCAAGCCAGAAGTAGCTAGGAAGATTTCTATAATAGTCAGGCCTAGGGTCTGCAGCGTCATACCAGTCGAGTGCGGAGTAGCCATTCATACCTGTACGGAAGAGGATGGCAGCGTTTGCAGTAAGCTTCTCGGTAGGAGTAGCTGTGTACTTCAGCACAAACACAGGCTCGAAGGTAGTACGTACGCGAGCATTGCGAAGCTTGCCGTTCTGATAACCCCAGTTTGAGTTATACATATTGTCGCCCATGAGGTCATAAACCTCCTGGGTAGAAGAGTTCTGCGCACCTCTCTCACCAGGAGCCGCGAAGGTCATGAAAGCGAGACGATGCACATCGTCAAACTTCTTCTCGACGCCGAGGTAGTAAGAAAGAGACTTGTAGTAAATGCCCTGTACCCAGTCATTTCCGCCCAGACGAGCAGATACATTCACTGCGTATGAGAGACCATTGTCAAGCTCACCGGATGCATAATTCGCCATAAGACGAAGGCGATAGAGTGCGCTGTTTGAGAGCACGCTGAAGCGCCATCCCTTGCGGACAGATGAAGGGTTCGCGAGGATGTTGGTCACGCCATTGTAGCCACCGAAACTGCCATCATGCGCCTCAAGGCCAATGGTCGTGTCCTTCGCGCGCATCGCCTCATTAAGGCCGCTCCACAGCGAATATGGAGAGTAACCTGTGATGGCATCGTTAAGCTTGATGCCAGCGAGGAGCACATCCTGGTTCTCGCTGTTGAAACCACGGTTCTTGAAACGGATGTCGCTGAATCCGTAACCGACAATGTTGTTGTATGGGTCATTCGAGCCATAGAGGATGGCTGGGTTGTCAGAATAACCCGAATCCTCCATGTCAAACTCCGCGAAATTTGAATCGTCTACCTCTGCCACCACGTTCTCTGCCACGAGAGAGATGAAGATGAGGTCACGAACGAAACCTTCCACTGAAACATTGACATTTGCAGGAAGGAAACCCTCTGCATTGACAGCAAGCTGGTATGTTCCGTTCTTGAGGAACTCGATGAGGAACTTACCATCCTGGTCTGAAACGGCCTGAGCCACTGTCTCGCCTCCCTGGGAAAGGGTGACGGTGGCGCCCTGTACAGGAACTCGTCCTGCACGGTTCACTACCTTCGCAGTCACACCGCCAGGAAGGCCCTGGGCGAAAAGTGACACTGAGCAAAGGAAAGCCGCGAGTGCCAAAAAGACTTTCTTAGACATATTATCTCAATTTTTATTTTCCGACAACGATATATGTAGGATAGTGGTCGCTATATCCATTCATGAATGCGCCATTCGAGAATGTACGCATAGGATATCCCTTGTACTGACCGCTCTGTGAGGTCATGAATGGGCGCTTGAAGATCACGCCATAATACCAATTCTTCTTGTTCTTGGTGACTGGCTGGATCTGAAGTGTGCCTTCTGGAGCCTTGGCCAGCGCATGATTCACGAGCTCGAGGTCATAAATGTTATTGCCACCCTGATAGTAGAGGGAACTGTAGCCTGCCTTGAGCATGGAGATGTAAGGTGAGAAATAGTCGAGCTCCCCTACATCCTCGATGTTTTCCTTGCCACGCATGACCACGGCCATACTCTCATCGGTAGGGTTATCGTTCATATCACCCATCACCACTATCTTGATGCCTGGATACTTTTCCATCATCTTGAGAGAATGCAGGTACGCGATCTCTGCACCTCGGCTACGAAGATCGCCTCCCTTGCCACCGATACGTGATGGAAGGTGAAGCACGTAGAATGCGAAGTCCTCGCCTGCGATCTTTCCATGAACCATAAGCACATCACGGGTCTTGAAGTAAGATGTATCAGTGTCAGGGTATGTCTTGGTAGGGTCAAATGTATATGGAATCGCCTCGCTATCAAGATATTCAAATGAGTCAGGCTTATAGAGGAGGGCCACGTCGACGCCACGTCTGTCTGGGCTGTCGTAGTGGACGATCTGATAGTTCGCCTTAGCGATCTCAGGCTGGCTCACGAGATCCTCAAGCACCAGACGGTTCTCGATCTCGCTCACACCAAGGATGGTGTGGAAACGACCATTGTTCTTCGCCATTTCGGCGATCACAGTGGCCATGTTATGCAGTTTCTTGTTGTACTTGACCTCCGTCCACTGGTTCGCGCCATCAGGAAGATACTCAGCATCATTCTTGACAGGATCGTCATAGATGTCGAAGAGATTCTCAAGGTTATAGAAACCTATCACATAGTTCTGCTGAGTCTTTGTCTGGGCGAGAGCACCCAGGCAGAGAGTGAGGCAGAATGCCAATGTAACTATTCTTTTCATATCCAATTATTTCTTTTTTACCACCAAAGTCCCACATTCTGAGGATTCTGGGCTTCCACCTTGTCTGCATCTTCCTTGCCGATGGCGGCAGGAAGATTCACGAAGAAGTCTACGCCGGTAAGTTTCTCGAGCTCGTCGATGGACATTGACATTGACTTGTTTAAGACCACTTTACCGTAGTTCTTATGCTCAAGATAAATACCGCATGCAGCGTAACCACCCCATCCAACACTCGAAGACCTTGAGTAGCGTAGAACTGCCTTGTAGTATGCCTTAGGGATAGCTACCTTATGCTGGACATTGTCCCACGCATATCCGCCGACAGCACCTTCAGCGCCTACAGTGGAGTTCGGAGCCACGACGCAGCCAGTGACCACGTATAGTGTGTCACAGGCGTCTCCCCAGCTTCTAACACGTCCTTCTATGTTAGCCCAAAGATTCTGATTAAAATCAGAGAGCTGCGGAGTCATGTTCGTACCGCAGAACGTCTGAATATTCGCAGCTACATTTAAGACTCTGTCAGCAGATGGGCACTGATGGCCGCGGTCGTAACCTCGAGGTCTAAAGCCACCCATTGTGATGTTTGACTGCTCTACCTCGGGAAGGTTTGGATCTAGCGACCATTTATCGGAACGATCTCCTGAGCCTCTCAGGGTCTTGTTCAATGGATAAGCCACCCAGTGAGACACGAAGTTTGTGTAGTCCCAGTAATACGAGAAGTTTCTGAAGTCAGAACTGCCCACCTTCATGATGTGGGTGAAGAAATCCAGTCCATCATTCTCAGATGTAGCAGGAAGCTCCATCCAGCCCTTCTGGGTGCTTGAGACTCCATTGTTCTTGTTTCCACTCTGGTTCACGCCTGCCTGTGTAAGGGAGCAGACTGCCTCGTCGCTCTTATACCTCAAGGTGACAGTCACGACGCGGGCGTCCTCTGACTTGTTTTCCTCGTAAGAAAGGATAATGTTGTTCTTCGAGCCTTCTCCGCTGGTCTGGGACAGTGTCGCCCATTTCCCACCATCTGCACACTCCACAGAGAGTATCCATGCTCCCGGTGCCTGCACGATGATGAACTGGCTTCCTGCCTTGCTATCTACAAGGGCCTTTCCCTTGTAGATAGCGACAGAAACTTCCGTGCTCTCCTCTGGGACATCCGGAGTCTTGGGCTCGCAGGATGCCACCATGAAGAGGGTGGCCAGCGCGACTAGCGCGAAATATATTTTTCTATGTCCAAACATCAATGATTATTCAGCCTTGATACCGAAGAGGATGACGCGGACAGCAGAATCTGTGGTGATCTTCACCTGGGTGTCTGCTGCGAGCGGCGCATCGAATGTCTTTGTGTACTTGTCAGATGCACTTACTGTCAGGTTGAAGACAGGGTTGCCTGTCGCGCCAGCATTGCCAGCGAGTTCCTGCTTGAGCACCTCGGTATCACCTACAGTACCAACGAGGGTTGCGGTCTTGCCTGTCCATGCAACACCATAGAAGGTAACCTTCTTTGTGCCCTTAGGAAGGGTGATGGTGGCGTCACCGACATTCTTGGTAGTACCGAGCTTCAAGACATTGTCCACAGTAACATTGTTTACCACTGCAGTATGAGGAGTAGAAGAAGTCTTGTCATAAGCATTGGCACCAAGAGTCCAAGTAACGTTGCTGGTGTACTCTGAAGCGTCACCGGCTCCTGGGTTATCGCCACCCTGGTCGCCGCCGCCTGGGTTCTCACCATCCTTGGTCACAGATACTGCGATGACGCTGAGGAGGTTAGGAGTCTTAGAGGTGTTGAAGGTGTTGAAGAAACCAGTTACCTGAACCTTGTCGCCCTCGTTGAGACCATCATACATTGATGAAGGAGCTGAACTGAGCGAACCTACCCTTGCGGTAGCGCCTTCCACCTTGAAGTTAGTGTAGTTACCATCCTTTGCGACGGTAGCGGTGAAGGTGATGTAGTCAGCCTTGGTAGACTCGTAAGTGTCGAAGGTCTTGGTGATGTCCTGTACACCAGGATAAGGCACCTTGTTTCCTGAAGAGACTGCAGTCGCTGTAGGGCTGGTGATCTCAGGAAGGCCATAGTAGGTGGTCTTGGTACCTGCGAGGTGAATCTTGTCACCGATCTTCACTGATGGAGTGCTGTTTGCGTAAACATATACATTGTCCTTTCCGTCGGTGATCACATAACCCTTGGTGGTAAGTGCAGCAACGAAAACATTGGCTACAGTAGCCTGGGTGTTGTCATCAGAAGCGAGGAAGTCAGCAAGGCTGATAGCGTCGCCTGGGTTGTCACCACCGCCTGGGTTGTCACCGCCCTGGCCACCTGCCTTGTGGCTTACATAGTATGCAGACAGCACCTCGACCTTGTCGCCATATGAGCCACGGTAGCCGATAAGGGTCACCTCGTCGCCAGCCTTGAGGCCAAGGGAAGCATATGACTGGTCGTTTTTAGCGCCATAGCCGAGGTTTGTAGCGGTAAGACCGTAAACGTAAACTGTGCCAGTGGCATCGGTGAGGTCGAAGTTGCCATAGGTAGCGTTGATGCTACCGCCAATGGTACCGGTAAGCTTATAAGGCTGGGTGTTGGACTCAGCAGCTGCGATGAACTCTGCCACGGTAGCCACCATTGGCTCAGCTGGAGTGTCGCCACCCTGGCTGCCACCAGCGGTGAATGAGATGATATGTGCATTTACCACCTCATGCTGGCTCTTCGATGCATAGTAGAGATACTTGCCTGCGAGGGTGACGGTGCCACCATTCTCGATGACGGACTTCCACTCATCCTTGTTGTCCACGCTGTACACATAGATCTTGCCTGAATCATCAGTGAGGTCGAAGCTGCAGTATGTAGCATTGAAAGAGCTTACCTTACCAGTGAGCTTGTAGTAGGTTTTCTCGTCAGCCTTGGTGATGAACTCCTGGACTGTGAGGGCTGGAGCATTGTCATAATCCACCTCAGTGCCGCCACCGGTGTTTCCGCTGGTCTCACCATTCAGGGAGTACAGATATGCATCACCCTTGCCCACTGTCTCTGGAGTGCCGTTGTAGTTTGTGACCTTTCCACAAACCACTACCTCGTCACCTACCTTGATCTTGTTGAAGTCAGTGAACTTCACCTTGCCAAGGTCATATACCTGGAAGCAGTAGAAGTCATTCTCGTCAGCCTCAGCGGTGTCGCAGATGTAGAAGTTGTGGTTTCCGTACTGGCTGATAGCGCTCTCCGCGGTAGAGATCTTGGTGATGAAACCGTGGATGTAAACGTAGTCATCAGAAGGAGTTCCATTCAGGGCAAGGTCGCGAGCCTCTGAAGCAGAATAAGGGTTTTCCTTGGTTCCGTCACCCTTCTTAGGCTGCCCCTTGTCACCGGCCTGGCTGATGGTTACCACTTCGGTAGAGAGGCCGATAGAGAACACGAGTGTGGTGGTGCGGTCATAGTTTGGATTCGCAAGGACTGAAACCTCGATCTTCTTGTTCTCCTTCGAAGCCTCGCCCTCGCTAGGAGTGCAGATAACCCACTCAGCATCGCTGGATACAGTCCAGTCACGGGTAGCGAGAAGGGTTACTGTCTGGCTACCAGCTGAAGATGTGAAAGTAAGCTCGGTCTGGTCTACCTTGATACCGGCAGGACCGAGGTCCTCAGGCTTGTTCTGGCACGCTGTCGCGATGCCCAGAAATGCAAGCATTGATAAGGCTAATGTCTTAATTTTCATATAATTATTCTGATTAGTTGCTATTTATGCAATTTAACTTACGAATATAACACTTTTTATCCTTTTCTCAAAACGATTAAGGCCACGTCATCCCGCGCGAGCACAAAAAAAGGGCTGCGATTGCTCGCAGCCCCTTCATTATGTAGAAGTAGTGTTTACTTAGCGACAGGGGTCTCGTAGATAGAAACCTGAGGAGCTGAGTTGTATCTTACAGGAACGCAGACTACATCGTAAGCCTTGCCTGCCTCGTAAGCGACAGCATTGACCTGAGTACGGGTAGCGACAGAAGCGCCATCCTGGCTCATGGTGTCATTTACCTTGGCGGTACCAGCTGAACCGGTAGCGAAGGTAGCGCCCTCGATCTTCACCAGGCAGCAGGTGTATCTTGTGTAATCCTTGTTGAGCTTGTCTACAGTGAGGACGATAGGCTCCACTGTGCCAGTGGTCTTGGTGGCAGCAGAGAAATCGATGGCTGTAGCCTCCTGGTAGCCGCTGTAGAGAGTCTGGGTGAACTTGACTGGGCCATTGAATACGTCACCAGCCACAAGACCATGGGTCTTTGAGTAAACCTGAACTGCACCTGTAGCATCCTGGATGAAGGCATTCGAACCATTCACATAAGTGACAATGGCATCCTTGAGGTTCACAGTATACTCAACGCTTGCTGAAGTAGCGGCATTTGAGAGCTCTGCGAGGCTTGTCATCTGGAGGGCTCTGTCCTCGATCTTGAGGTTCTTAACCTCCCAAGTGCCGTAGAATGAAGCATTCGAGATGTACTGGAATGCCACCTGGATATAATCCTTGCCCACGAACTTAGCGAGGCTGATCTCACCTGAGTTAACCCAGCCATAGTTGTTTGGATGCTCGTTAGGGATGAGGAGCTGTGCCCAGGTCTCACCGCCATCGGTAGAAGCCCATACAGTGAGCTCCTCAGCCTGATCGCCACAGTACTTACCACAGTGCTCAAAGGTGAGCACAGGTGAAGATACGCCAGCAAGGCTGATCTTTGGAGAGATGAGCATTGACTTGGTGTCAACCTTTGAGCCACCTGTAGCCTTCATACCATAGCCTGAAGCGAATGCCCAGATATCCTTGCCGTCTGCGCGAGCCACGATATCATTGATCTCGAATGCACCCTGACCTGCCTGGAAATCCTCAGCAAATGGAAGAGTGTACATAGAAAGACCTGTAGCCTGGGTAACGGTGATGCTGGCTGAAGAAGCCTGGCCAGGGATATTTGAAGAGAATGTCACCTCTGCGGTACGGGTATCCTCAGCGTTTGCAGCTACATGGAGCTTCACAAAAGTGGTATCCTTCTGGACGTCGATGCCAGCGAGTGTGAGCCAGCAAGCGTCGGTGTTCACCTGGAGGTCATTGCCCTTGTAGACAACCTTCACGTCAATGGTATTGTCCTCCTTGTCCACCTTGTACTCGGTTTCGCCGACGATGGTGAGAAGAGACTTGGTGATGCCGAGAATGGCCACGTCCACGAGCTCGTGAGTGTCGTTGTACTTCTTCTTAGGACCCTGCACGGTGACAACATCACCTACTGAAATATCCCAGCTGTTTGCATTGTTAGGGTCATTGAGGTTATCGTACGAGTTAGAGCTTGAGTTTGTGTTGCCCTTCTTGTCCATGGTACCATAGATGTAGACCTCACCAGTACCATCGTTGATGTAGAAGTTTCCATAATGGGTATTGGCAATGCCTGTGACTGTACCAGTAACCTTGAAAGCGACACCGTCATCGCCAGCGATTACCTGAGCACAGGTAGAAGCTGTAGGCTCGCCACCATCCTGGAGGAGCTTGACGATCTGGGTCTTGCCGTCAGCGAAGGTGATGACGGTCTGGTCGTTCTTCTGCGCACCGGTATTTGCGGTAGCAGTGAGCGAAATGGTAGTCTGGCCAGCGCCGCCAGACACAGGCTGGATGCTAAGCCATGCTGGGACATCCTCGTCCTTGATCTGCCATGCCTGGTCTGCGTTGAGAGTAATGCTCTTGGTACCACCTTCAGTGGCGAAACCAACCACAGAGCTAGAAATCTCCACACCTTCGAGAGATGAGATCTCGAATTTCTCATTACAGCCTACAAAACCAAGTGAAGCTGCTACGAGAGCTGTAAGAATATACTTGAATTTCATGATTGCTTGCGGATTAGATTAGTTGAACATGTATCTGAGACCAATCTGCATGTACCAGCAGTTGCCGCTTGAGTATGAGTAATCCCAAGTCTTTGCACCTTCAGGAACTCTGGTAGAGAATACAGGCTTACCCTCGTTGTTTGTGTACTCATACTTGAGGAGACGGCCAGACATGGCTTCTGTTGAGAATACCTTTGCCACGCCCCATGAAGAGTTGAAGAGGTTGAGGATATTGTTGATGTCGAAGTTAAGCTGGAGAGAGTTAGTGCTCTTGCCTACCTTGATCTTGAAATCATGTGCATAGTGGAAATCAATGGTCTGAACGATAGGCTGTGTCACAGCATAAGCCTCAGCATACTCACCCTTGTGAGCCGAGAGATATGCGTCCTGATCTGCGAATGCCCAGTAACGGGAAGCATCAGCAGGCGAAACGAAGCAGATCTCTGATTCATCTCTAGGGATGTACATGAGGTCGTATGAGTAACCGTCACCGTTCATGTCGTTGAAGTACATGTAGCTATTGCCACCATACTGATTTGCCTCGTAGAAGAGGCTGTAGGTATCGTTCTTAGTAGTGTAAGAGAGTGATACCATACCACGGAATGGGTTATTGTAAGAAGAGTTGTGGAGAGTCATGAAGTTAGGACCCTCGACTGAAGGGATGTACTGCCATGCTGCAGATGCATTTGAGCCAGGCATACCGGTGAGCTCCTTAGCCACAGTGTGGGTAGCAGAAGCTGTCACGTGGAGGTTCTTCACAGGCTCGGCGTTCATAGAGAGTGCAAGCACTGAACCGTAACCCTTGTTTGTGTTTGTAAGCACAAATGCATCGGTCTTTGTGTACTTGTAAGATGCAGGATAGATGTGACGTCCATCAGCACCATTGAATGAAGCCCAACCAGCATTCTCTTCCTTGATGTTCCAGTTCGAGAGCATTACACCATTGATGGTCTTGTTGAAGATGTACTCAGCGGTGAATGAGAGAGGGAACGAAGTCTGAGGGCGATAGTCGACAGCGATAGAAGACTTCCATACCTGAGGCATCTTGAAGTTATTGTCTACGCCTGCGATCTCTGAAGGCATGGTACCATCCTCTGGAGTGATGGTGGTAGGATACTTCTTAGGATCGTAAGAGTTCAGGATGTTGAGGATCTCCTTTCTGTCGGTAACGAGACCACCTGCGAACTTCTCGAGAAGGTTCTTGTCGGTGATACGTGTAGCACGACCCTTCACCATACCTGAGTTTGTAGGCATGTTTGTGAAGAATACGAGAGGGAGGCGACCTGCGAAGAGACCGGTACCACCACGAACGGTGAGGGTCTTGTTACTGAGGACATCCCAAGAGAAACCTACACGTGGAGAGATCTGGATGTTGGTCTTAGGCCACATACCAGTATCGATGTGACGACCACCGAAGTCAGCCGCGAGGATGGCATTGTTTGTCATCACGTCAGCATTGTTGAATGCGATGGTATCGAAACGCACACCTGCGGTGAGCTTGAAGTTGTCAGTTGGTTTCCACTCATCCTGAGCGTATGCACCGATCTGAGAGAAACGGACTGTAGCAGATGGATCATCTGCACCATTGTAGCCCCAGTCAAATGCCATAGCCACAGGAGCCTCGCCATTCTTGAATGCTGAGATAGAGTCATAACGGAACATACCGGTACCATTACGCATGTAGCAGTTCAGAGCGACCTGGCCCTCGTAGCTGATACCAGCGGTAAGCTTGTGAGCACCCTTGTAGTATGTAAGGTCATCCTTAACGGTAAGAGTCTGGTTACCTACCCTGTTATAGAGGGTGAAGAGCTCATAACCGAATAGCATGTAAGGCATATCGGTCTCACCGAGGTCACCTGCAGCGATCTCCACCATAGGGAAGAGGTCTGAGTTGCTGCCACGAACGTCCTCGATGTCAGAATATGTCACGAGGAACTGGTTTGAAAGATTATTTGAGAGACGGCTGTTCAAATCGAATGAAACAGTCGAGATCTTGTTGTTCATTGAATATGCAGAGTTCGCGAAAGTGATTGCATACTGGCTCTGCGAGCTGTTTGCGAATGCTGCGATATCACGTGAAGAAGAAGGCATAGACCAGGTCACACTGTTTGTGTGGTTGAATCTGAGTGCAAGATGATGCTTGTCTGAGATGTTCCAGTCGAGACGTGCGAGCATCTTGTAGTTCTTCTTGTCAGCAGGATACTCTGTGAAAGAACCTGGATCATAACCATACTTCTTGATGAGGAAGTCTCTCATGTCCTGAGCCTCTGTCATGGTGACACGGCTGATGTTCTTGTCTGGATCAGCTACACCGTCTTCAGATGGTCTCCACTTGTTCATGGTCGAAGGAATCACTGAGTACTCACCGTTCACGAAGAAGAAGAGCTTGTTCTTGATGATAGGACCGCCGAGAGTGAAACCGTAAGTAGTGGTACGGTCGATGGTACGCTCAGCGAGCTCCTTGCCATTCACGCGGTTACCACGCATGTTCTCATTACGATGGTATGTGTAGGCTGAACCCTTGAAGGTGTTTGTACCAGACTTTGTGATAGCGTTGATACCACCACCGATGAAGTTTGACTGACGTACATCGTAAGGTGAGATAACGACCTGGAGTTCCTCGATAGCATCGATGGAGATAGGGTTACCACCACCAGGGAGGCTGGTAGAAAGACCGAAGTTGTTGTTGAAGTTTGCGCCATCGACGGTGAAGTTTGCAGAACGACCTGAGGTACCAGAGAAGTTCATACCATTTCCTCCGTAAGGAGAAAGCTTGGTGATGTCAGTTACACTTCTGCTGATGGAAGGCAGGGTAAGAATCTGCTTGCTTGAGATGTTTGTCGCAGCACCAGTCTTCTCTGAAGAGAACTTGGTAGATGTGGTCGAGATGACGATGGCCTCAGTAAGAACTTCAGAATCATCTGGAAGATTGTAATTAAGCACAAAAGGCTCTGCAAGCTGGAGGGTAACATCAGTGAATGTTACATCCTTGTAGCCGAGACAAGTAGCCTGTACTGTGTAAGGACCACCGGCACGCATACCGTTGATGTAGTAGCTACCATCATTGTCAGCCACTGCATAGTACTGGGTACCAGAAGGGGTGTGGACGGCGATCACTGCAGCTCCTGCCACAGGAGCACCTTTTGCATCGGTGACCTTACCGTTCAAAGATGAAGTGGTCACCTGAGCAAAGGCAGACACACTCACTAGTATCATCGCGATGAGCGACAACACAACCTTGATTGATTTTTTCATAAATGCTGAAAAGTTAAACATATCTATTAAAACGCAAAGTTACAATTAATTTCGTTCATAATTAGACAGTTTAACGTATAAATTGTCAGTAAAAAAAGGGCCGCCCCCAAAGTGGAGCGGCCCCATTATGTAGATTTGTATCTAGACTACTTGAAGAAGTACTTGATGCCTACGAGAGCATGCCAGCACTGTGAATTGTTGATCAATGACTTGATGTAGTTCTGTACAGGGTATACTTCACCAGCCTTAACCATTGAGAAGATAGGCTCGTTGCTTGCATTTACGCCCTCGTACTTGAGAGGAGCGATAGTACCGTTGAGTGAAGTCTGGTAAGCAGACATCTTGGTAACACCCCAGTTAGAGTTAAGAAGGTTGCCAATGTTGTCGATAGAAGCGCTGAGCTGGAAGCCGTGGGTCTTGCCCGCGATCTTGAAGCTGAAGTCCTTGCTTACGCTGAAATCGAATCTGTGGAGCCAAGGTGAACGAGCTGCATAAGCCTCTGCGTACTGACCCTTGTGGCTGCTGAGGTACTTGTCAGCCTCAAGGAATGCCCAGAATGCATCTGCATCTGCAGGGGTCTTGAAGTTGATCTCGTCCTTGGTAGCAGGGATGTAGATAAGGTCGGTAGCATTGCCATCACCATTCATATCGTTGGTGTAGATGTAGCTGTTACCTGCAGCTGAAGAAGCTGTGTAGTAGAGGTTGAAGTTGAAGCCCCAGATAGCGTAGTTAACGCTAGCCATAACCTTGTTAGGAACTACATACTGGCTTCTCTGAAGATCTGTGTTGTTTGCACCGCTGATGGTTGGGAGACCTGTGAACACTGAGTTCGCAGCTGAACCTGGCATACCTGAGAGCTCCTTAGACTCGATGTGAGTGTAAGCTGCCATCAACTTGAGGTTCTTTACAGGCTCTGCGTTGAGAGTAACGTTTGCAGAGTAACCGTAACCCTTGTTTGTATTTGTCATCACGTATGCATTGGTATTGTGATAACGTGAATCATTGATATTCATGAGACGGTTATCTGGACCAGCGAAGTGCTTGAGCACGCTTGCATCATCCTTGAGTGACCAGTCCTGGATCATCACACCGTAGATGGTCTTGTTGAACATACCCTCAGCTGTGATAGTGAATGGGAAGTTAACAGGAACGGTGTAATCAACTGCGAGAGAGGTCTTGAAGATCTGAGGCATGCGGAAGTTTGAATCCACACCACCGATATAGTTCTGGCCACCGAGACCTGCCTTTGCAGGATCTGCTGTGGTAGGGAGACCAAGAAGCTTTACGATCTCCTTGGTGTCGGTCATCATCTTGCCACCAGCGGTAAGCTTGCCGAGAACCTCCTTTACAGAATCATCATAAACGAGCACGCCTTCCTTGATCTGAGCAGAAGCAGTGTAGCTACCCTGGATCATACCTGAGTTCTGAGGCATGTTGGTGAAGAATACGAGAGGGAGACGACCCTGGAACATACCGAGACCACCACGAACGATGAGGCTCTTGTCAGAGTTAACATCCCAGTTGAAACCTACACGTGGAGAAACCTGGATGCGAGTCTTAGGCCATACACCGGTATCGATGTGCTTTCCGCCGTAGTCGATAGCAGCGATGTTAGGGTTTGTCACAATAGCCTTGTCGTCGAAAGCAACGAGCTCGGCGCGTACACCGTAGGTAAGCTTGAAGTTACGGGCGATCTTCCACTCATCCTGAGCGTAAGCAGCTGACTGAGTGTACTCAACGATACCTGCAGGGTTATCATTTCCGTCATAACCATAGGTAAGACAGAATGAGAGAGGGAGAGCGCCATTGAGGAAGTCCTCAGCACTTGCATAGCGGTAGTAACCAGTACCGTTACGCATGTAAGAGTTATGAGCCTTCATGTACTCGAAGCGAGCACCAGCGGTAACGGTATGCTCACCGAGGTAGAGAGTAACATCATCCTGGATCTGGAGGTTGTTGTTCTTCACACCATTGTTATAGGTGAAAAGCTCATAACCGAATGAGGTGTAAGGCTTGAAGTTACCTGAAGAGTAGTCAGCGCTATCCATGATATCGACGTGAGGGAAGAAAGATGAGTTGCTTCCACGCTGATCGTTGATATTTGTGTAAGTAGCAAGGAAACGGTTAGCCACCTTAGAACCAAAGCGGCTGTTAAGCTCACCTGCAAATGAAGTAACATTACTCATCTGAGAGTACATGTTGTTTGAGAAAGGATGAGCCTGCTCGCTTGAACGGTTGTAGCTCTTGTTACGGAACTTATCATCACAAGAGTTTCCGTTTGGCTCGTACCAATACTGGTTGTTTGTCTTGTTGAAACGGAAGCTGAGCTTGTGAGCGTCAGAGATGTTCCAATCGAGACGAGCGAGCATCTTCATGTTGTCGGTACCACCAGGGAAGTCGGTGTATGAACCAGCATTGTAGCCGTAGTCATTCTGGAGCTTGTCGCTGATCTTCTGGAGGACAGCCTGCTTGTCAGGAGATGGCTGATACTTGATAGCCTGCTCAGGCTTCTTCTGCATCTCGAAGTTTACGAAGAAGAAGAGCTTGTCCTTTACGATAGGGCCACCGAGTGTGAGACCATAGATCTTGTTCTGCTCTGGCTTGCGATCACCGAGGTCCTCACCCATAACCTTGTTACCACGGAAGTTCTCATCTGAGTAATAGGTGTAAGCGGTACCTGCGAATGAGTTTGTACCAGACTTGGTGATAGCATTGATACCACCACCTACGAAGTTTGACTGACGAACGTCGAAAGGAGCGACAACGATCTGCATCTCCTCAAGAGCGTCAAGTGAGATAGGGGTACCGCCACCAGGGAGGCTTGATGAAAGACCGAAGTTGTTGTTGAAGTTCGCACCATCCACGGTGAAGTTTGTTGAACGACCATCACCACCGGCGAAGCTCATGCCATTTGCATAAGGAGAAAGCTTAGCGATAGCAGAGATGCTACGGCTGGTGTTTGGAAGGTTCATCATCTGCTGGTTAGAGACGTTGGTTGATGCACCTGTCTTCTCAGTAGCGAAACGAGAAGCAGCGTCAGCGATCACAACGACCTCATTAAGCATCTGGGTGTCCTCTTCGAGAGCTGCGTCGAGAGTAGAAGTCTCACCGAGCTGGAGAGTAAGGTTCTCGAAACGTACAGACTTGCAGCCGATGAGGGATACTGTAACAACGTATGGACCACCTGGACGCATACCGTTGATGGTATAGTAACCATTGTTACCAGCTACAGAGAAGTACTGTGAGCCTGAAGGTGTGTGAACAGCCACAACGGTAGCGCCAACGAGTGGCTCACCATTCTGGTCTGTAACGGCACCTGTCATTGAAGAAGTGGTGCCCTGTGCAAACATCACTACACTCGCGAAAAGTGCAGCGATTGCGACAAATACCTTTTTTAAACTTTTCATAAAATATTGAAATTGATTTTGGATTGTTTCCTTTGCGGGCGCAAATATACTTAAAAAAAACGTCTCCTAAAATATTTAACGATTTAAAAATCAAGACAATGCAACAGCAAAAGAAAAACTCATCCATAAGCTTTGTCAATACGATTCTTTGTAGTAACTTTGCAATCCCAAAACATAAGGAATGTGGAAAGATTTGCCTGCTTGCAACCACACTAAAAAATGCTAAAATTCTACATATTTTATTTGCATTTATAGTCGCATCAAGCAGCTCCGCATGTCCCATGCTGGAGTTTTTTTTATTTATACAAAGTACATGAACTACTTATTTACAAGTGAGTCGGTATCAGAGGGACATCCTGATAAAGTAGCCGACCAGATTTCAGACGCGATTCTCGATGCCTACCTCACCCAGGATCCCGATGCGAAGGTAGCCTGCGAGACATTCTGCACAACCGACCTCGTCCTCGTAGGAGGAGAGACCAGTGCCATAGAGGGCACAAAGAAAGATGTCGAGAACACCATACGTAAGGTTATCGACCATATCGGATATAACAAACCAGAGTATGGCTTCGACGCCGCGACCTGCGAGATCATAAACAGAATCCACGGACAGAGCGTAGACATAAACAGAGGTGTGACAAATGCCATCACCGGACAGAAGACCAAGGACAGCGACGACGCACAGGGCGCCGGCGACCAGGGCATGATGTTCGGCTATGCATGCACAGACACAGAGGAGTACATGCCTCTCGCGCTGTCTCTTTCACACAAGATGCTCGAGATCCTCGCTGACATTCGTCACAATGAGCCTACGACCATGCCATACCTCCGCCCAGACTCCAAGTCTCAGTTCACCATCGAGTTCTCAGGCAAGCACCAGCCACTTCGTGTACACACCATCGTGCTCAGCACTCAGCACGACGAGTTCGACGAAGATGATGCCATGAGGGCCAAGATCGAGGAGGACGTACGTAAAATAGTCATCCCTCGTCTCATCGCTTCACTCCCTGAAAAGACAGCGAAGCTCTTCGACGACAAGTTCATCCTTCACGTGAACCCTACTGGAAAGTTCGTAATCGGAGGTCCAGCTGGAGACACCGGACTTACCGGCCGCAAGATTATCGTGGACACCTATGGTGGACGTGGCGCGCATGGTGGCGGAGCATTCTCAGGCAAGGACCCTTCCAAGGTAGACAGGTCTGCAGCATACGCGGCGCGTTATATCGCGAAGAACCTCGTAGCTGCAGGTGTCGCAGATGAGTGCCTCGTCCAGGTGGCATACGCCATCGGAGTGCCAGAGCCAGTCAGTGTCTATGTAGACACCTATGGCTCCGCACACGTCAGCGCTCCTGCCACTGAGAACATCTCAGACAAGCACGGAGAGGCCACCGATGCATACATCGCAGAGGTAGTGAAGAAAATCTTCGACCTCCGACCAGCTAAAATCATCAGCAAGTTCGGCCTCAAGAACCCTATCTTCGAAGCTACTGCCACCTATGGTCACTTCGGAAAGAAGCCTTACACAAAGACCATGAGCCTTATCCGCGACGGAAAGCAGGTAGAGAAGGAAGTCCAGTTCTTCGGATGGGAGCTTCTCGACTCGGTAGACAAGATCAAAGAAGCTTTCGGCCTCTAAGCCTCATAAAGCACAGTCATATCCCCAAGCAAGTCGCAATGAGCGATGCGCTTGGGGATTTTTTCGTCCCCATAACGCAGAGTGATGCATACTCCATCCGCCAGAAAAGGAGAAATGTAAGAAATGAGACCAGCGGGAGGTGGCGTCTGGCCGTAGAAAACCAAGCCATAGCCATACGACTCACCTGTAAGCCCACCTAACAAAGTAGGCCGCAGTCTACACCTGAGGCGAGCACAGAACCACTCGTCCTCACTGAGGGACAAGCCCTCCACAGCACGAAGCTGACAAGGCATCACCTCGTCGAACTTCGACGAATCAAAATAAATCCCAGATTTTCCCATAAAAACTTTCGTTTTTTGTCTGGGACAAATGTAGGTGTCGAAAAGGGAAAAAACAAAATTTGGCAATATTGCCAACAAAAGAAATCAGACTTCCGTCCAATGAATAAGCATACCCTTCCTCTCCATGCCACGGAACCATGTCATCTGACGCTTAGCGAACTGATGGATAGCATTTGACAGAAGTGTAAACATCTCCTCAAATGAAAGGATGCCTAGAATGTACTGAGTCACGAACTTATACTCAAGTCCGTAATAAATAAGCGTTTCCGAATCTACGCCCTCAGCCATGAGACGCTTCACCTCATCCACCATACCCTCGTCCAGGCGAGCGCGCAGACGAGCATCGATGCGCGCGTTTCTCGTCTCACGATCCACGAGGGTGCCGATGAAATAAGTCTTCTGAGGCAGCGCAGACGGATCCACCGTCGGTGTCTCCTTGTTGAAGTCATAGCGACATACCGCCGCCTCTATATAAAGTCCCGTGCCACCACACAGTATAGGAAGATTTCCACGGCATATAATGTCCTGATACACACGCACGAAGTCCTTCTGGTACTCGTAAACATTGTACCTATCACCAGCGGGACGGATATCTATCATCCAGTATGGGACATCGCCATACTCACAAAGATCCTTTCCTGTGCCAATGTCCATGCCCCTGTAGACCTGGCGCGAATCGGCAGAGATGATCTCGCACCTTCGTGGCGAGCCTGCAGCCTGAGCCAATGTATCAAGCTTGCCCGCCAGCGCCACTGCATAACGCGTCTTTCCAGACGCTGTCGGCCCCAGTACACACACAAGATCGACCTCTCCCGCATCAAAGGCGGAAGAGAGTGCTTCTACATCAATGAACTCCGCCGAAGGGAGCTCTGCAGGTATGGTCAACTTGATTTTTGGCATATCGCCCTCAAAGTTAGCGAAAAATATCGTACATTTGCAGTCTTATGCCTAAAGCAAAGAGCAAAATACAGATAAACAATCGCCGTGCATCGTTTGACTACCAGTTTCTGGAGACTTACGAGGCTGGCATCGTACTCGTTGGCACAGAGATCAAGTCGCTGCGCATGGGCAAGGCATCGCTCTCCGAAGCATTCTGCTATTTCGTGAATGGAGAACTCTACGTGAAAGGCATGAACATCTCCACCTACTTCTGGGGCAGCTGGAATGGCCATGAGCCTGCACGCGACAGGAAACTACTCCTGAACAAGAAAGAGCTGCGTCATCTACAGCAGGCCGTAAAGCAGAAAGGCCTCACCATCGTGGCGGTAAGGCTCTATATTGCGGACAATGGTTATGCGAAACTCCACATCGCCCTTGCGAAGGGAAAGAAGGAGTACGACAAGAGAGAGTCCATCAAGGAGAAGGATCTCCGTAGAGAGATGGAGCGAGGCTAAGCCTTCTTATGTGGCTGGTGAGAGAATGACCTGCGAGGTCCTTCTACGCTACGCCAGTATTCATCATCAAATTCAGGATACACATAGTCACCTTCGTGGTCTATCACGAAGGACAGGTATGTGATCTTGTATCCCTGCTGAAGAAACATCTTCTCGTAGAAAGTCTGCACCTCATAAAGGGACGGAACATCCAGTCTGTCAGAACCATACAGATCCTCTGTGCATGCGAGTATCTTGAGACCATTGGCCTCGCACATGGCCTTGGAATACTGGTGCAGGAACATGCTGTCCGTCTTCAGATGCACAATGCCACCAGGCTTCATGAAAGAGCGATACCTGTCAAGGAAGAGAGGTGAGGTCAGGCGGCTGTTTTCGCTCTTCATCTGCGGATCAGAGAAGGTGAGCCATACCTCGGATACCTCCGATGGTGCGAAGAATGACTTGATGAACTCGATTCTGGTGCGGAGGAACGCCACATTTGGAAGCTGATGCTCATGGGCATATTTCGCGCCCTTCCATAGACGGGCTCCCTTTATATCCACCCCTATGTAGTTTCTTTCAGGGATACGCTCTGCGAGGTCAATGGTATACTCTCCCTTTCCACATCCCAGCTCCAGGACAATGGGCTGAGGAGCAGCAAACATGGTCTCATTCCACTTGCCCTTGATCTCATGATCTCTCAACGACATGTAGCCATCCGCGAGAAGTTCCTGCGATGAAGGCTGCACCAGACATGAGAATGTCTCGTTCTCTGCAAATTTTCTAAGTTTATCGTGTCCCATCCTAGTCTTTATTTGTTTTATAGGCGATGCCAAGGCCCCTAAGGACAGGCATTTGCTCGCCCTGAGCCACATCGATGTGAAGGCTCCATTTGCCACGCTGTATCGGGGTGATTCCCTCGCGATAAAGCATCTTGTACTCCGACGAGAAGAATCCCCTCTTCGCATCCCTCACTGGGAAGTAGAAAGTGTCCTTGTAGACCTCACCATCAGGAGCTGTCCAATAAGCGGCCATAGGTATATCCTCACGCTCCAGTAGAGTGGAGCCCAGCTCGTCTATCCTGGAATAAATATATACGTCGTAAGTCGCCAGAGAATCAGAGAAGTCCATCTCATAGCGGTACAGACCATCTTCTCCCCTATCCTCATTGAGCACAAAGAACTCCATGGCAGACGGCTTCCTACAAGAAGCCACCGCCATAAGGCACATGCTGCAGAGAATGATATGAAGGAAATTACGCATCCTTATGCTGCTGTTCTCCGCCGTTCTTCTTTTGATTCTGACGTCCTCCGCCCTGCCTTGGACCTCTATCTCGCCTGCGATCGTCTCTCTGCTGGCCACGATTCTGGGATCTGCCGCGGTTCTTTTTGCGCTTCTTGTCAGTGTTGTCAAAACGAGTGATGCTGTCATCGCCCACCGCAGTCACAAACTCAGGAGCATGAGGCTCAATGTCGGACTTGAGAGACTCTGGCTTGATGCCATTTCTGTTCATCTTTATGATCTCTGCCACCTCGTACGCATCGAGTGGGAAAAGCTCCGCCATTGATGACTTGTCGTATGAGAAATACATCATCTCCTTGAGGATGTCGGTCTTCATGAGGTATGCGAAACCATCCTCAAATTCAAGAGGTTCACTCACGCGAGGGATGCGAGACTGGGCGTCGAGATAATTTGCGACCTCATAGTTAAGGCAGCACTTGAGCTTGCCGCACTGTCCAGCGAGCTTCTGCGGATTAAGAGAGAGATCCTGCACACGCGCAGCAGAGGTGGTGATGGACTGGAAACTGCTGATGTAGTTTGCACAGCAGAGCTCGCGTCCACAGACTCCGAGGCCTCCGATGAGGCCGGCCTCCTGACGTGCTCCGATCTGCTTCATCTCGATGCGGATGCGGAACTCCTCTGCAAAGACCTTGATGAGCTGACGGAAGTCCACGCGGCCATCCGCGATATAGTAGAAGATGGCCTTGGTGCCATCGCCCTGGAACTCCACGTCGCCGATCTTCATGTCAAGTCCCATTTCGGCGGCGATGCGGCGCGACTTGATCATTGTCTCCTGCTCACGCGCAATGGCCTCCTGCCACTTCAAGATATCATTCTGCTTAGCCTTGCGGTAGATTTTCTTGAGCTCAGTCTGCTTGGGATCCACACCCTTGCAAGCCATCTGCTTCGCAACGATGGCGCCTTCGAGGGTCACGATACCTAAATCATGACCATTGGCTGCCTCCACAATCACCATGTCGCCGACTTTCACATTCTGGCCTGAGGCATTGACATAGAAGCCTTTACGGGTGTTTTTGAAGCGAACTTCAAATATATCTGACTTGCAGCCTACGCCGTGAAGCCAGTCATAGTCCTCCAGCTTGCAGCAGCCCTGGCGATATGTGCAATTCACTTCGCCGCTGGCTTCATCCTGCGAGACCGTACAGCCACGGAAGCAGTCATACTTTATTGATTCCTTGTTATCTGTCATACCATTGTATAAAGCCTGTCCACCATATCGCAGAACAGGATTTTCTGATTTACATTTCTTTCAATGAGCATGTACGCCCTATTCATATATTCCTCGGCCTGACGCGGGAATGTGCGACGCACACGTGGGGCAATCTCCTGGAACAGAGACATTTCCCTCTCAGGAGCAGACACCATCTGAGGCAGCTTCTGCTGCAGCATGAATATGCTCCTGAAGGCCTCCGCCATGTACTTGCAGAACGCCTTCTGCTTCTCCCTCGATGGCAGAGCCGCCATGGCCTCGCCAGCATCGAGCGCAGAGCTGAGATCCTTCTGAGCCAATGCTCTCAGCAGTGACGACAGCAGCTGAAAATCCGCTTCCGCCTCTTCCGCTTCGGCCAGGTACGAGAGTGCCTTGCCTACGCTTCCGCCACTCATCGCCGCTGCGTCCGTCGCCTCCGCCTGGTTTTTCCCAAAACGCTCCACGAGCACCTCGGCGACTTCCTCGCGGCCAAGCGGAAGCAGTCTGATAGCCAGGCACCTGGACGATATAGTCACGAGCACTTTTTCAGGCGCATGCGTGATGAACACGAACTGAGTGAGCTCAGGTGGTTCCTCGATGGATTTCAGCAGACGGTTCGCCGTCTCTGCATTCATTTTCTCAGGAAGGTATACCACTATGCAGCGGTAACCTCCCTCCAGCGCGCTAAGCGCCAGTGTGTCTATGACACCCTTGGCTTCAGCCACAGCTATGACCGAAGACTTGCTTTCTATGCCCAGGGCAGCATTCAGGTCACTGTCCAGGAAGAAAGGATTCTCCACCACAAGCTCACGCCAGTACTTGGCATAAGACTCGGATGTCGGCTTGTCCGTCGACACCTTCGAGCCACTTGCCACCGGGAAAATGAAGTGGATGTCAGGGTGGATGAGTTTATTTATCTTGTTGCACGTAGGGCACTCTCCGCAAGAGTCTACACCATCGCGCGCACCACACATCAGATACTGAAGGAAAGCCATGGCCATGGCGATGCCTCCGCAACCCTCGTTCTCGTGGAACATGATCGCATGAGGCACCTTGCCACTGTTCACCATACTGGCAAGGGCATTCTTTACCTCCTGGTTTCCTTTTATATCCGAAAATCTCATTTATTTCTATCTGCTGTATATTTGGCCAGTCTTACCAGATACTCTTTCGCAGGGCTCTCTTCAAGCCTTGAAAGCGCCGAGATGGCCTCATTTACATAATCATCAAGTCTTTCCTCCGCATAAGCGATACCGCCCTTCTCCTTCACATATGCCATCAGTTCATCACAGAACTGAGGATGGCTTTCCACTTCACGCAGCATCTCCTTCGCATGCTTCACTTCATTCTCTGACGAAGCGGCAAAGGCACCCAAAAGAGGCAGAGTGATCTTCTGCTCGCGGATGTCCACTCCTACAGGCTTGCCGATCTGAGTGCCCGCATAATCAAGAATGTCATCCTTGATCTGAAAGGCAATGCCCAGGCTCACCGCATACTTGCGTACGGACTCGACCACCTCCTCTGAAGCGTGTACAGAGATGGCAGACGAAGTGCAGGCGGTCTCGAAAAGAGACGCAGTCTTCGAATAGATGATGCGAATGTAGTCGCTCTCCGTCGTATCTCCCTTCACCGCTTTCTGAAGCTGAAGCATCTCACCTACAGCGAGATCCGAAAGGGTCTTCGAGAAGAGTCCCATGACGCTGTCGCTCACACTTGAAGCGAGAATGTTGTCCATAGCCTTCACTAGCCAATAATCTCCCAGAAGTACAGCTGCACGGCTACCAAGCAGCGCCATGACAGTAGGTCGACCACGGCGTACCTCGCTGCCATCTGCCACGTCATCATGAAGAAGCGTAGCGTTATGCAGAAGCTCTGACGCAGCCGCCATGCGGATGCTGTCCTCAGGCACGGAGCTAGCGACAGCCTTCGCGACGAGCAGCGCGAGAAGCGGGCGAAGCTGCTTGCCTCCATTCTCAAGTATGGAGTCATTGGTCTGATTCAGCAGCTCAATATCACTGGAAAGCGAAGCCCGGATCAGGTTCTGAACCCTGCTCCAGTCTTCTCCAAGATACTCTATTATCTCCTTTCTCACCTAGTTCTTATTTCAATGCCTCCGTAACCTCCTCGACAGTGCTTGGGAAGACGATGAGCTGGCGCGAAGCGGCATCCAGCATGCCTGTAGCCACATAATGGTCCAGAAGAGCCTTCAAAGGCTCGTAGAAACCATCTATATTCGCCACGATCACCTTTCCATGATACCTGTCGAGCTTGACGAGAACAAATGTCTCAATGAGCTCGTCAAGCGTGCCAATGCCACCAGGAAGTGCCACGACAGCATCCACGCCCTCGCGCATCTTTTCCTTACGCTCGGACATGGTTTCTGTCCAAGTGCACTCTGTGAGATTTGGATGTACATACTGCTCCATGAAGCGTGGGATGACGCCAATGTTCTTCGCGCCACACTCCACAGCCGCATCAGCGACCACCTTCATGGTGCCCTTGACAGTACCGCCAGACACTATGTCATATCCCAATGCACATGCTGCACATACGATGTCGTGCGCCGCCTGGTTGAACTTGGGATCGATTTCGAAGCTTGCTGAGCAATAAAAAAGTGCTTTCATCCCCTAGAAGAAAAGTCCGAGAGAAACTGCTATTCCATCAAAGCTCTTGGCATCGTTGCCATTGAACATGCCACTGATGTTATGACCGGTCTGGGAAGCATAATCCTTGAAATTCTGGACATCTTCCATGTTCCAATAGTAGCGAAGAGAAAGCTGAAGGCGATCGAAAAGTGAAATACCACCACCAAGGCTGAGTCCGTACTCGAGACGTGACTTGATATCATTGAATGTCACCTTGGAACCATCTACCTTACCTCCGACAGCGATACCAGCGAAAGGCTCGATGAATACGAAAGGCTTGATGAACAGAAGGTCAAGAGAGTACTGAAGCTGGACAGGTATCTCAAGGAAAGTAATGTTTGCCTTGAAATCATCCTTGATAGCACCGGTGACAGAACCATTGAGAATATCCTCAGCAGGAACATCTCCAAGATTCTGAGGAAGTTTCACTCCCTTTGCACAAGCTACCACCTCTGGCTGAATGGCGAAGCCTGCAGCGATAGGAATATTCTTTGCGAGACCTACACGATAGCCTGCGATTGAGCTTGAGTTAAGCTTTGAGAGTTCTCCGAGAGACATGTTCGAGGTGTTCACACCTACAACGACTCCTGTACCACGACCGAGCAGAGCGCCACTTGCAGCAGCTCCACCAACAGAACCAAACATTCCAATCTGTGCATAAGCGCCCACGCTCACGATGAGGGCAACTGCGATTGCAAAAAATTTCTTCATACCTCAAACTACATCATTGAATCCAGCACTGACGCAATTTCCTCCTTGGACACTACACCCACGAGTCTCTGAACCATCTCTCCACCCTTGAAGAACATGAGTGTAGGGATGTTTCTGATACGGAAGCGCATAGCCACCTCGTCGGCGTCGTCTACGTTGCACTTTGCGACAACGACACGGTCAGCATACTCATCTGCAATCTCATCCACTGTAGGAGAGAGCATCTTGCATGGTCCACACCATGTAGCCCAGAAGTCTACGAGAACGGGCTGCTCGGATGCGAGAAGCTCGTCAATATTTGTGTTTGTAACTACTTTTGCCATAGTTCCCTTAATTTAAAAATAATAAACCGACTACAAATATAATAATTTATAGTCGGTTTCAAAAATTGTAATCCAGGCCCTAAATGGCGGCCTCAATGTTCCAGGCAAAAGCTCTCAATCCGAGCTTTGGACTGGTCTCATCGGTAGCCTTGAGCGCATCCATGATGCCCTGCAGCTTGTCGTCTGGAACCATGGTGAGAAGAGCATGGTTCATGGTAGGCCATGCATGGTCGCCATAGTGAGGTTCACCATCGACGCCTCCTCTACCCTGGATTTCCTGCCACTGGGTGAATCCCCTCTGTCCGAAAGTCTCCAGAAGCTCAACAATCTCCTGATTATAGGCCTGGTTATATGATATAAAAATCGCTTTCATAACTTACTTTTTTAAGGCTTTCTTCTGTTTTCTCTTCTCCTGCATCACTGAGAATGAGCAGTAGAGTGTAGGGATAAGAACGAGGGTGACGAGTGTAGAGATCGAAAGACCCCAGCAAACGGTCATACCCAAGCTTCTCCACAACTCTGATCCTTCACCCTTGCCGATAGCCATAGGCAGCATACCGAGCACTGTGGTAAGGGTGGTCATGAGAATAGGGCGCAGACGGCTGCGAGCAGCCTCCACTGAAGCCTCTACGATGCCCATTCCCCTCTCACGGCAAAGGATGGTGTAGTCGATGAGCACGATACCATTCTTCACAACGATACCCAGGAGGATGATGACTCCGATAAGAGCCATGACTCCGAGAGCGGTTCCAGTGGTCCACAGACCAAGAACTACACCCACAAGTGCAAATGGAACGGAGAACATGATCACGAGAGGAGCCATGAACGACTCGAACTGCGATGCCATCACCATGTACACAAGGATAATGATAAGGATGAAGAGTGTGAACATATCCTTGAACATATCCTGCTGGTTCTCATAGTCTCCGGCAAGCGCTGTAGATATGCTTGAAGGGATTTCAGTCTCAGCAATGGCCTTGTTTGCGGCTGCGACAGCATCTGACAGCGTAGCTTTCTGGGCTACCACACCAGTGATGGTAATGAGACGAGAACGGTCCTTTCGCTCGATGGAAGGAGGCACTGAAGTCTCCACTACTTCTCCAAGTTCCTTCATCCTGATACCTCTACCCTGGGAGTTGTACACCATGATGTTCTCCATGTCCTCGATGCTAGTTCTGAACTCTGGAGCATATCTTACCCTGATACTGTACTCATCACCATCCTCGCGATAGAATGAGCTCAGAGCGCCACTCATCGCAGCACTGAAAGCAGCACCTGCAGTAGATGAGTTAAGTCCATTGAGAGCAAGCTTGGTACGATCGAAATCCATCTGATACTCAGGAGTATACGCATCACGGCTAAGGTTTACCTGAGAATATGCAGGATCGGCAAGCATCTTTGTCTGAAGAGCCTTTGCGACAGCATCGGTCTCAGCAAAGTCAAAGCCATAGACCTCCACCTTGACTGATGAAGCACCACCCATGGCCATACCGCCGCCTTCCGTAACCGTCGCCTTCTTCACCTCTGGATATTTCTTGAGGATGTCACGGACCTGGTCTGCGATATCAGCACATTTACGCTTACGTGAGTCGGTGCTGCCGATGTTCATGTTCACAGAGACGATATGTGTACCGTTGCTCTGCATGTTTGCGAAGGTGTTGTCTGTATCAGCCTGACCGAAGGTCACGTTGCAGATATTGATCTCAGGGATAGACTCCTTGAGTTCAGCATAGAACCTCTCAGCGAAGTCTCTTGTCACATCCTGGGCAGTACCCATTGGAAGTTCTACATTAATGCTGACACGGTCAGAGTCACCACGTGGGAAGTACTCTGTCTTGAGGTTCAATCCCAAAGGAAGGATAGTGCCCACAAACGCCACAATGCTTATCACCACCACGATGGTTCTGTGAGTGGTGGCCCAACCGATGAGTCGAGCATAGCCACGTGAGATGAGGTCAAGGAATTTGTTGATAGGTCCAAAGACAGCATTGTGAAGCTTGCCAGTCTTAGGTCCCGCCTTGAGGAAGCGTGAGCAGAGCATAGGCACAAGCGTGAGCGCTGCCGTCGTAGACACGATCATGATGATGCTGACGATCCATCCAAGCTGCTTGAACATGATACCCGCCATACCATTTACCATGGTAAGAGGAAGGAACACGCAGAGCATGGTGAGTGTGGATGCGATAACTGAAATCGCCACCTCCGATGTAGCATGGACCGCAGCCTCCTTAGGCTTCTCTCCCCTCTCCAAGTGCGTGGTGACGTTCTCCAGCACCACGATCGCATCGTCGACGACCATACCTATGGCAATGGTCAATGCCGACATGGAGATGATGTTCAGGGTATTTCCCGTCGCAAACAGGTAAACCAGCGAAGCGAGGAGCGCGATAGGGATGGAAAGGACAATGATGAAGGTTGCTCTCCACCTACCGAGGAAAATGAACACCACAAACATTACGACCAGGAAGGTGATGAGAATGGTCTCCTTCAAGGTATTGATGGTGTTGATGATATTTGTGGATGAATCCACAATGGTAGTAATCTTGATGTCAGAAGGGAGTGTGGTCTCAATCTTCTTGAGTTCCTTCTTGATCTTACGGATTACGTCTACAGTATTTGCACCTGACTGCTTCTGAATGGAGATTCGGGCAGCGCGTACACCATTTGTGTATGACTCCTGCTCACGCTCCTTGCCACCATCATAGACAGTAGCCACATCACGAAGATAGACCGTCCTGCCACCGAAAGAGCCAAGTACGACATCGAGAATGTCTGAAGGATCCTCGAACTCCTTCTGTACTCGAAGAGAGTATGTGCTGGAACCAATGTCAATGTTTCCGGAAGGGATGTTCTTGTTCTCCATGGCAATGATGCTGGCGATATTACTTACGCTAAGACCATACGCAGCAAGCTTGTTCGGATCACAGTACACCTGGATCTCACGGGTAGGAGCACCGATGACTGACACTGTACCCACACCAGACACACGTGCAAGAGGGGTAGCGAGCTTGTCATCAAGTATCTTTTCAAGTCCAGGGAGGCTCTCGTCTGCAGTGGCTGAGAGGAACATGATAGGCATGTCATCCGCACTGAACTTGAAGATGACAGGGATGGATGCGCCATCAGGCAAGGTGGAATTCACCATGTCCAGCTTGTCTCGGACATTGTTTGTCGCCTCGTCGATATCAGTTCCATATTCGAACTCCAGGGTAAGCATGGATACATTTTCCTTGGAGCTGGAGGTGAGGCTCTTGAGGTCGGCCACACCATTCAGGGAGTTCTCAAGTACCTTGGTCAAGTTATTCTCGATATCCGATGCATTGGCACCTGGATATGAAGACATGACCATGATAACATTCGCATCAAACTCAGGGAACTGAGCGATGGAAGTCTTCGTAAGGGAGAATATTCCGAACACCGCGAACGCTACAAAGAGGAGCGTCGTGGTGACCGGATGATTCACCGCTGTTCTATAAATGCTCATAGTTTAGTCTATTACGTTAACCTTTGAACCATTCTTGAGTGAAGAGTGGCCCTTGATGACTACCTTGTCGCCTTCGTCGATACCATCGAGAATCTCGAAGTTCGAGTCGAAGTGACGGCCGAGAGTAACGACCTTCGATGTGACTGTGTTGTCAGGATTTACCACAAACACAGACCTCTGTCCAGAGCCCTGCTGCTTGAGGACAGCGATATCTGGAACCACGATGCTGTGATTTACAGAGAAGGTGACATTTGCCTTCGCGTACATGCCTGGACGAAGTGAGTAGTCACCGTTTGTCACGAGCACCTCAGCATTGAAAGTATGTGAAGCTGGATCGATGGTAGGATAGATGCGATTTACCCTTCCGGTGAATGACCTTCCAGGAAGAGCGTCTGCAGTGACACCTACGCTGTCACCCTTCTTCACTCTGGTGTAGTCCTTCTCAGAGATGGCTACGAGGAGCTTCACTGGAGAAATCTGCTGCACTACGAAGATTGGAGACTGCATGGTATACATATCGCCCTTGTCATAGTTTCTAGCAGTAACCACGCCTGTGATAGGTGAACGAAGCACTGTGTTTTCGAGAAGGTTCTCATACTGAGTCTTGCTTACCTTGTATGCAAGAACTACGTTGTCATAGTCAGACTTCGAGAGTCCACCCTGCTCAAACAGACTCTTGAGACGAGCGAGCTCGGTAGAGTCGTTCGCAAGCTTGAGCTTGGTCTGATTAAGGTTAGCCATATCCATCTCGGCAAGAACCTGGCCCTTCTTCACGAAGTCGCCGATCTCGACATTGATATTCTTAATACGTGAACCTGCCTGAGGCACAACGTTATTTGTGACATAAGCCTGTACCGTACTTGGATAGGTCTCATTCTGAGGTACTTCCTGAATAGCAGCAGAGATAACATTGACATTTGTCACCACCTCTACGGCCTCGGCGGCCTGCACTTCTTTCTGCTCTGTGTTTCTTGATCCACAAGAAACTGCCACGATAGCCGATGCTACCACGAGGGCTGAGTAAACGATCTTTTTCATATGTATTGCTTTTTTATTCTGTGAAATCTGCGCCCAAGGTCTGCTCGAGGTTTGCCTTGGCTACGATGAAGTTATAGATAGCCTGCGACACACCGAGACGCGCCTGAGTAAGCGCAAGCTGTGCATCGTTCAGCTCAGTGATGGTGCTACGGCCCACCTGATAGGACATCTCTGCGATACCGTAAGCCTTCTCGGCGGTCTCCACTGCAGACTCTGCAGACTCGACTGTCTTCATGGATGTCTCCATCTGGTTCAGATACTGGCGTATAGCTATCTGAAGCTGACGCTCAGCATTTGCCTTCTGCAGATACACCTCGTCATACTGCACCTGAGCCTGCCTGATGGCGTTATGACGTCTGCCACCTGCGAAGATAGGGATCTGGAGGCTGAGGCCCACGAAAGAGTATGGTGACCACTGATATGTGCTGAACTTGAAATCATTGGCCATGGCATTCATCATATATGAGAATGACACTGCGAGTGAAGGAAGAGTAGCGTATTTCTGCATGCGAACCGCTCCCGCAAGCTCCTCAAGCTGAATGGCGAGCTGACGGATATTTGAGTTCCCATCGAGGGTGAAGTCATCATTCTCGTGGATATCTGCGAGCATGCGTGTCGAATAGTCTGCCAATGTTCCCGCTACATCGATGTTCTCGTCCAGATCCACACCCATCACAGCCTTGAGCTGCCAGAGTGCAAGAGCCACCTGACTCTCTGCGTTGTACAGGTTAGGAATAGCATTCTGAACGGTAGACTTAGCGCGAGCGTAATCGAGCTCCGAGGCTTTCTGAGCCTTGTATCTCATCTCTGTCTTCTCGAAGTTCTTCACAGCGTTTTCAAACACCTCCTGGAACACCGAGCGTGACTCCTTGGCGAGAAGAACAGCGAAGAATGCCTGCTTAACCTGAGTCACCATCTCCAGACGGCTTGCGCGTGCCTTTTCAACTGCAAGCTCTACATCCTGACCAGAAATCTTGAGGCTCTCCCAGAGCTGGAAATTGACGATAGGCATGGAAGCACTCACTCCAGTAGACCAAGTGTTCCAACGTCCGACAGAGAAGCCCTCATTTGAAGAGGAAGTCTCCTCGCTAGGATCTGGTTTCTCTGGCACTGGTGGCATCACTCCTGGATGCTGCGCATAAAGAGGCATGAGATATCCGAGCAGAGCATCACCTATCATGGATGACATGTCGAAACCACCTCCATCCATATACATGACCTGCTTCTTGATGGTACGCTGATATGATGCAGAGCCATCAATAGATGGGAAAAGTGCTGCATACGAGCCCTTCTTCGCGTACTGGGCTCTTGTAATCTCCTTGTCTGCCACCTTGACAGACACATTCTCGCTCAGTGCCACCTTCAAGGCGTCCTCAAGGGTCAGAACTGCAGGTTTTTCTTCCGCTGGAGCCTGTCCATCCTTATACTGAGCCGACATAATACCCTGAAAAAGGAGCGCAAACGCTGCTATTAACAAGGCTTTCTTCGAACTAACTGACATATTATTTCACTATTATTATCTAACGTAAAGGACAAAAACAACTGCAAAAATCTTGCCCTCTGGAGACCCTTTCTCAAGGGGTCCCAGAGGGTAAATCGGTTTACCTATACACCAATTTGGGTTAAATGAGGAAAAAGTGCTTCAATGCAGCCGTAACGCCGTCATCATTGACATCCATCGTGATGTAATCGGCATAGGATTTAACCTCATCAGAAGCATTGGCCATCACCACTCCGACACCGGCAGCGGCTATCATCTGAACATCATTGCCTCCATCGCCGAAAGCCATGCTCTCTGAGATGCTGATGCCGAAATGATCCAGCACCGCCTTCATCGCCGTGGCCTTGCTCAGGCCCTTGGGATTCACATCAGTGAAGTATGGATTCCATCTGGTATACTCGACGTCGCTCACCTCCGGATGAAGTATGTTTCGCTCTTCCTCGAGGGTCACATAGACCGTCGACTCGTAGATAGGCTCACTTTCCGCCATCTTCACTACATCCACCGCCTCCTGCATGGGGAGGTTTATGAGCTTGCGAAGTCGCTCCGCCTCCTCATTCATGTAGTTCACGCCCGCTTTTTCCGCGCCAAAGAGGTAAATGGGAATACGCTTGGACGCAGCTATCTGAGCCACCTTGACGATAGATTCACGGGCTATAGGAATGCTGCATACAGTACGGTCTCCTATAGTGGCATGAGCTCCATTGCAGCACACCCAGGCATCGAAATTGAAGCCTCTTACATTGTCTATCAGATACTTAGGGCGCCCACTTGCAACAATCACCTTCACGCCACTGCGCTGAAGGGCATAAAGAGACTCCAGCGTGGAATCCAACATGCGCGAGCCGAAAGGCACCAGAGTGCCGTCGATGTCGAAAAATACCGCCTTTATCATTATTTCACAAGCGACTTCGCGTAATGGGTAGGCTCTTTCTTCTGTGGCGCAGGATGCACGATTCTGGCAGGAGTCTTCTTCATGAAGGCGTAGACGAGAAGGGCAATACCAGCTACAATGAAAGGAATGGAGAGAATCTGACCCATGTTGATGGCCATGCTCTGCTCAAACTCCACCTGAGGGTTCTTGATGAACTCGATGAGGAATCTCATACCGAAGCAGCCGAGAAGGAAAGCACCGAAGAAGAATCCGCGATACAGAGAATCAAGCTTCTTCCAGTAGAGCGAGATGAGGATGACTCCAAGCACGAGGTACGAGAACGCCTCATAGAGCTGGGTAGGATGCTTAGGCTCGGTCTCGCCATTGAGCTGGAATACAAATCCCCAAGGAAGCGATGTAGGGCCACCATAAATCTCTGAGTTAAAAAGATTTCCAAGTCTGATGAAACAGCCAGCAAAAGCCACCGCGATGCAGAGGCGATCCATAATCCAGAGGAAGTCGAAGTGATACTTCTTTCCATAATGATGGCAGAACCACCACATGGCGAGGAGCAATGCTATAGCTCCTCCATGGCTCGCGAGTCCACCCTTCCACGGCATGAATATCTCAAGGAAGCCGTCCCAGCTGGCCAGGTAATAGTCTGGCTGATAGAAAAGACAATGCCCAAGTCTGGCGCCCACGATGGTAGCGATAAGAAGAGTATAGAGAAGCGGGTCGAGAAGAGTCTCTGGGACTCCTTCCCTCTTGAAGAACCACTTGAAAATAAACCATCCGAGGATGAAACCTGAAACGAAAAGCAGTGAATACCATCTAAGACCAAAGCTTCCCACCTGGAAGATGATCGGATTCACATGCCAATTAACTGCTAGAATATCAAACATAAAAATAAATGTATTCAATTAATTCGCTACCACAAGGAGTTTGTCTCCCGTACTGACAGAAACCTCTGTGACATACCAGTCGCCCACCTTGTCCATGTGCGATGATACCGGGCGGCCGCGTCCTGAGCGGGCCACTACCACAGGGCGTGCGCTACGCAGCACGCACTTAGGCCCGCCGCAGCGGACTACAGCCTGCTCGAAGGCGCCTTTCACCCATTCTATATCGACCTCATGGCCTCCATCAACCGGAAGTCCCTTGACGGAGCCCTCTTCCCAGCCATTTGGAAGTGACGGCAGCAAAAGCATCTGCCCACCCTCGGAATGCACAAGCATCTCACTGACTTCCGCTATGCCATATCGACGGCCTTCCATAAGTGGATGCACACCTGTAACTGCATATCCGCTTTCCTGCAAATACCTTTCGAAGCGGAAACGAAGCATATCATCTTCTCTTCCCACCACATCAAGTGAAAGCTTATCAAGCCTCTGCCTGAAGTCGCACACGTGCTCCTCGTACAGCGCTCGATAGCTCTTGCGCTGCACCTCTCTCATCTGCTCAGACGAAACAGACATGATGACAATGGTAGCTTCAGAAGCCTCACTTACCACCAAGCCAGGATCTGTATCATAGAGACCATCGCAAGAAATGAGGTGTACAAGATATCGATAAGGAGTGCCCTTGACATCAAGTCCACTTACCATGAACTGTTCTTCAGACAGACTATCCACCTGAGCACCAGCCCATGTGGAATCCACCTCCATGCGGAAGTTCAAGCCTCCTTCCTCCCATGACCTCAAACGAAGTACCATAGCACGAGCGAAGCGAGACATAAAGCATCTTCTTGAATAAAGTCGACCATCCTTGGTGCTCCAATCTGTAGATACCACAGCTGAACGCAAATCCAGAGACCTTTTATAGGAAGTGACTGTGTCACAAGCAAATGACTGACGGACATGAAACTCTATATCATCAAAGTGGATGACATCATCCTCCACGCCACCATACATGAGAGCTTTCGCGAAGCCGTCTCCCACAGGCAAGGCTTCGTGCTCGCTTTTCGCAGGCTCATCAAACGACAGCGTGGCCTGCGCATAGGCAAGCATCGGCAGCATCAGAGCCAATATGATGGATACTATCTGTTTCATAATCTACAAAGTTACTACAAAAATGGCACCTATCCCAAAAAATAAGAGGCCGACCTTACGGCCGACCTCTCAAAGATATTCTGTAAGCAGATTATGCAAGTGCTGCTGCTACGCCTGGGAGCTCCTTGCCCTCGATAGCCTCGAGAAGAGCGCCACCACCGGTAGAGATGTAAGAAACCTTGTCGGTAAGACCGAACTTGGTGCAGCATGCTACTGAGTCACCACCACCGATGAGAGAGAATGCGCCCTCTGCGGTAGCCTCAGCGATAGCGTCGCCGATAGCCTTTGAGCCTGCGCAGAAGTCATCGCACTCGAATACGCCTGCAGGACCGTTCCAAAGGATGGTCTTACAGCCCTTGATAGCATCAGCGAAGAGCTTCTGAGCCTCTGGACCTGCGTCTACACCCTCGAGGTCAGCAGGAATCTCGGTAGATGGATGAACCTCAACCTTAGAACCTGGCTTAACTGTCATGGTAGCGAAGTCGAGACCATCTGTACAGGTAGCATCTGGAGCGAGAACGAGCTCTACGCCATTCTCCTTAGCGATCTTCTCAACATTGAGAGCCACATCGAGCTTGTCCATCTCAACGATAGAAGTGCCGATCTCACCACCGTGAGCCTTCGCGAAGGTGTAGGTCATACCACCACAGAGGATGAGCTTATCTACCTTACCGAGAAGGTTCTCGATGATACCGATCTTTGAAGATACCTTAGAGCCACCCATGATAGCGATGAATGGACGCTGGATATTGTTAAGTACGTTATCTACAGCCTTAACCTCCTTCTCCATGAGGAGACCGAGCATACGGTCCTCTGGTGCGAAGTAGTCAGCGATGACAGCGGTAGAACCGTGCTTACGGTGTGCTGTACCGAATGCATCCATAACCCAGCAGTCAGCGTAAGAAGCGAGCT
>JAKSJM010000015.1 GCA_024398075.1 Bacteroidales bacterium | reverse complement strand
ATCAAAGAACTATGAAAGAACTCGAATTTAGAACGAAGCCGCTTCAATGAGACTTGTTGACACGTGCCATAGCGGCCTTGTTGTTCTCAATAAAACGAAAGAATTCTAAAGGAAGTTGGGGTTCTGCTGTCTGAATTTAGAAAGCTATTTTGAACCGTGCTTCTTTATAACCATATTATTGGGTACTTATTCCGACAATGAAATCGAATATATTTTGCAGGCCGATATGAATATGGTCATAAAGATATGGCATCTGGTCTCGTAATAGATCAAATGCCATTATGCTGTTAGATAAATCCCAGATTTTTAAATTTGCGCAAACACCCGAGTCGTTCATGAGCATGCATCAAAAGTCATTCTGCGCCGGAGACGGCGTCACCGTATTCGAGCCTGCCGGATTCAATCCGTCAGACCATCTGGCTTCGCCGCAACAATGACAGTCAATACTTCTGGAACCGATGGAACTAATTATTGGACCATAAATCCAGGAGCCCAAGCGCTGGGGCATCGGGCTCCAAGCTGGGTATGGAGTTGCTCTACATAACAACCAGGTCTTCCCTGCTCCTTACATTGGCGTATGTGTCAGCTGGAACTTCTTGCAGTTCTAGGTATTATTGATGAAGATTATTCGTCCTTAGGGCCTGGAACGAGAGTCCTGTCCGCTGATATGGAAATACCGTATGAGACATCCCTCACCCTTCCAGGCTGAGGGGCAAGAATTCCCTTCTCAGTAAGATCTTTCACGTCCCTGCCAGCAGTATCATCCGACACTTTAGCCTGCTTTGCCCAGTTCTTGACATTGAGCTTGCCGCAGTAGCCGTCAAGATAAATGTTCAAAACGGTTTTCTGGCGATCTGACACAACCACCTGGGAGTGGGTCTGCCAGAATATCGACTTGTCAAGGATTGATGAAAGCATCTCTCCCGCACTCTCTATCGCACGGAGCATGCAGTCAAGATACCAGTCTATCCATAGAGTAATGTCGCAATCACCTTTCTGGCAACGCTCAAGAATGTCATTATACTTACGCTTGTCCTTGTTGATCTGCCATGAAATACTGAAGAAACGAAGGGTAGAATCATCAGCTTGACTCAATGCCATGTCGGCAATAGCGCGGCTTATTCGGCCGTTACCATCATCAAATGGGTGGATACTTACGAACCAGAAATGAGCAACAGCCGATTTGACATAATCCTTTGGTGTCGAATCGGCGTTGAACCAATCGAGGAATTGTTTCATCTCTGCCGGTACCGCATCCGCAGCTGGAGCCTGATAATGTACCTTCTCTCTGTCCAAAGTGCCGGACACAACCTCCATCGGATCAATCCTGTACTTTCCCACATTGATGACTTCCATACCGCTGCGTCCGGTCGGGAACAAACAGTTATGCCATCCAAACAACCTATCGTCAGTAAGAGGCTGTGCATACTTGCTTGTGGCATCCATCATCATCTCAACAACACCTTCAATGTAGTGGGAAGGTTCTACATCACCCACGATATGCACGCCCATCCTTCTTGCGACCGAAGAACGAACCTGATCCGAGTTCAAAACAACGCCCTCTATCTCTGAAGAAGCAAGAATATCGTGAGTCAAAGTCTCCACAGCAGCGTTCATCTGCGCATCGAAACCAATGGCTGACAATCTGCCGGCAAGATAGCCAGCAGCCTTGTTTACATGTGCGAGCTTTGCACTTATTGTATCCTTGTCCCACGAGAAATGTGGCCAGTTAGGAGTCTGATGAATATACATAACATTAGGTTTAGACTGCAAATATAATAAAATGCGGCTAATAAACCGCAAATTCTGCGGGCTATTAACCGCAAACTACTCCACAAGAATAATTCAGAAGACCACCGTGAGGCTATCTACTGCATCGGATGGTGAACGGCCAGATCATGGCAAAGGCCGGAAACAGGGAACAATTGGTATTAAACAAAGATTTGAAAGCATTATGGAAACTGAATGCGGGCAAAAAAGTATAACGGACAAAAGAATACGCCAACGCGCCAGTAACGCCTGAAAGCAGGATAACGATTTTGGGAAAGAGTCTGCTGTTTTAATGGCCTCGATGTCTCTCTTTCCTTTTAGCCTGTTTGAGCTCGAATTTCCGCTCTTTATCAACGTCTCTTTGTTCTTTGGAGAGGGCCTTGCGTACCTGTTTATTCTCTTCTTGCTGAAGTTTCAGTGCCTGTTGCGATTTGGTGCCGATACCAGTATTCTGGGTCTGTCTTCTTGCTTCCCTCAATTGCCGCTTGGGATTTCTGGGCCTTGGCTTCACCTCGGTTTCAATTGGTCGGCTATATTTCAGCTGATTCCAGTTTTTGTCTATAAATTCTATTACCTCCTGATCTGTCGGCTCTGCTCCGAAAGTCACTTTGCACACCTGCATCTGATTGTCCTCAGTTTTCTCAAAAAGACCGATCCAGAAAGGGTCTTCAAACAGGATGGTAAGAGTATGGAGGCTACTGACAGAGCGGGATCGGAGCTGTTGCTCAGGCTTCATTGGGATTCACAGTGCAGTCATCAACTATCTGCCCTTCCTGATGTTTCTTTTCCTTCGGCGGGAATGCCGCATCGAATTCGTTGAATGCTTCAGGGTTTTCGAATGCGATGTAATATCCTTTCGGAGTGTGATAGGTACCCTCTACCCCTTTCAGGTATCCTGGGATCAGTTCCTGCGCAAGAAAGTACGGCACCTCTGACTCCTTCGGCTCCGCGTGATAGTGTATGCCAAGGGAACTGGCAAGGACAAATCCCGCGTGTTTGTAGAATTCGATGTTGCCTTCCATACATAACACTCCTACCCCCATTTCGCGGGCCTTCTCGATCGAATAGTTCAGCAATTTGAGGCCATATCCCTTGCGCTTCCAGTCGGGATGAATGCTTTGAATCTTCTGCAGCTGGCCCACGGCATAATAGCGGTAGCTCGTTTCGCGGTCAATTATTTCCGGCCGCAAGAGGCCAATCTCTTCGTAATGCCGCAGAGCCCGCACTGTGACTCTGCCAAGGCGTGAGAACTCCCCGATTTTCAAACGATTTTTATCCATAACATCTGTGCACTGATTGTTAACGCCTGCAAAGATATATATTGCCGTAGGGTACGAGTCAAGAGAAATCTTACTCTTTTTGCAAGACGGAATAATATTTCGTAATAACCGATTAGTTCTTCAAAATGCTCGAAGACCTATCGTTACAATTGACAGTGACTAGTTCATAACGACCGGAAACAAAGCAAACCGAAGGCCCTATATCTTCTCGGCGAGGTCGCTGAGGCTGCCGGCGCAGGACAGCACCTCGTCACGT
The DNA here is from genome assembly GCA_024398075.1 of Bacteroidales bacterium. Lineage (GTDB taxonomy): Bacteria > Bacteroidota > Bacteroidia > Bacteroidales > UBA932 > Cryptobacteroides. The sequence continues at coordinate 48,398 of JAKSJM010000015.1, read as the reverse complement.
ATTTGCTGGCACCTTACCTGCTTCTGCTCCGCGACAAGCTCGCATGCTTGTAGGAGCACAGCCAGAAGTAGGCCGATCCTGTCATCTGATCTTGAGATGAATGCATTGGCGGCATCCGCAAGGATGCCGAAGAACTCCTCACGTCGGTAGCCCGACATGGTGTCCCTCATGTCCTTTCCTATCCAGTGCAGCAGCCAGCTCAGTTCCTGAGCGTATGGGGTCTCCACCACTGTCTGTGGCCTCTCGGTGCTGATGTATTCCTCCTCGATGTCATCAGTGACGATGATATCGGCGTCATGGAAGAGCATCGCCCCTTTGGAAAGAAGCGTCAGGTTTTGTGTGAGGACTGCCTCCCTAATTTCCTTGAGCGTCTCAAGGTCATCCTTTCCTGTGTATCTCATGGCTGTCGGCTTGCTATATGGATTTCATTTCACCAGTGACAGAATCCATGATGTACCCAGCCACGTTCACATCCTTCGGCACTAGCGGATGGTTGCGGATGAGGTCTACCGTCTCGAGCATGGCTGACTCTGTGTCGTCGAAGCCGTGCAGCCACGAGTCCAGGTCGATGCCGCAGTGGCGCATGAGGCTGATGTGCTCCTCGTCGATGCCACGCTCCCTCATGAGGTGCAGCATCTCCTGCGAGTCCATTCCCTGCACGCCGCAGCCGGTATGGCCAATGACCATGATCTCATTGACCCCAAGCTCGTAGATCGCCACAAGAAGACTCCTGACGGTGCTGTCAAAGGGGTTCGTGATCACCGCGCCGGCGTTCTTTATCATCTTCACGTCGCCGTTCTTGATGCCTAGGGCGGCTGGAAGGAGGGTGAGAAGGCGCGTGTCCATGCATGTAACGATGGCAATCTTCTTGTCTGGGAACTTGCTTGTCTGGTGGTGTATGTACTCCTTGTTACGAACGAATTCCTTGTTGAATTCGAGCATTTGTTCTATCTGTCCCATATATTGTCGGGTTTGTTATATCTAATTCCTCGGCCGCCTTGGAGAAGGTGACCTAGCTGACCATGGTGAGGAGGTAGTGTAGATGCCTATTCTCAGTCATGTTGCAAATATAACAATCTTCTATAATAATATGTTGAATATAGTTGCGCGACGTCCTTGTCTTTGCCATAACAACTACCGCAAGTCCTCGCTTACTTCTCCTTGTATATGTTCCTATACCTTTCAGAATGGTGAAATCATGCTCTACGGGAGTAAATTTGTGGTTGTTTTCTACGAAGCAATTCAGACGACATTCAACTGCACGAGAATAGGTAGGGTCGGTGACACCCTAGACCTGAAGGCTGTACCTGTATTATGAGTTGTGCGTCTAACATTTAAGTAGGGGCGGACAAATAATCTTAAAAAACACATAATTTCTTATAAAACATGCCAAAGAATTGTAGGATTCGCTGGTATGTTTGTTTTTCGTCTTCATTTTCGGGCCATAATCTTAATACATGAATTATGGAGAACGAAAAAGTGATGGACCTCGAAAAGAGGATGGCTGCGGTGCTGGATGTGCAGCGCTGCATGATTTACGAGACGGTGGAAGATGTGATGTCTGAGACTTTCTGTGAGATTGGTCAGATGTTCATGACGCAGGAGAAGGTACAGGGATGTGACTTGACATTCAAGAAAAGCCTGTGTGGACTTCCTGTGGATGTGCTGAAGGACATTCGCCAGCATGCTATCGATGATGATATCCCAGAATGGATAGCTATGGGCGCAGAAGGAAAGAGAGCAAGACTTCTTATGTCTTTCCTGGATACAAATAGACTTTCTGCAGAAGATTTCAGGGCTAAATTTCCTATGGCTTACGCTAAGTGGACAGATGAGGATGACTCCACTCTTAAGAAGATGTGGAGCGAAGGTCAGTCATGGGCTTCCATGTCCGGCGTGCTGCAGCGCAATGTAAACGCTCTCAAGCTGAGGCTGGAGAAACTAGGTGTCGATCTCGGCAAGGATGCTGGCGTGCCTAGGCGAAGATAGATGTTAGTCGTGGAATTCGCGGATGCGCTGCTCGTCGCTTAGGCGACAGATGAGCAGTGCTCCGTCTTTTTCTGTAACTATATATCCATCAAGACCTTCTATTACGACTTTCTTGAGCGAGGAGGTGTGGATGACACATCCAGTGGAGTCGAATAGCTTTACGCCATTTCCGACTACGGCATTGTCCTCAGCGTCCTTCGGAAGGATGCTATGCAGGGCACCCCAAGTGCCTACATCGCTCCATCCAAACTCAGCAGGGATCGTGTAGATGTGTGGTGCTTTCTCCATCACTGCGTAGTCGATTGAGATCTTCTCACAGGTAGGGAAGAGGCGCTTTACGCTTTCGTCCTCCTCGCTAGTGTAGAAATCCTTTGACATCTCTTCGATTACATGTGCGATCTGAGGTACATAGGTGCTGATCGCTGATGTGATGGTGCGGACATTCCATACAAATATGCCGGCATTCCATAGGTAGCCGCCATCTTCGAGATATGCTTTCGCGGTTTCAAGATTTGGCTTTTCCTTGAAGGACTGCACCTTTAGGACCTCTCCTTCTCCATGAATGGACTGAATGTAGCCATATCCCACTTCTGGGCGAGTGGGCTTGATGCCTATGGTCACGATGGAGTCTGACTTATCAGTGAATTCAAGGGCTTTTGAGATAACTCTTCTGTACTCAGTTACGTCGATTACCAGTGCGTCTGAAGGTGTGACGACGATATTTGCTTCTGGATACTTAGCCTTTATCTTCCAGCACGCATATGCTATGCATGGTGCTGTGTTTCTGGCTGCAGGCTCAGCGAGTACGTTGTCTTTCGGAATATCTGGGAGCTGCTCATGGACGAGTCCTACGTAACTCTCAGACGTTACTATCCACATGTGGTCCAGCGGGCAGATGGGCGAAAGACGCTCCACTGTCATCTGAATCATGCTCTTGCCTACTCCAAGCACGTCAATGAACTGCTTGGGACAAGTAGGCGTACTCATCGGCCAGAAACGGCTGCCGATACCGCCTGCCATAATCACTACATGTGTATCCATACTTACAAATATAAATATTTTTCTATTAATTATGTCAAATCTTGAAGTTTCAGTGGCTATCCTGCTGCTCGAGAACTGTACCGTTGGCCCATTTCTTTATGATGAGGGAATCGAAAAGGACGACTTGCATGAAGCGGAGGAACTGATACGTACGGTGCGCGAAGCGCTCACCAGGCTAAGGTCCATGGGCTATGATGAATCGGACCTGTATGGGCCTATTAAGATGACTCCGGAAGTTATCAAAATCAGTCGTGACTATCACATTACGCTTCCTTCCAGAGGAGGGGAGGAACTGCTTTTGCCGCCTCTGTTGAAGACTGTTTTTGTCCTGTTCTTGAAACATTCTGAAGGGATTTCGTTCAAGCGTCTCGGCTCGTATAAAGGGGAGCTGATGCAGATTTATTCTACGGTAGCACCTGGCGTGGACAGTGTTCTGGTGGAGAGGCGAGTGGAGCGCCTGGTTTCTCCACTGGATGGCTCCATTCATATGGTGCGTTCCAAGCTTTCACGAAACCTCGAAAGATATTTTCCTGAACCAACTGTAAGTGCCTACAAAATCAATGGAAAAAGTGGTGAGGATAAGTTCATAGAGCTGGATAGAACATTGGTCGTGTGGGAGTAGTATTTTTGAAGTATTTTTTGTAAGTTTGTAAATTGACTAAATTGTATACTATTATGAAAATTGGATTTGACGTTATAGAGGAAAGCATCATTCCTAATTTTAAGGGTGGTGAGAAGTCGTATGCTGCGAAAATGTTCTTCGATGGCACGAACCGCATCATGAAGGGACGCCTTATTCCTGGCGCTTCCATTGGCCTGCATACTCATGAGGATAGCTCTGAGTTTATGTTTTTCACTGCCGGCAAGGGTTACGTCATCTATGACGGCGAGCGCATTGAGCTCAAGGCTGGTGATACCCATTATTGTCCTAAGGGGCATAATCATACCCTTATCAATGATGGAGATGAGGATCTCTGCTTCGATGCTGTAGTCGCTGCTCAGTAATGGAAACAGTCTGGGACCCACTTCGCCGAAAAGATGTGTCTCTGACGCCAGAGGAAAGGGTGCGTCAGTGGTTTATCGCGGTGCTGCGTGACTCGCTGGGCGTCCCCGTGCATCAGATGATGAGCGAGGTCGGACTTCAGTATGGCGCAGGAAAGGTCTACCGTGCGGACATCGTCGTTTATGCACGGGGCGGCCATCCGCTCGCCATCGTGGAGTGCAAGCGCCCTGAGGTGACACTTAGCCAGGCGACTTTCGAGCAGGCGATGAGATATGACATGGTCCTGGATGTGCCTTTCCTTTTCGTGACAAATGGCCATAGTACTTTCATGGCGAAGAGGGTGGCTGATAGTTATGAATTTTTGACCAATGCTCCATCATACAAGGAGATGCTAGAATATGGAAACCAAAGACCTTAAGAAATATGAAGGATACTTCTCTGAGCAGAAGTTCTGGGGAAAGATAGGAAAAGTAGCTAGGAAGGCGGGTGAGAAACTCGTTTATGTGGCTTTGATTCTCTTCTATGAACTCAAGGATCCAAGGATTAGCCTTAAGGAAAAGGGTGTCATCATAGGTGCACTAGGCTATTTTATTCTGCCGGTTGATATCATACCTGATGCCATTCCTATCGCGGGTTTTACCGATGATTTGGCTGCGCTCATAGCTGCTTATCATTTCATCAGTTCACACGTGACTCCTGAGATCAAGGCCCAGGCTCAGCAGAAAGTGGAGCAGTGGTTTGGATGTGAGGTCAAGCCAGAGTCGCTTGACATAGATGAACAGTAAAAAGAGAGATGTCTACAATTACCCAAGGATATTTAGATAAACCGATATTCAAGATAGTGTCGGAGGTGGCTGAGCAGACGGGCGTGAGAGCGTTTGTCATAGGAGGCTATGTCCGTGACTGTTTTCTGGGCCGAGAGTGCAATGACATTGATATAGTCGTAGAGGGCAGTGGTATCGAGTTCGCGCGAGTAGTGGGAGAGAAAACGGGGAAATATGTTTCATATTTCAAGAATTTCGGTACTGCGATGCTCCATTTCCAGGGCGATGAAATAGAGTTCGTGGGGGCTAGAAAGGAGTCCTACAGGCGTGAAAGTAGAAAACCAATAGTCGAAGATGGTACCATCGAAGACGACCAGCTTCGCCGCGACTTTACCATAAATGCTATGGCATTCAGCCTCCAGAAAGAGTCTTTTGGGGATCTTGTGGACCCATTCGGTGGCATACGCGACCTGGTCGCTGGCATTATCCGCACACCACTGGATCCCGATACCACATATTCGGATGACCCGCTCCGCATGCTGCGTGCTATCCGCTTCGCGACCAAACTTAGTACCGATCAGCTTCAGTTTCAGATCGTTCCGGAGTCGATCGAGAGCATGAAGCGCATGCGTGACAGGATGACTATCCTGTCCAAGGAACGCATCGTCGAGGAACTGAACAAGGTTCTCGTCACTGCTAAGCCATCTATGGCGTTTCGTCTCATGGATGAGACTGGACTTCTGGAGTATGTGCTGCCTCAGCTGGCGGCACTGAAGGGCGTGGAAACCATTGACGGAAAAGGACATAAAGATAACTTCTCTCATACTATTGCGGTGGTGGACAATGTATCCGCCTTCGAGATGGCTGCGATAGCGGAGGGAAGGCTGAAGGACTACACGCCAGAGCTTGATGGCAATGGTTTTGTGGAGTCGGTGCGTACCAAACCAAATGTGTGGCTACGCTGGGCGGCGCTGCTGCATGATATAGGCAAGCCTGCGTCAAAGAAGTTTGACCCTGCGCTTGGTTGGACCTTCCACGGACACGAATTCATTGGATCAAAGATGGTTCCGAAGATTTTCAAGAACCTCATGATGCCTCTGAATGAGAAGATGAAATATGTACAGAACCTCGTGAAACTGCACCTGCGCCCTATAGCTCTTGTGGATGATGAAGTGACGGACTCTGCAGTACGCAGGCTCCTTTTTGATGCCGGACATGACATTGACGACCTCATGATACTCTGTAACGCAGACATCACCTCGAAGAATCCTGTAAAGGTGGCGCGTATCCGTCAGAATTTCGAGCTTGTGAAGCAGAAAATGAAGGAAGTTGAGGCGAAAGATGAATATAGAAACTGGAAGAATCCTATCACTGGAGAGTATATCATGCAGGTATTTGGCATCGCTCCGGGCAAGGAAATCGGCATTCTGAAGGAGTACGTAAAGGAAGCCATCCTGGATGGCGTCATAGAGAATAATTTCGAGGCGGCAGATGGACTTATGAGAGCCAAGGCTGCAGAAATGGGATTGACAGAGGTGCAGTAAGATGTTTTTTGATTATCTGGCATATGTGGCAGCTGTAAAAAGGTATTCGCAGAGAACTGTGGATATCTACTCCGATGCGCTCAAGCGCTTCGCTGCTTTCGCTGTGCCAGGGTCTGACAGTGACTCTGACCTTCTGGATGCTCTCAATCATCAGATGTTTCGTTCTTATGAAGTTCATTTGATGGATGAAGAAGGTCTTTCACCACGCACTGTTAACCAGCAGCTGTCTGTACTTAGCAGCTTCTGCAAGTACTTGATGAAAGAGGGAAAGCTTAGCTCGAATCCAGTGAACCTGGTGAAGCGTCCAAAGATGGAAAAGCGTCTTCCTGCTTTCTACCGTGATGAGTCGATGGAGTCTTATTTTGCTGACACAGAGCATTCAGCTTCAATGGATGAACTGGAGATTTTCAAGACCTTTGGTTCTGAAGATTCGAAGTCAGCCAAGGACATGTACGAAAGACGTCTTAGGCGCATGATCATTTCTCTGCTTCACTCTACAGGCCTTCGCCGTGCTGAACTTATTTCGCTTGATCTCGGCAACATGGATTTCAAGCGCCGTACCTTGAAGGTACGTGGTAAAGGAGATAAGGTAAGAGAAATTCCTGTAGTAGACATAGTTAGCGAGGAGTTAAAACTATATCTTGAGGCGGTTAAGAGTAGATTTGGAGATGTGGAAGGACCGCTGTTAAGAACCTGGCAAGGAAACAGGCTTTACCCTGTATATGTAGATAGGACTGTGAAGGAAGAATTGAGTTCGGAAACTGTCAGAAAGTCTCCACACGTTCTGCGTCACACCATCGCGACTTCGCTGCTGAACGATGGAGCTGGCCTGAATTCCATCAAGGAATTTCTCGGCCATTCCTCTCTTGCAGCGACTCAGGTATACACCCATAATTCGATTGATAAACTCAAATCAGTATATTCCTGTGCCCACCCAAGGGCAAATAAACATTAGTGCTTATGAAAAGATTTTTTAAAGCGATCGTGGCTCTGGCAGTACTTATGCCATTGCTCTTCTCCTGTCATTCAGGAAAGTCCATCGATCCTTCGGCTGAGTTTGCTGCGTATGTGAAGGCATACACAGGAGGTTCCATCAGCTCTTCATCTAGCATCCGTGTGGAGTTCACATCCGAGATGAAGCAGGTGGAAGATGCGAAACTCTTTTCCTTCAGCCCTTCTCTCAAGGGCTCAGCGAGATGGATTTCTCCTTCTGTGCTGGAGTTCACTCCAGATGAGGGACAGCTGGATCCTGGAAAGTCGTATAAAGCAAGCCTTAACCTTGTCGCTATTGCTGATGTGAAGAAGTCGGAACTCAAGAAGTTCGACTTTACATTCAGGGTTCTCCCTAAGACCATGAGCCTTTCGGATGTCATCCTGGACATCAATACGGATGACCCATCCAAGGCAAGTGTCGTTTCTACTGTCGTATTCAGCGAACCAGTAGATGAGGCTGCGGTTTCGAAGATGGTTTCAGTCAAGGGTTATACTCCTGAAATCAAGGCGCTTAGCACTACTGCTTATGAGGTGACAGTGAAAGATATCGCGAGAAAGAGTTCTTCCTTTGATGTCGCCATTGACTTGAATGGCTCGTCCAAGGGTTTCAAGGGAGCCGGGCGTTCTGTGAATATCCCAGCTGAAGGCGCATTCGATATAGTCTCAGTGCAGCTCTGTGAAGGCAAGGATCCATATGTGGATGTTACCTTCTCTCAGCCGCTTGACAAGTCTGCTGAGGATAAGGGTTTCTTCACACTTCAGAATGTGGGAAGATACTACACTGATGTAGTAAATAATAGAGCGAGAGTGTATTTTGACACCATGACCGATGATAGCATCGTTCTCGGTGTGGCATCTCAGGTGAAGTCATTTGATGGAATGAGCCTTGGACAGGACTACACCAAGACCCTTTCTGGCGCTGCTGTGAAACCAAGCGTGAAACTCGCGTTCAGTGGAAATATCCTCCCTGATGATGCTGCGCTTGTGATTCCATTCTATGCAGTGGGCCTTAGGTCCGTCACTGTACGCGTTGTGAAAATCTATGAGGACAATGTCCTTATGTTCCTTCAGGACAATGATCTCGGTGGCTCTGATGGTCTCAGAAGGTCTGGACGCCTCGTCTGCAAGCAGACGATCAGACTTGATGAGGACCCTGATACAGACCTCACCAAGTCAAGCCTCTATAGCATTGACCTTTCAAATCTCTTCAAGAAGGAGCCAGGTGCCATCTACCGTGTCCGCTTCACCTATACCCTTGAGCAGAGCATCTACGCTGGCGCACAGACCGCCTCGGATGCGCTTGTGGCTGTAGAAAGCAATGGCCTTTCAAGTGAAGACGAGCAGATCTGGGATAACCCATATCCATATTACTATGAGTCTTATTATGACTGGAATGAGTACAATTACAATGACTCTGACAACCCACAGACTCCTAGTTACTACATGAACTCGTCACTTTTCCCTGAGTGCAATCTCCTTACCTCAAACATTGGCCTTATCGCCAAGTCTGTGAATGGAGATCAGCTCTGGGTAGCAGTGAACGACATAATGACCACAGATCCAATGAGTGGAGTAGAGGTGACTGCATATAACTTCCAGCTCAGACCAGTCGGCAAGGCAAAGACCGATGGCGACGGCTTCGCTGCCATCGAGACTACAGGAAAGCCTTTCGCTATCGTCGCAAGAAAGGGCAAGTCTACGGGTTACCTCAAGGTTGTAGATGGCGAGGAGAAGTCTCTGAGCCGCTTCGATACCGGTGGAAAGGAACTCTCATCAGGCCTCAAGGGCTTCGTGTATGGCGAGAGGGGAGTCTGGAGACCAGGTGACACTCTCCATGTTTCCATCATCATTGAGGATCGCGACAAGGTGGTGCCAGAGGCACATCCTGTGACCATGGAACTCTACAACCCTCAGGGTCAGTTCTACTCTAAGCAGGTCAATGCTTCAGGTCTCAAGGGACTCTATGTGTTCAATGTACCTACCAAGTCAGATGACCCTACAGGTGTATGGAATGCATACTTCAAGGTCGGTGGAGCTACTTTCCATAAGTCTCTCCATATCGAGACTGTAAAGGCAAACCGTCTCAAGCTCAATCTGAAGGTTAATGATGAGACGCTTATTTCAAGCAAGCCTACAGTATTCAATCTTACAGCAAACTGGCTCACAGGTCCTGCGGCTTCAGGCCTCCAGGCTACCACAGAGATGACTCTTACCCGCCGTCATACAGCGTTCAAGGGATATGAAGGCTATATCTTCGACAACCCAGTTTCTGAGTTCCAGAATAGCGAGTATGTTGTGTTCAATTCGAAACTCGACGCGAATGGACATTGTGCTGCAAATGTCATCATGCCTAAGGCTGATGGCGCTCCAGGCATGCTCACCGCGAATATCGTTACTCGCGTCATGGAGGCCGGTGGAGATGCCAGCATCACCACTCAGACCATGCCTTTCGCTCCATATAGTTCGTTTGTGGGCGTGAAACTTCCTTCTGACCAGCAGGAGACTGATACAGATCAGACATATCAGGTAGCTGTAGTCGATGCCAATGGTAACGCAGTTTCTGGCCATGCAGTAGAGTATCGCATCTACAAGCTCGACTGGAGCTGGTGGTGGGAGAGCAGCAGCTCATACCTCGACTCTTATGTGAATGGAAATAGCGCTACTCCTGTAAGTCAGGGTGCGTTTACTTCTACCGCAAATCCATATCGTATCTCATTCCGCGTGGACTATCCAGAGTGGGGTAGATATCTTGTATATGTAAAAGACCTTACTGGCGGACACGCATCTGGTGGTATCGTATATCTCGACTGGCCATCATGGAGAGGACGCTCAGACAAGCAGGATCCTTCTGCCCTCACGATGCTCTCATTCAACACTGACAAGAAGACTTGTGAGGCTGGTGAGGAAGTGACCGTCTACATCCCTGCCGCTCAGGGTGGTCGTGCACTTGTGTCATTGGAGAATGGCCGTCGCGTGATCTCACGTGCATGGGTAAAGACCTCAGCAGAGGGTGATACTCAGTACAAGTTCAAGGTAACCCCAGAGATGGCACCTAATGTATATGTGCATGTGACCCTCCTCCAGGAGCATAAGAGAACAGCAAATGACCTTCCTATCAGAATGTACGGTGTACAGGCTGTGATGGTCAATAACAAGGAGTCTCACCTGAATCCTGTAATCACAGTTCCTGAAGTCATACGTCCTCAGGAGCAGTTCACTGTGAAGGTTAAGGAGCAGAGTGGCAAGCCTATGACCTATACACTTGCCATCGTAGACGAAGGTCTGCTTGACCTCACTTCATTCAAGACTCCAGATCCATGGAACGCGATGTATGCTCGCGAGGCCCTCGGCGTGAAGACTTGGGATCTCTATGATGAGGTCATCGGTGCATTCAGCGGACGATTCTCACCTATGTTCAGCATCGGTGGTGATGAGAACGTGCAGATAGGTAACAAGAAGGATAACCGCTTCAACCCAGTAGTGAAGTTCTTCGGACCATTCACTCTTGCGAAGGGCGAGGCTAAGCATAACATCACTCTTCCTATGTATGTAGGTTCAGTGAGAGTCATGGTGGTAGCAGGCCAGGATGGCGCTTACGGAAATGCCGAGAAGGCAGTTCCAGTAAGAACACCGCTCATGATCCTTCCTACTCTTCCACGTATCCTTGGCACGGCAGAGAAGGTTACTCTCCCTGTCAATGTATTCGCGATGGAGAATGACATCAAGAATGTCACTGTAAAGGTAAGTGTCGAGGGACCTATCAGCCTTGCAGGTACTGACGCTCAGTCGCTTACATTTGCTTCTGCGGGTGATCAGATCGCTCGTTTCGCACTTGCAACCGGCGAGGGTGAGGGTACCGCAAAGGTCACTGTAACAGCGGTGAGCGGTGCTCACAAGGCTACCGAGACCATTGCCATAGAGGTTCGTAACCCTAATGCAAGCAAGCTCGTGACAGAGAGCAAGCTCGTGAAGGGCACAGAGACATTCGGCTTCGACCCATTCAACTCTGGTACTGCTAAGCTCCAGATCTCGAACTTCCCTGCTGTTGACTTTGATGGCCTTTTCACCTATGTGAAGAATTACGAGTATGCTTGCACAGAGCAGCTCTCTTCAAGAGGTATGACTCTCGTGTACACTAGAAAGTTCCTCTCAGAGGAGAAGCAGAAGCAGGCTGATGAGATGATATTTGGCATTCTCCAGCAGCTCTACTCTCGCCAGCTTCCAGATGGAGGCTTCGCTTACTGGCCAGGTAGTGCGTATGCAAATGACTGGGCAAGCTCAATGGCCGGCCAGTTCATGAATGAGGCGGCTGCGCAGGGCTACAGCGTTAACAAGGGTGTCCTTGCTGCGTGGAAGAAGTATCAGAAGAAGACGGCTGCCGCTTATAAGCACAGTGAAAAGTATGCATATTATGATCTTAATCAGGCATATAGACTATACACAATGGCTGTGGCCGGTGCTGCAGACGAAGGTGCTATGAATCGCCTCAAGGCTGTGGACAGCATGACTCCTCAGGCTAAGTGGAGACTCGCGTCAGCATACGCTGCTGCTGGAAAGAAGAACATTGCTAAGCAGATTCTCGCAAGTCTCGAGATAGGCGAGCTCTCTCAGGAGGCTGGCTACTACACCTTCGGTTCAAGCGATAGAGACAAGGCGATGATGCTTGAAACTGCGGTTCTCATCGATGAGATGCCTCTCGCAATGCAGCTCGCCGAGCAGGTAGCAGACTGCTTCAAGGACGGTTACTATGGTACACAGTACACCGCTTTTGCCGCACTCGCTATGAACAGACTCTCTACCAAGGTTGGCGACAGTGCCATCGATGTGGAGGTCAATGGCCAGAAAGTGAAGTCTGCGAAGTCATCAGTCGCTGTTGACGTGGATCCTGCTACAGGCAGTGTAGTCGTGAAGAATGCATCCAAGGATGCAGTCTATGCGACTCTTCAGATGTCAAGGCCAGTTCCTTATAGCGAGACCATCGCTGCTACATCAAACGGCATCAATGTCTCTGTGAAGTACACAGATATCTCAGGCAAGGAGATCAATCCTTCGAAACTCGCTCAGGGTCAGGACTTTATCGCTACATATACTGTGAGCGGATCTCCTGTGGAGGTGTCAAATCTTGCTCTTCGTGCGGTGATCCCTTCTGGATGGGAGATCTTCAACGAGAGACTCTATGGCGTCGCTACCGATGAGCCTTGCTCATACAAGGACATCCGCGATGACAGGGTAGTATGGTTCTTCGACATCACCGCTAATGGCAAGAAGAAGTTCTCTGTAAGACTTCAGGCAGCTTATGAAGGTGAATATGTCCTCCCTTCAGTGAAGTGCGAGGCTATGTATGATCCAATGATCTATGCTCAGACAGCGTCAGGAAAGACAGTCGTTGCGCAGTAAGATTTCTTTGGCGGCCGTCCTCTTGACGGCCGCCTTTGTTTCTCTGCTACTTTATCCGCATGGCCTTTTCAAGGACACGCAGTACTCCACTGTAGTCGTAGATAGGAACGGAGAACTCCTGGGCGCGCGCATCTCTCAGGACGGTCAGTGGCGGTTTCCGCCGACTGAGACCGTCCCGGAGAAGTATGCGGCGGCGCTGGTGGAGTTCGAGGACCGTCATTTCTACTGGCATTTGGGAGTGGATCCAGTAGCGATAGTGCGCGCCGCCACCCAGAACATGAAGTCCGGCAGGGTGGTGAGTGGAGGCAGCACCATCACCATGCAGGTGATGAGGCTCTCTTCCGGTGGCCAGCGCACGATGTTTAGAAAAGTCACGGAAGCTTATCAGGCCATTCGCTTCGAGCAGTTCCATTCGAAGCGACAGATACTTGCACTCTATGCTTCCCATGCGCCTTTTGGTGGCAATGTAGTCGGTATCGACGCTGCAGCATGGCGCTATTACGGCCACTCGGCCGAAGACCTGTCCTGGGGTGAGGCGGCGACACTGGCCGTTCTTCCTAATTCCCCTTCATCCATTCATATGGGACGATCGCGCGAGAAACTGAAAGAGAAGCGAGATCGCCTCCTGAAGCGCCTCTATGAGAAGGACAAGATGGATGAGACAGATTATGAACTGGCTTGCTCGGAACCATTGCCAGAGGAACCTCAGCCGCTTCCGCAGCTTGCACCGCACCTTGTGGATGCATGTTTCCAGTCGCACCGTGGCGAAACGACGGTCACGGACATTGACCTATCCCTACAGGTGAGGGTGATGGCCATCCTCGATAGGTGGAACACTTCGCTCAGGCTTACCGGTGTCAATGATCTCGCGGCAGTGGTATTCGATGTGCATACCGGCAAGGCCATTGCCTATGTGGGCAATGCAAACTCTTCCGATGGTCGTCCGGGCGCCCAAGTAGATATCGTTCGCTCTCCAAGGAGCACCGGAAGTATCTTGAAACCATTCCTTTACTGTGCTTTGCTTCAGGATGGCCAGATACTCCCTAGGACATTGCTTCCTGACGTGCCAGTGAATATCAATGGCTTCTCTCCGCAGAATTTCGACCAGACATACGCTGGCGCCGTCCCTGCTTCCGAAGCTCTTGCTCGCTCGCTCAACATCCCGTCGGTGCATATGCTGCGCTCGTATGGCGTACCTCGCTTCTGCGACCTTTTGAGAAGCGCAGGCATGACCTCGCTCACTCGCGATGCGTCTGACTATGGACTTTCACTCATCCTAGGAGGAGCGGAGGGCAAACTATACGATATAACCTCTATCTATGCGAAGATGTCAGCGTGGTATCAGGATGTGGTGGGGGATAGTCGCTTCAAAGATTTCCCATTCTTTGACAAGACTGCCGTATACTGGACTTTCGATGCGTTGAGTGAAGTGAATAGGCCAGACGAGATGGATTGGCATCTCATCTCGTCTGTGCGAAAAGTGGCATGGAAAACTGGCACCAGTTATGGCTTCCGTGACGCATGGGCAGTCGGCGTCACTCCAGACTACGCAGTGGGCGTCTGGGCTGGAAATGCCCAGGGACAGGGAAGCCCAGGCCTGGTCGGTGCACGCACAGCTGGCCCTGTCCTTTTCGACATATTCAACCTTTTACCTCCATCGAAGTGGTTTGAGGAACCATATCCAGGCGACTACATTGAGGCTGAGGTCTGCAAACACTCTGGTCATTTGAAGGGACTTTACTGCGACGAGTGCGATACGCTCAAACTGCCATTGAATGCACTCAGAAGTGAGGCTTGTCCATATCACAAATCTGTGACCCTATCTTCCGATGATCAATGGCGAGTGGATCCGTCAGTACCTGGATCACATTCTGTGACAATGTTTTTGCTCCCACCATCCATGGAGTGGTATTACCGCACCAGGCATCCAGAATACATTCCGCTACCTCCATTGCATGCGTCGGATGGCACTGATTCATATCTGCCGATGGAATTTATTTATCCCGAACCAGGAAGCACCATCTCCATCCCGAAACAGCTTGACGGATCTGTGAAGGGAATAGTTTTCAACCTGGCACATTCGACTCCAGATGTAGAGGTGTTCTGGCATTTGGATGACCATTACGAAGGGTCTACCCGCTACATTCACCAGATGAGACTGCTTCCTTCTGAGGGAAAGCATACCGTGACAGTGGTAGATGCTGATGGCTGCTCTTTGTCAGTGTCATTCACAATTTCTTCGGAAAGTATATAAATTCTTTTCATTTAATCGTTTTTATTTCTATATTTACTTGCAGTAACGGTACCCGCAAGGGTACATAAAGAGTTTAACTATGGAGATAAAGATTAAATCACTGAAGTTCGACGCTGATCAGAAGCTGATCGCTTTCGTCGAGAAGAAGGTTTCAAGACTTGAGAAATTCTCTGAGTCAGAAACAGTTGATGTAACATTGTCTTTACTCAAGGAACCAGAGAACAAGAACGTGAAGATTCAGATTCACGCTTTTGGAAAGGAGGAGGTCATCGAGAGAAACGCGAAGACCTTTGAGGACGCGGTTACAGAGTGTGTGGATATCATGAAGGAGAAACTCACTAGAGCAAAGGAAAAGAGAAACGAAGCATAATTCAAGTTCATGGAGCTGGCCAGATGGTCAGCTCTTTTTTTTAGCATAAAATAGGCTATGTAAAGTCCTAATTTTCTGCTAAATTTGTAGGATTATGGCAAAGAGTGGTGTAAATGTAGATGCGCTGGCGAAACAGCTGGCTGAAGATGCTGCAAAAGGAGTCTTCAAACCTGTCTATCTGCTGATGGGGGACGAACCATATTATCCAGATATGGTTTGTGACGCCATTGTCAAGAACTGCATTGACGAGAGCTTCAAGGATTTCAATGAAGTCATCTGTTATGGCTCTGAGGTCAATGCCGAGCAGGTGATCTCATGCGCTAGACAGTATCCGATGATGTCAGAAAGATTGCTGGTGGTAGTGAAGGAGGCGCAGCTCATGAAGGATATTGAACAGCTCTCTTACTATTGCGCAAGCCCATTGGACTCAACTGTCCTTGTGGTTCTTCTGCATAAGGGCTCTGTGGACAAGAGGAAATCTTTTTACAAGAGCGTCCAGAAGGTAGGAGTCATAGTGGATTCTCCTGCAGTGAGGGATTATGAAATAACCAGCTGGATTATCAGCTACTATCGCTCCAGGGGCCTAAGCATCGACCCGCAGGCAGCGCAGCTGCTGGGGGAGAGCGCCGGTACTGACCTATGCACTATCGCTGTGGAGACGGACAAGCTCATGAAGAACCTCCCAGAAGGCACTACACAGGTGAGTGTGGCGGATATCGAGAAAAATGTAGGTGTGAGCCGCCAGTACAGTATCTTCGAGCTCACTAAGGCACTTTCTGAAAAGGATGCAGCGAAAGCTATAAGGGTGGCTACATATGTGGGGTCTGCCGCCAAGTTTGCGATGCCGATGGCCACACCAGCTCTTTTCACTCACTTCTATCGCATTCTTCGATATGCTACTTTGCTGGCACAGAAACCAAACTATACCTCTGAGGATAAAGCCAAGGCCTTGGCTGGACTGAATCCTTATTTCTATAGAGAGTATGACATGGCAGTCAGAAACTATCCTCTTCCTAAGTGCATGAAGGTTATTTCGCTGCTTTGTGAGTACGACTTTAAAGCCAAGGGTGGAGAGGTCGGAGATGTCGCACCTGGTACCTTGCTGGTCGAACTTGTATCGAAAATACTAAATTCTTAAAAATTTATTGTAAAATAATAAATAATACATATATTTGCAGAAAAACTTATTGAAACTATGGCTTTGATAGAATGTAAAGAAGTGTGCAAGAATTTCGGCGAGAAGGTGGCGCTGGACCACGTCTCAGTCGATATTCCCGAGGGAAGGATCTTCGGTCTCCTTGGCCCAAATGGAGCCGGAAAGACTACCCTGATCCGTATCATCAATAGAATTACCATCCCAAACTCTGGAGAGGTGTTCTTCAACGGACGTCCTATCACTCAGCGTGATGTCGAAAAGATAGGCTACATGCCAGAGGAGAGAGGTCTGTATAGAAAGATGGAGGTCGGCGAGCAGGCTATGTATTTGGCTCAGCTCAAGGGCATGTCTTCCCGTGACGCTCAGAGAGAACTCAAGATTTGGTTTGAGCGTTTCGGTATCCAGGACTGGTGGAAGAAGAAGGTGGAGGAGCTTTCCAAGGGTATGGCTCAGAAACTTCAGTTCATTACAACAGTAGTTCACAAGCCTTCTCTCATGATACTCGATGAGCCTTTCTCTGGATTTGATCCTGTAAATGCGGAAGTCATCAGAAAGGAAATTCTTCGTCTTCGTAGCGAAGGTGCTACCATCGTGCTCTCTACCCATAACATGGAGTCAGTGGAGGAACTCTGCGATGACATCGCTCTCATCAACAAATCGAAGCTTGTAATCACAGGTGGGGTCGAGGACATAAGACGTGAGCATGGAAACAACAATGTAGAGCTTGTCTACACAGACGAGGACGGCCGCCACACTGTAGTCCTTCCTAGAGAGACAGACGGAAATTCTACCCTCAAGTCGTTCATCGATAGAGGAGTGGAAGTAAACTCCTACAAGGAGCTTATGCCTCGTATGAACGATATCTTCATCAAACTTGTAACCGGCGAATAATATGAATCTTCACATTATAAACATCATCATCAAGCGCGAGTATCTCAATCGCGTCAAGAAGAAGTCATTCCTTCTCATTACCTTCCTTGGACCGATCTTCTTTGCGGCTATGTGCATTCTTCCGACTGTTATCATGATGGGAGCCAAGGAGGAGGCAAAGACCATTGCGGTCGTAGATCAGTCCGGCATTGTTCTTCCTGTACTTGAAGATACCGAAACCATTATCTACAAGGACTTTACCGGATCAAGCGTGGATGAACTCAAGGCTGATATGGCATCATCAGGTGTGGACGCGGTCCTTAGCATATCAGCACTTGACAGCACGAAGTTATCACTTTCTGCGACTACATACTCTTCCAAGCCTCTCGGCATGGATATGACCGAGAACATTGAGTCAAAGATCAATGATGCCGTGGAGGATTACAGAATCAATTCCTATAACATCGACAACCTCAAGAGCATCATGAAGGATGTGAAGTCAAACATCCACATGACTTCATATACTATCAGCGAGAGCGGAGATGAAAGTATCTCGGAATCAGGCGTTTATATGCTTGTTTCAATGCTCCTGGGCATGATTATATACATGTTCATCGCTATCTTTGGTGGTATGGTGATGTCCAGTGTCATCGAGGAGAAAGCCAGTCGCGTGGTTGAGGTTCTTGTATCTTCAGTGAAGGCTACTGAACTTATGTTCGGAAAGATCATCGGTGTGGCTCTTGTAGCACTCACTCAGTTCCTTCTCTGGATAGTTCTTACACTAATGATTGTCGCTGCAGCCGGCTCATTCATCGGTAAGGATCTGCTTGGTGGACAGGACCCTACCGCCATGGTGGAGACCATGGGCGTAAGTACAGAGCAGATGGAGGCTATGGGAGTATCACTCGAGTCCCTTACCGCTTCTCCAGATTCACTTGCAGTGGCTGCTGGTGAGCCTACAGGTATGGAGGCAGTGCTTGGCACATTGTCAAACCTTAACTACGGACAGATTCTCATCTCGTTCTTCCTCTTCTTTATTTTCGGTTATCTGCTTTATGCATCATTGTTCGCAGCCATTGGCTCGGCAGTGGAAAATGAGGGAGACACTCAGCAGCTTCAGATTCCTCTGACTATTCCGCTGCTTCTCGGCTTCTTTATTGCACTTTACGCATACAAGGCACCTGATAGCGCTCTTGTATTCTGGGGCTCTATGATTCCATTCACTTCTCCAATTGTCATGCTCGCGCGCATTCCATTTGGAGTGGCATTCTGGGAGCTTGCAGTTTCAATCGTGCTTCTCATCGCTACAGTAGTGGCTTGTGCATATATTTCAGCGAAGATCTACAAGGTCGGTATTCTTATGTATGGCAAGAAGTCTACATGGAAGGATCTTTGGAAGTGGCTTAAGATGAAGTAAATGAATAGGTTATTTCTTTCAGCGATAGCCGTCTTCGCGACTGTTTCTCTCCAGGCACAGAGCGTGACCTGGGAGAAGTCGAAGATGGATGGCTCCAGGACTGGTGTGACCACTCCTGGAGTTGATGGTTTCGATGCCACTCTCGGCACCGTCAAGGGTCGTACTTACTATGCCCCAAACGGAAAGAAGTTCCGCAAGGGGAGTACGAAGAAGGTGGCTGGCCTCATGATCGAGGCGCAGCCGAAGATAGCCTATGTCAGGGAGGTCATTGGATACAGTACCCATGCGATGCCTAGGAAAAGTTCCGATGCCGCTCTGTACAACTTCGCTTCCGACATTGTGAAGGAGGCTACAGAGAAGGCTGTAGGCAAGAAAGTGGACATTGGCCTTATCAACTCAGGTGGCATTCGCGTGGACATGCGGGAAGGCGACATACTTGTCGACGACATTCTCTCGATGTTCCCGTTCAAGAACTATCTCTGTTACGTCGCCCTCAAGGGCAAGGATGTGAGAGTCCTTTTCGAGCGTATGGCTAGAGGCCATGTGCAGCCTGTTTCGGGTGTGACAGTGACAGTCAAGGATCGTCAGTTAGTTGAAGTCCTGGTAGGAGGAGAGCCTCTTGACGACGAGAAGGTATATGGCCTTGCCACTGTAGACTTCCTGCTGAATGGCGGAGACAATATTTTCGCTGCTCGCAATGCTGTAGAGCTCATCCAGTCGGAAGTGCTCATGAACCAGGCAGCCATGGATTACATCAGGTCACTGACCGCTCAGGGCAAGCAGCTGGATGTGGAGCGTCAGCAGAGGGTTAGATATTTGGAGGACTAGCCATGAAGAAGATTTTAATCGCAGCCATGCTGCTCATTATGTGCTCCCTCGGAGCCAGTGCCCAGAAGCTCGTCATTCTACATACAAATGACACTCACAGCCATCTCGATGCAGAGCGAGACGGCCAGGGTGGAGTCATTGAACGCGCCGCTTTCATAGACAGCGTCCGTCGCGCGGAGGGGAAGAGGAATGTCCTTCTCATCGATGGCGGAGACTGGAATCAGGGCACTTCATATTTCAATGTACTCGGTGGTGACCTCGAGGTGAGCCTGCTCAACGCCTTCGGCTATGACTGTGTCTGCCTTGGTAACCATGAGTTTGACAATGGTCTTGAGGACCTTGCCCGTAGGGTCAAGGCGCTGAACATGCCTGTGGTTTGTGCTAACTACGATTTCTCGCCGTTTGAGCTTGGACAGTACGTAAAGCCATATACAGTCATAAAGAGGGGAGGCATGAAGATCGGTATCATAGGTATCCTCTGTGATATCACAAGTGTAGTCAGCCGCTCTACTGCTGACCGTATTCCTAAGCTTGATACGGTTCCTGTCGTAAACAAGTATGCCCGTATCCTTCGTGAGGAGGAAAAGTGTGATTTCGTGATACTTCTCTCCCATGCCGGCTATGCAGGACGCTTTTCCGACTGTGCCATCTCGGAGCAGATCTCAGGCGTAGACCTCATCGTAGGTGGTCATAGCCATACCTTCCTCAAGGAAATGGATACTACCCACAAGGGTACAGACGGAAAAACCATCCCGATAGTTCAGGATGGTCATTGGGGTCTTGAAGTAGGCGTAGTGAAAGTCTACTAGAGAATATTCATACTCTGCTCGCGGATTTTCTCGAGCTCATCTTTCATACGGACCACGCATTTCTGAATGGATGCGTGGTTCGCTTTGCTTCCAGTGGTGTTTATCTCACGACCCATCTCCTGGATGATGAAGCCTAGCTTCTTTCCTGGATAAGGCTCTGCGTCAATGGTGTCCATGAAATACTTGCAGTGCTGGCGAAGGCGGACCTTCTCTTCGTTGATGTCAAGCTTTTCGAGATAGAATATCATCTCCTGCTCGAACCTCTCCTGGTCGAGCTTTATCTTGAGGTCCTCGGCATTCTTCAGAATGCGCTCTCTGACGGCGGCTACGCGCTCTGGCTCATAGGTCTCTACCTCGTCATAGAGGCTGAGAATGTTCTGCACTCTTCCTGTGACATCATTGTAGAGAGCAACGCCTTCCTTCTCGCGGTAATCGTTTATCATCTTGAGAGCATCGTCGATGGCCTTCTCTACGAGTGGCCAGTTTTCATCTGTGATGACATCCTGTCTCTTGGCATCGATGACATCTGGCATACGAAGAAGTGTGGCAATGAGGTAGTTCGGGTCGTTGAGCTGGAGATTTACTGCTCCTATCTCAGCGCCAAGTTCCTTGATCTGGCGATAGTACTCAAGCGCGAGCTGACTATTAATGGTCTTTGCATTCTCTGCAGCATTTGGCTCCCAGTTCATGAAGAGGTCGATGGTGCCTCTCTGAAGCTCATCAGCAAGTTTCTTTCTGATGCCTATCTCCTTGTCCTTAGGAAGGAAAGAGGTCTTGATGCTGATATCTGCATTCTTCGCATTCACTGAACGGATTTCAACGGTCAGTTTTCCGTTTTCGAGTATGGCTTCGGCTTTTCCGTAGCCTGTCATTGACTTGATCATAACGATTTTCAATTCTATTTGTCACAAAAATACGAATTAATTGTTACTTTTGTAAGATTTTGATTAATTACTTATTATGGAAGAGAATATCAAGACAGTTGAGGCTGCTGCAGAGGAGCCAAAGAAGCTTAATTTCCTCGAGGAAATCATTGAGGCAGACCTTGCCAGCGGCAAGCATAAGAGCATCCTTACTCGTTTCCCTCCGGAGCCAAATGGCTACCTTCATCTGGGACATGCGAAGAGCCTTTGCATCAACTTCGGACTTGCACAGAAATATGGCGGAAAGACTAATCTCCGCTACGATGATACGAACCCTACCAAGGAGGACACTGAGTATGTAGATGCCATCAAGGAGGACATCAAGTGGCTTGGCTTCCAGTGGGAGAAGGAGTGCTACGCTTCTGACTATTTCGAGCAGCTCTATGAGTGGGCAGAGATGATGATCCAGAAAGGTCAGGCTTATGTCGATGACCAGACTCAGGAGGAGATGCGCGAGAATCGTGGTACTGTGGAGACTCCAGGAAAGAACAGCCCTTACAGAGATCGCTCTGTAGAGGAGAACCTCAGACTCTTCAGGGAGATGCGTGCTGGTAAGTATGCAGATGGAGAGAAGGTACTTCGTGCGAAGATAGACATGGCGCATCCAAACATGATGTTCCGTGACCCTATCCTCTATCGTATCAAGCACGCACATCACCACAGAACTGGTGACAAGTGGTGCATCTATCCTATGTACGACTATACACACGGCCAGTGTGACTCTATCGAGAATATCACCCACTCTATCTGTACACTTGAGTTTGATGTACACCGTCCTCTCTATGACTGGTTCATTGAGACCCTTGGCATCTTCCCATCTCATCAGTATGAGTTTGCTCGCCTTAACCTTACATACACTCTCATGAGTAAGAGAAAACTTCTCGAACTCGTGCAGAAGGGTCTTGTAGCGGGCTGGGATGATCCTCGTATGCCTACTCTTTGTGGCGTGCGTCGTCGCGGTTATACTGCAGATGCATTGAAGATGTTCTGCGATAAGATCGGCGTCAGCAAGCGCGACCAGCTCATGGACATTCAGCTCCTCGAGTGGTGTGTCCGTCAGGACTTGAACGCTCGTTCAAACCGCTATATGGTTGTTTCTGACGATCCTATCAAGGTCACTCTTACGAACTGGCCAGAAGGAAAGGTGGAGTGGTTCGACTGTCCTCTTAACCCAGCCGATCCAGAGGGAGCTAAGCGTAAGGTTCCTTTCACCGGAGAGCTTCTCATCGATAGAGCTGACTTCATGGAGGATGCTCCTAAGAAGTTCTTCCGTCTCAAGCCAGATGGTGAGGTTCGTCTCAAGTATACCTACATCATCAAGTGCGATGAGGTTATCAAGGATGCAGAGGGTAAGGTTGTAGAACTCAGGTGTAGCTATGATCCTACCACTGGTCCTGATGGTGAGTATAGATCAGTTAAGGGTACCATCCATTGGGTATCTACTGCTTATGCGAAGGAACTCGAGCTTCGTCTCTACGATCGTCTCTTCACCCTCGCGGATATGAGCCAGGTGCCTGAGGACAAGGATTATAAGGACTTCCTTAATCCAGAATCTCTCGTAGTTGCTAAGGGATGGGCTGAGCCTGCACTTCTCGAGGATGAGAGTGGCATTGCCGTTCAGTTCGAAAGAGTCGGATACTTCTACAAGGATCCAGACAGCACTCCTGAGAAAGCAGTATTCAACAAGACTACAGCACTTAAGGATTCATTCAAGATCTAAAATAAGAGAGGCCTCGCAACCGCGAGGCCTCTTCTTTTATGTCCACATGTGGCTACTGGAGATCCAGATAATGTCTTTGGGCCATGATGCATGCACCAAGTGCTGCTCCAGGCTCTCCCACTGAAGTGAGATGTAGCTCTACGTCTTCGTACATGATCTGATCAAGGGTCTTCTTCAATTCTTCCCTCATCGTTTCCAGCATTTTTTCGCCGGACTCTGACATCTGTCCTCCGATGATGATCACGTTAGGGTTTGACATATTTATGGTGATGCCCAGTATCTTGACGAGATTCTTGCTCATCGCGGCAGAGCAATCAATGGCTAGCTGGTCGCCATGCTTAAGTGCTTCCCAAACATCATAGTAGGTTATTTCCTCGCCATTTTTGTATTTCTCAGAGAGTTCGCCGACTTCTCCGTTTGCGAGACGTTCCAAATACATTCTGTGAACAGCCTCACCTGAAGAAACTGTGGTCAGACAACCTTTTTTTCCGCAGCGGCATAAAAGAGGATTGCCAGGGATGGTGGCGTGTCCTGCATTTCCAGCGAAGCCATTGTGACCATATACAAGATTTCCGCCTACGAGATAGCTCATTCCGAACTCCTCGTCAAGATTCAGGTAAACCATGTCGCGGCTTGAGTGCTTTCCATATCTGACCTCCGCTGCGATCTTTGATCTCGAGACATTCTCAAGTACTGCTGGTACGCCGAGGATGAGTGACATGTACTCAGAGAAAGGCTCTTCGTTGCTCACATAGTAGTACATGTTTCTTCCAATGCGTGTGTCAGTAGGGCCTGCCACGCTGATGCCCACGTGTAGGATTTCCTCCCAGTCGATACCTGCTTCGCTGACTTCATTCTTAATGATATCTGTAAGCTCCTTGCCTGACTTGGTGCTCGCTCTCAGCTGGAATGGAATGTGACGAACAAAGCGTACCTGGTTTCCTGCGAAATCTACGATGGCCAAGTTTGCGTATGTCGGTCTGAGGTCGGCTCCTACAAAGTAGCCCGCCTTTGGATTGATGTCATATAGTAACGGCTTGCGTCCTCCTGTGGTATGTGCCTTACCTAATTCCATTACAAATCCTTCATTGATAAGCTCAAGAATGAGTTTTGTAACTGTAGGCACGCTAGCGTGTGTTTTCTTGCTTAAGTCGGCAATAGTTTGTATGCCATCCTTGAAGAAGATATGTACTATCTGCTTCTTGACGATGGTTCCCCAGTCGGTTTGTGTGCCGAAGTAATGATTGTGCATAATAGTTATCGATTGCTGATTAGGCAAATGTATGGAAAAAATGCTCTATTCACAACCCTTTTTTGTTATATTTGTATTTTGTAACATGTTCATTCAATGAAAGTCAAGGATATAAAGAACAAGGTTGAGGCTCATCATCTTTCCATAAAGTCGAAGCTTACATTGAGTCTGTCGGCCATAGCCATCATTCTGCTTGTCTCCAGCGTCATTTCAGTGCTGGAGTATAGCCGTATGAGCACCTATGTCTCTGATCTTATCGCCGATAATATCGAGAGTGTGAATGCTGCAAGAAATTTGTCTCAGGCGGCAAATGGATATAATCTTGAGATTCTTACCGTCATCGGCGACGAGACCTCAGCACATCTTCCAGAGTTTGACGCAGAGGCATTCATGCAGAGTTGCAAGGATCTTCGTATGTCTTTTGGAGAGAATAAACTCACTACTCTTGCAGACTCTGTCATGTACTCGTATTCTGCATATATGCTTGCGTCTACAGAACTTGAAGATGTACTTCAGTCTGATTTCATTGACTCGCGTACTTGGTACTACGAGAGACTGCAGCCTAAGTTCAACCGACTGAGTCGTGATATCAATGCCATGAGTGATGGTATCTACAACGACTTGAGAAAGAACTCTGAGACTTTCCAGAGAGGATTCTACAGAAGTATCATTCCGGGTATTGTCGCTGTGGGAGTGGGACTGCTTCTTGTCCTCATGCTGCTTTTCTACATGATAGTCTACTATGTAAACCCTCTCTATAGCATGCTGAAGGGTCTTAAAGACTATAATCAGTCAAACAAGAACTATAATTGCATGTTTGAGGGAGATGATCAGCTGGCTGAGCTAAATGAAGGCATAGGTGACATCATAAACGAGAACCAGATGCTCCGTAGGCGCATTATGTCGTACGCAAATACAGATAACGAGGAGTAGGGGATGAATGTAAAGACCATTAGCCGAAATGTGGGATACGCGCTCCTTGTGAGTGCGCTCTTCATGTTTCTGTCCATACTGGTGTCTATAGGAAGTGGCAATGATAGTGCGCTTGCCGCGCTCATCATCAGTTTCACCATCACCTTCACCGTGGGCATCTTCCCTTTCATCTTCGTGAAGAAAGGACAGAGTATCAGCCTGAAGGATGGTTATGTGATAGTCGTTCTGTCTTGGCTGCTTTCGTTCATCTTCGGCATGCTCCCTTATGTGCTGTGGGGAGGACCATTTACCATTGAGAATGCGTGGTTTGAGAGTGTCTCTGGCTTTACCACATCTGGTGCGACCATTCTTGACGATATAGAGTCATTGCCAAACAGCCTCCTTTTCTGGAGAAGTTCCACTCATTTCATCGGCGGTTTGGGAGTTGTGGTTTTCCTGCTCCTGATCATTCCGCAGGCGAGTCCTATTCGTATGAGACTCACCAGCATGGAGTTGTCGTCGGTTTCGAAGGAAGGATATAGTTCCAGGGCAAATAAGACAGTTTTTATCTTTGCTTATGTGTACTTGGCACTGTTTGTAGTAGCGTTCTTTTCATACTGGGCCGCGGGCATGTCTGCATTTGACGCCGTGAACCATGCATTCAGCGTGTGCTCGACTGGAGGATTCAGCACCAAGGCTGATTCAATCGCTGGATTCCACTCTAGACTCATTGAAGGGTTGACCATGATTTTCATGTTCACTTCTTCCATCCACTTCGGTTCCATCTTCATGATGTTTGCTCGTCGTTCGATCAAGCCGGTGTGGAATCCTGTCGTAAAATTCTATATTTCCTATGTCCTGTTCTTCTCGCTGATTATGGCCTTTTCATTCTTCAAGAGAGGCGAAATAACCTCGTTTGGAGATTCTTTGTGGACAGGATTGTTTACCACCCTCTGTTTCACTACTACGACAGGCTTTGCCATTGTAGACAATGCAAACTGGCCGCTGCTCCTGCAGATGGTGATGCTTCTTTCTGGATTCATCTGCGCATGCGCAGGATCGACCTCCGGTGGTGTCAAGGTAGATAGAGTGCTGGTCTTGCTCAAGTCCATACGTAGGCAGACCCTCAGCATCTTGCATCCAAATTCAGTGCGCGAGATCCGTCTCGGTGACCATGCTCTGAGGGATGATGAGGTGCGTCCTATGCTCTTCTATCTGAACCTCTATGTGGTGATGCTGGTGGTGTCCATTTTCTTCTCACTCCTGCTTGGTACAGATACGGCAGTAGGTGTGACCGGAAGTATAGCATCGCTTGGAAACCTTGGCCCTGCGACTGGCGAATGTGGCACAATGGGCAGTTTCAATTGCCTTCCTATTGCTACCAAGTTCATCTTCTCAATGGATATGTTCCTCGGTCGTGTGGAAATTTATCCGGTGCTCGCCGTTATCGCCATGATGTTTGACCATAAGGATAGGGTACGTCATGGATAGGGGAGAGTTTCTCTACAGCGACTTTCTAAAGCATTTGCCTTTCAGCGCCACTTCGTGTCAGGATACGTTCCTGCGCCAGGTAGGGCAGTTCCTGACTGGTGACGATGGCGATATCATGGTGGTCAATGGTTACGCAGGTACAGGAAAGACCACAGCAGTGTCCGCAGTCATTGCTTCTCTCTCCGAGATGCAGATGCCTTGCGTCCTCCTGGCACCTACAGGTCGCGCTGCGAAGGTGCTATCATCATATTCCGGGAAGCGAGCATATACTATTCATAAACATATATATCGCCAGAAATCAGTTGGTTCCGATGGCTACGGCCAGTTCAGCCTTATGCCAAATAAGGCGAAGAGCACGCTATTTGTCGTAGATGAGGTTTCCCTCATAGGAATCGATGCTGTGCAGCAATCTTCTACCTTTTTCGGTACGGGAAACCTTCTCGAGGACCTTATTACCTTCGTTAGAAACGGTGTGGACTGCAAGCTTCTTCTCATAGGAGACGCGGCGCAGCTTCCGCCTATCGGGCTCGACGCGTCGCCAGCTCTTTCCTCGGACTACATGGAAGGCTTCGGGGGAGTGAGCTACGCCCAGCTGACCACCGTGGTGAGACAGCAGCAAGAGTCTGGAATATTGCATAACGCCACTTATCTTCGCGAAATCATTGGCACAAGCTATGGCGACGAGACTTTCGAGGACTTGCAGCTGGACGTGGATGGTTTCGATGATATCGAAAGGGTGTCGGGAGGCGAGCTCATTGAGAAACTATCTGACGCCTATGGTCACTACGGCGAGGATGAGACTGTGATCCTGTGCCGCTCAAACAAGCGCGCCATAAGGTATAACCATGGCGTGCGCTCTTCGGTGCAGTTCAAGGAGGAGCAGCTGGTGCGGGGCGACAAGCTCATGATAGTGAAGAACTGCTACCAGTTCCTCGAGGATGTCAAGGAGCTTGATTATATCGCCAACGGTGACATTGCGAAGCTTCAGAATATCAGGAACTTCGAGGAACGCTATGGACTGCATTTCGCGGACGCGAGTCTGTCCTTTCCCGATTACAATGATCTCGAGATCACCGCGAAGGTGTGTCTGGACACGCTGGAGTCGGAGTCCGCTTCGCTCACATACGAGCAGCAGAATGCGCTGTACGCTGGAGTGTCGGCAGACTACGCCGACCGTGGCTCGAAGAAGAAGATATATGAAGCTGTGCGAGAGGACAAGTATTTCAATGCCCTCCAGCTGAAGTATGCTGAAGCCATCACCTGCCATAAGTCGCAGGGCGGTCAATGGAAATGCGTCTTCATCGACTGCCCATTCTGGCAGGAGGAGCAGACGCTCGACGACCTCAAATGGCTATACACAGCCATTACACGAGGAGTGGAAAAAGTATATTTGGTGAATTTTAAAGACAAGTTTTTTATATGAAAAAAATGATTTTTGCCCTTGTCGCGGGAGCGCTCTCGCTCTCGGCGGCAGCACAGAGCTTCCAGAAGATTCCGTTCTACTGGAAGTGGGTGTCCAATTCTGAAGTCGTTTTCACTTATGATGGCACTTTTGTCGATGATGAAGCGTTCTCAGTGTATGCTCCGTCGAAGACTGTGAAGACGGGAGTCAAGGCTCCAGCGAAGTTCTCATCTTTCCCTGTGCGCCCTGATGGAGCTGTAAACCTCACATATTCACCAGATTCCACGAAGCTCGCGTTTACGCGCGCCAATGATCTCTGGGTGGTGGACATCGCGACCAAGAAGGAGACCCAGCTCACCTTCGATGGCTCTGAGCTCATCCTGAACGGCTATGCCTCATGGGTTTACTATGAGGAGATTCTGGGCCGCCCATCGATGTACAGGGCTTTCTGGTGGAGCCCAGATTCAAAGAAGATTGGCTTCTACCGCTTCGACAACTCTCAGGTGCCAATGTTCCCTATCTACCACGCTACCAGCAAGGATGGCGCTCAGGGAGGGTCGTTGTCTGAGACCAGATACCCAAAGGCTGGACAGCCAAATCCAGAGGTGCGTATCGGTATGACCGACCTTGAAGGCCATATCGTTTGGGCGGACTTCGATGAGAAGGAAGACCAGTATTTCGGCATTCCATTCTGGAGTGCGGATTCAAAGTCTTTCTATATCGCTCGTGAGCCTCGTATCCAGAACACTCTCGACCTTTATGCGGTGAGCGCTGAAGATGGCTCGAAGAAGGCTGTCTATCATGAGGAAGTGGATACCTGGCTCGACTGGATCGAGGGTATGGTGTTTACTGAGAAGGGCCTTTACATGGCTCGAAGCTTCGAGACTGGTTATGAGCAGATATATTTCCTCTCTTATGATGGAAAGGAACTCCGCAGACTCACATCAGGTCCAAACTGGAGAGTGAACATTGTACGCGTAGACGAGAAGAAGGGTGACGTGTATTTCCTCGCAAATAGAGATGCTACCACCAGGGCAACCCTTTACAAGGTGGATAAGAAAGGCGAGATCAAGGCATTGACAGATCCTTCGCTCAATGTGTTCCTCCTGTCTTTCTCTCCAGATGGAAAGTACTTCGTGGTATCATTGTCAAACTATACCACTCCTGATCAGCTGTGGCTGTATGAGACAGAGACCGCTGACCTTGCATGGAAGGCAAGGGGAGTGGTCGCCGCTGCGGGAAAGAGTGGCAAGAGAGTAGCACAGAGACATGCTGGCAGCTGCTACAAGGTGGCAGATATGAAGGGCCCTGACTACAATGCGTCAGATTATGCCCTCCCTCAGCATGTGACCATGACTACAGAAGATGGCTTCGTCCTGCCTGCAAGCATAGTCTATCCGAAGAATTTCGACCCTACCAAGAAATATCCGGTGCATATGATGATATATGGTGGCCCTAACACAGCTTATGTGAGAGATAGTTGGTCTCAGCCTACCTCCAGAAACCAGTGGTGGAGCGACAACGGTATCATCCATATCACATGCGATGTTCGCAACTCTGGCCACAATGGCAAGGCGGGCAATGACCAGGTCTACAAGAACCTTACTGAAAAGCCTATCCAGGACTTCGTGGCATGGGCTAAGTGGCTGAAGGCCAAGCCTTATGTGGATGGTGACAAGATAGGTGTGGAGGGTTTCTCTTTCGGAGGCACCATGACCACGCTCCTTCTCTGCGAGCACTCTGACGACTTCCACTACGGCATAGCCGGAGGTGGAGTGTACGACTGGATGCTCTATGATACCCATTACACTGAGCGCTTCATGGAGACTCCTCAGACAAACCCTGAAGGCTATGCTGCATCGAGGGTCCTCAATCATGTCGCTTCATACCCAGTACGCTATGACTCAGATGGTTCCGTGATGCTGAAGATTACTCATGGCACTGGTGATGACAATGTTCATTATCAGAATGTACTCCAGCTCATCGATGCTCTTCATAAGGATGGAAAGAACTTCGAGTTCATGATCTACCCTGACGGTATGCACGGATACCGTGGGTATCAGGGCCAGCACTCGCTGGAGGCTGACAGGGCTTTCTGGAAGAAGTATCTTCTTGGAAAATAAGACGGATGATGCCGTTCTGAAAGAGGCTGCCACTTCGGTGGTGGCCTTTTTTACATGCGTTCAGTGATGAGGAGAATGCGGCCGAGGGCGTCGGAGTGACAGCCGAAAATGTGCAGGCCGTCGCCAGGGGTTACTTTGAGCTTTATGCGGAGCTGGTCCGAGCTCATGGGGATGTTTCGGGCTGTCACGTCAGCGCGAGGGTAAACCTTGGACAGTGACTTTATGCTCGTCCCATTCATGGGAAGTACTTCCTTGATGGTGAAGCATTTGACTAGTCCAATGATTTCGTCTGGGATACTCTGCGCTACGTAAAGATGGGTGGATGCGGAGAGCTTACGAAGCGAGAACTTCTGGCATAGAAGGTTATAACAGCCAGCTTTCATGAGTGCGGCTGAAGGCTCCATGAGAATGTCCCCGGGTGCTATTTCCTCTGCTGGTTGGGCTATGGATTCCGCCTCTTCTCCAGGTGTGAATGTAATGGTGTTCTGGCTACCGCCAGCGTCGGCCACGGTGATGCTTAAAGGACCTTTCCAGTCGCGCTGCATCCAGATGAGCAGTTCCTTGCATTCTCCTGAAGGGCCTCCTGAGCCTAGCACATGAACTTCTCGGACACATTCACCGAGACTCTTGCATACAAGTGAAATGTCGGCCATTGGAGATAACTTAATGACGATATTCTCGCTGATTTCCAGAAGTTTCTGCTTCAGCGTGAGTATGTCAGGAGTGCAATCTTCAAGTTTGAAAACCTTCTTTCCTGTGCCTGCCTCGCGACGGGCTGGGTCGGCGAAAACTATGCTTGGGTGGAATGGAGAAAGTGCTTTTTCCACTGTGTCAGGAGTGATGCAGACGCTGGAAAAGGTGGCATTCTGTACACCAATGACTTCGAAATTCTTTCGCACGGCATCAGAAAGCTCGATGTTCATCTCGTTGTGCAGGACAGCCTCGGCCACTTCCGAGAATGCCCAGCAATCTACGCCCAGGCCTCCTGTGATGTCGGCGATCCTAGGCTTACAGCCTTGCGTCTCGCCGTCCATCTGCGGCCTGCGGCTTGACGCCACGCGCTCCATCAGCTTCGCCTTGTAGCGCGCTGTGGCTGACGAGCTGCACTGCTCGGTGCAAAGCTTCGAAGGGTATTCCAGGCTGTATTCTGACCACTCTGGAACTTTCTTCGACATCTTTGACTTGACCTCTGCTTTCTGCTCTGAGAGAATTTCTGCGAAAGTTTTCTTCATCTCTGCAAATATATCATGATAATTTTGTAAATTTGTTAAAATGTAACCAAATAATTCTTACACGTATATGAAAGATTTTAATGAAGTGGCTCTCAGCTGGGTAAATGGCGATTTCGACCAGGAGACAAAGATGAAAGTCATTGAGCTCAGAAATGAGGATCCTGCAGCCTTCGAGGACGCATTCTACAAGAACCTTGAGTTCGGTACAGGTGGCCTTCGTGGCATCATGGGCGTAGGCACGAACAGAATGAACAAGTACACTGTCGGTATGGCTACCCAGGGTCTTGCGAACTATATCAAGGAGCATGTGACCGATCGTGAACTCAAGGTCTGCATCTCTTATGACAGCCGTAATAACTCGAAGCTGTTCGCGAAGATCACCGCTGAGGTCATGGCGAACAATGGTATCCATGTATATCTTTTCGACAATATCAGACCTACACCAGAGCTCAGCTACTCCATCCGTAAGACCGGTTCTGTAGCCGGCGTGATGGTTACCGCTTCACATAATCCTAAGGAGTATAATGGCTACAAGGTATTCTGGTCAGACGGTGGTCAGATCACCTCACCTGTAGACAAGGATATCGTCGCTGAGGTAAGCAAGATAACCGATCCTTCACAGGTAATGTTCAAGTCAGGCCTCCAGTGCGGTGAGATCGAGCTCATGGGTAAGGAGATGGACGAGAGCTACCTCTCAGATATCCTTTCGCTCACACTCTCTCCAGAGGCTTGTGCCAAGCACAGCGACTTCAAGTTCGTGTACACACCTCTTCATGGCTGTGGCGTGAGACTTGTTCCTGAGTGCCTCAAGCGTCTCGGCTTCAAGAATGTCATCCATGTGCCTGCACAGGACGTGAGCGATGGCGATTTCCCTACAGTGGCTTCACCGAACCCAGAGGAGCCTTCAGCCCTCAAGATGGCCATCGAGGTGGCTGAGAAGAACAATGCTGACATCGTCATGGCTACAGACCCTGACGCTGACCGTATGGGTATCGCAGTAAGGGATGATGAGGGCAAGATGGTCCTCATGAACGGAAACCAGACTGCGTCTATGCTCACTTACTACATCCTTAATCGCTGGAAGGAACTTGGAAAGCTCGATCCGTCGAAGTATGTAGTCAAGACCATCGTTACCAGTGAACTTATCACCGAGATCTGTGCGTCATTCGGTGTAAAGGTTTACAATGTCCTCACCGGTTTCAAGTATATCGCTGAGGTGGTCAAGAGAAATGAGGCTGATGGCGAGTTCATCTGTGGCGGCGAGGAGAGCTATGGCTTCAATGTGGGCCAGTTCGTTCGTGACAAGGATGCACAGATCGCTTGTGCTATGGTAGCAGAGTGCGCTGCTTGGGCTGCTGAGCAGGGACTTACCCTCTATCAGCTCATGCAGAAGATTTACAAGGAGTATGGCTATCGCAAGGAAGGTCTTGTGAGCCTCGTCAGAAAGGGTAAGAGTGGTGCTGAGGAGATTCAGCAGATCATGGCTGACATGCGCGCTACTCCTCCTACTGAGCTCTGCGGCTCTCCTGTAATCAAGGTTGTGGACTACCTCGAGCCAGAGAAGACTGGTCAGCCTAAGTCAAATGTGCTCCAGTTCTTCGATGAGGCAGGCGACGTGGTTTCTGTTCGTCCTTCCGGTACAGAACCTAAGATCAAGTTCTACTTCGGCGCGAAGGGTGCTGACGCAGACGATAAGATCGCTCAGCTCAAAGCTCAGTTCGTCAAGTAATCATACTTCCGCATAATGAATCAGGCTGGCCATGATGGTCAGCCTGATTTTTTTTCTAGATTATCTTCCGGAAAGATATTCTCTACAATATTCCTGAAGCCCACATTCCGCACACTTAGGGTTTCTGGCGGTGCAGACATAGCGCCCATGCAGTATGAGCCAGTGATGCGATATGGCTCTCTTCTCTACTGGGATGTATTTCTCCAGTTCCTTTTCCACTGCCTCAGGAGTCTTGCCGTCAGATAGCCCAAGTCTGTGTGAGACGCGAAACACATGTGTATCGACGGCGATGACAGGCTGGTCATAGACTATGGACGCGATGACATTGGCGCTTTTGCGCCCAACGCCTGGAAGAGACATCAGTGCATCGATGTCGGAAGGCACTTCGCCTCCGAAGTCACTGACTATCTTCTGCGCCATGGCTATGATGTGTGTGGTCTTCGCATTCGGGTATGACACGCTGCGTACGTATGGGTAGATGTCGTCAAATGTGGCTGCTCCCAGAGTCTCTGCAGTAGGATATTTCGCAAAGAGGGGAGGGGTGACTACATTCACACGCTTGTCGGTGCACTGCGCAGAGAGAACCACAGCCACAAGCAGCTGGAATGGCGTTTCGAAATGGAGCTCTGTCTCAGCGACTGGCATGTTTTCGCTGAACCACTTGACTATCTGGAAGTATCTGTCTTTCTTGCGCATGGCTAGATGGTGGCGGCTAGGTCGATACTGTCTTTCGATGCCGGTTCGGTGCACTTTTCGTCCTCGCAGACGAAGATTCTTCCAGGGTACTTCTCGAAAATGCCGCGATTGTGGGTGACCATGACGATGGCAGTACCATTCTGCTCGTTCAGCGATGTGAGAAGCTGCATGATGCCGTCTGCGGTTTCATTGTCAAGGTTTCCGGTAGGCTCGTCGGCGATGATCACCTCCGGCTGGTTGAGGATGGCGCGGGCAATGGCTATGCGCTGCTGCTCGCCACCGGAGAGCTGATGCGGCATCTTGTGCGACTTGGTGCTCATGCCTACGGCCTGGAGCACTTCGCCGATGCGTCTGTCCATCTCGTCCTTGTCCTTCCATCCAGTCGCCTTGAGGACAAACTTCAGGTTCTCCTCTACGCTCCTGTCCATCAGAAGCTGGAAATCCTGGAATACAACTCCAAGCTTTCTTCTGAGATATGGGATTTCCTTCTCCTTGATGGTGGTGAGGTCGAAGCCGCATACGCTGCCTTCTCCGCTTTCAAGTTTGTTCTCCGCTATCATGGTGCGGATGATGGAAGTCTTTCCTGTACCTACCTTTCCGACTATGTAGACAAAGTCCTTTGGCATGATTTCCATGTTCATACCATAAATGACCTTTGCCTCTCCGTTTATGATGTCGGCGTTCTTGAAAGAAATGACTGGTGAGTTCTCCATGTTGGCAAAATTTATGCTGTAAATAACAAGCAAATATAGTTTATTTTTTGTAAATTTGTTTGTTTTAGACACTCATGGACAGAGGTATGAAAAAGAAAATGATATTTGCCGCTTTTGCGGCGTTTGCGATAACTGTCTCGGCATCCGCTGGAACTCCAGATGGCCCATATAAGAAGGCCATGGCATTGTATGAAAGTGGCATGTACGAGAGGGCTCTCAGTCTCTTTGAGAGCATGAGTCTGGAGCAGCGTGATCCGCTCTCAGAGGGTTACGCATTGCTGTGCGACATGAAGATAAGAAAGCTTGGCTATGAGGAGAAGATGTCTCAGTATTTCGCCGACTTTCCAGAGACAGCGCTTTGGGCTGACATCCATTATCAGCATGGACTGAACCTCTTCGACCTCGGAGACTACGACGGTGCCAGAACGCAGTTCGCCAGCTTCTCCACTGACGAGATCTCCGCAGACGACATGGCCGAGTATCTCTATAAGAGAGCGTATAGCGACTTCATGCTTGGCAGCATGATGAACTCAAAGATACGTCTCGAGAAGATACTCTCCCTCCCTTTCAATGACTATACGGCTCCTACGCATTACACATTGGCATACATTCTCTATGCGGAGCAGGATTTTGTGAAAGCCGAGCCTCATTTCATCGAGGCGGCGAAGGACCCACGCTTCGAGGAGCAGTCATCGTACTATGTGCTCGAGTGCAGGTTCATGGACAAGGATTACTCGTACGTGACTGCGAATGGCCCTCAGATGTATGAGAAGGTGCCAGAAGAGCGCAAAAAGCATCTTGCGCGCATCATTTCCGAGTCATATCTCGTGCAGGGAGATGCTGAGAGGGCGAGGGACTTCTTCGGAGAGTCTTCACTCCAGAACAGAAGCGACTACTTCTATGCAGGATCCGTGCTGTATGAGGTGAAGGACTACATGGGAGCGATCGACCATTATGCCAAGGTTACTGCCATTCCGGATTCACTCAGCCAGATCGCACACTATCAGACAGCGGATTCATATCTTCAGGTTAAGAATCGTGTTGCTGCCATGCAGAGCTTCAAGTCTGCTTCTGAGCTCTCGTTTGACCCTGCTATCCAGGAGGATGCCATGTTCAACTATGCGAAGCTTGCATTTGACCTGAACCGCGATACCAAGGGATTTGGAGATTACATCGCGAGGTATGCAGACAAGAAGAGAGGTGATGACATCTATTCATACATGGCACTTGCTGCTCTTGTAAATAGGGACTACGCTTCGGCCGTGAAGGCTTATGACATGATAGATGAGCTTACTCCTGACATGAGGAGCAACTATATGAAGGCTAATTATCTGCGCGCAGTTCAGCTCGTTCAGAATGGTTCCTACAGTGATGCGGTGAACTGCCTTCGTGCTGCTTCATTCTTCACGGGTAAGAATGACCCATTCAATCAGCTGGCTCGCTACTGGCTGTCGGAGTGCTACTTCCGTACAGAGAAGTATGAGCAGGCAGAGGAGATACTCTCAGACCTTCGAAATCTCTCTGCTCTTGACGGTAGCATTGAGGGCGATTCCATTGTCTATAACCTCGCCTATTGCTTCTTTGAGGACGGCGCTTACGCTGATGCAGCGAAGTGGTTTGACAGGTACATCGAGGAAGGTGGAAGCGCATACAGAAAGGATGCGGCTGTGCGCCGCGCCGACTGCGACTTCATCAGGAAGAACTACACCGATGCCATCAGTGGATATGAGAGCGTCATCGTGGGCTATCCTGGCCTCAGCGATCTGTACCCACGCTATCAGCTTGGTCTTGCTTATGGTCTTGCTGGCAAGAAGTCGAAGAAGACAGACATTCTTTCCACCACGAAGTCAGCGAACCCATCTACCCCTCTTTATGCAGAGTGCCTTTATGAGCTCGGTAGAGCGTATGTGGATGTGAAGAATCCATCGGAGGCTGCGGAGGCTTTCATGCTTTTGAAGGACAATGCTAAAGATAGCACCTTCATCGCCAAGGCGTGCATCGAGCTCGGTATGCTCGCACGTAATGCCAAGGACTATGACAAGGCTTTGACATACTACAAGCAGGTGGTTGAGCAGATGCCACATAGCGGCTATCGCGAGGACGCTCTTCTCGCCATCGAGTCCATCTATCAGACAAAGGGCGAGCCTGAGGAATATCTTGAGTACATCGAGAATAATGGAAAGGGTACTGTGAAGACAGCTGCGGAGAAGGAACTTGTTTACTTCAACTCTGCGGAGCAGATCTATCTCTCGGAGAACTACCAGAAGGCGCTTGTGGCGCTTGACAAGTACATAGACCTTTATCCTGAAGGCAGTCACCTCGCCATAGCAAACCTCTATGCGGCTGAATGCTGCAAGGAGCTTGGCAAGAAAGAGAAAGCGCTCGACTACTATAAGGCCTCTCTGGCTGCGCCTGAGAATGCCTATCGCGAGCCTGCGCTCTCAGGATACGCTACTCTGTGTTATGGCCTTGAGCGCTATGCCGACGCATATCAGGGATATGCCAGCCTCAAGAGTGAGGCGAAGATGGATGCAAATGTCTATATCGCGATGCTTGGTATGATGCGCTCTGCGTATAGAGCTCAGACATACGAGCTCGCCATTGATGCTGCTCAGGATGTTCGCAAGGACAATAGAAGCACTCAGAGTGAGAAGCTTGAAGCTGATTACGTGAAGGCTAAGTCGCTCCTCGCCACATCTCAGCGTACTGAGGCATTTGAACTGCTTAAGAAGATAAGTGCTTCTGCGAACACCGAAGAGGGTGCAGAGGCGTCATACTTGATCATCCAGGACACGTACGACAGGGGAGACTTCGACAAAGTCGAGGATCTGGTATACGCTTTCGCGCCAAATGCAGGCAATCAGCTTTATTGGCTCGCCAAGGCGTACATCGTGCTCGGTGATGCCTTTGTCGAGAAGGGTAACATCAGTCAGGCCAAGGCTACATACAAGAGCCTGAAGAATGGCTACGAGCCTTATGGCGACACTGATGATGTCCTTGACAATGTCAACATGAGACTTGAGAAGCTTAACCTCCTTTCGAAGTAATCGTTATGAAGAAGATATTTACAATCGCCGCGCTTCTTATGGCTGGTGTAGCTGGAGCGCAGAATATAAATCCTACTGTTCAGGTCACAAATACCTACGAAGGCAAGCTCATGGACATACAGAAGGTCACTCCGAAGATGGCAGTGCCAGACAGTGTCCTCAAGTTTGACTGGAACTTTGATTACTCGGTTTTCGAGAATCCATACAAGGGAGCATACGAGTTCTCCCCATACCTTATGAGCTTTCGCCCAGAGGAGCGTATTTCGGGTGGTAAATCCCTGTATGTACGCGCTGGTATAGGCTATAGCCTTCATCCTGAACTCACCGCCGTATGGTCTCCTAAGTTCAAGAAATTCCCTATTCGCATGACTGTATATGATGATTTCAAGGGTTTCGCTGGAAATCATCATGTCTTTAGCCCAGTGATCGAGGATAGGGTTTTGACTACTGCCAAGGATACGAGCGCATTTGGATACGATCTCACAAATAGACTTGGCGCTGTGGCACGTTACTCGAACTCTCATTTTGCTACATCGCTTGATTTGGGGTACGATATCATTGCCACAGGAAAGCAGCAGGAGTTCCTTGTGGCGCCAAATTCCACTTTGACGAATTCATTTGATGTCACTGCGTATGGAAAGTCCCTCATGGATTGGCCATTTGGACTTGAAGGAAGCGTGGCGTACAGCACAGCAAGACAGAGAGTTCACTATGCTGATTTCAGCAGTTTCGGTGACTATAATGTGGATGCTCTTGTCAAGGCCACATACGGCTGGAGGGATTTCGTGTTCGGTGTAGATGTAGAAGCTGAACTTGGCAGGATGGCGTCCATCGCTGAGGGTCAGCGTGAGCCTCTCATCAAGTATGGCTTGTACAGCTTCGCTCCGAAGACGGACTGGCGCCATGAAAATCTCCATGTGAGCGGTGCCCTCGACATCGTGGCTCGTACAGGTGGGCTTACTCATGGCCAGCATGTTTTCCCTACCGTAGATGTGGAGTATACGCTTGTGCCTGAGTTATTTACTGTATTTGCTGGCTATCATAGCGGAAGCGATATCGTTACACTCACCGACTTTGCGAAGAAGCATCATTTCGCCTCTGTGTATCAGTCACTTCCTGGATATGGCTACAATGCGGTGGACAATGATTTCGAGTCCATGAACATTCTTGTCGGTGCGTCAGGAAGATACTCTTCACACCTTCAGGCATCTATCGATGCAGGATTTGCAAAGTATGAGAATGCTCTAATGGACGGATTCTGCTACCAGAGGAAAGTAGGGGCGGTTCAAGTCAGCGCTCCTATGTATTACAGAACCAATTATGATGTCCTTTACATGGACGCGTCTGCAGAGTGGAAGAGCGATCGCATCTACGCCAAGGCTGACATGAGGCTTCAGGACTCCTCGGTCAAGGAAAAGCAGGCAGAGAACGTAGGAGGCTATCTTCTTCTTCCTATGTTCAAGGGTTCTGCTGAGTTTAACTATAACTGGAACAAGAGAATCTACGCGGGTGTCACAGTCGAAGGGCAGACTGCGAGAAAATTCGCCCAGGAGTGCCCACTCTATGATGCCATCAAGGTGCCTGGCTGGGTAGATCTGGGCGTCAATGCAGAGTTCAAGGCGACTCAGAAACTTTCTGTATGGGCAAAGGGAGGTAACCTCCTGTGTCAGACCATACAAAGAGATGTATTTTATGCAGAAAAGGGACTATATTTTACCCTTGGAGTTTGCCTTAATTTCTAATATTTTTCGTACATTTGTAAGTTAATGCAAACGCGCGAATTTGGCGCGTCTACAAATAAAATTCTATGATAGAGAACGAAGAGATGAAGAAAGCGGAAGAGCAGTATTCCGCAAATAGTATCCAGGTGCTGGAAGGACTTGAGGCGGTAAGAAAGAGACCGTCCATGTATATCGGAGATATCGGTGAGAGAGGTCTCCATCACTTGGTTTACGAGGTTGTAGATAACAGTATCGATGAGGCTATGGCAGGATTCTGCGATAGCATCTATGTCGATATTCTCGAGGATAATTCCATAAGGGTAGTAGATAATGGTCGTGGTATTCCTACCGGAATGCACGAGAAGGAGAAGCGTTCTGCTCTCGAGGTTGTACTCACTGTGCTCCATGCCGGTGGTAAGTTCTCAAAGAACAGCTATAAGGTGTCTGGCGGTCTTCACGGTGTGGGCGTATCCTGCGTGAACGCGCTTTCAGACCTTCTCGTCGCTGAGGTTCATCGTGAGGGTAAGATCTTCCAGCAGAAGTACTCTCAGGGTAAGCCTATCACACCTGTTGAGGTGATAGGTGAGTGTGAGGACACAGGAACCACCATCACATTCCATCCAGATGCTACCATCTTCCAGCAGACCCAGGTGTACAAGTACAGCACGCTTGCAGCACGTCTGCGTGAGCTTTCATACCTGAACAAGGGCATCGCCATCACTCTCACAGACCATCGTGAGCTCGTAGATGAGTTCGAGGCAGATGAGAACGGAGATCTCAAGGCTACTGGCCGTCAGGTATACAGAAGCGAGAAGTTCTTCTCTGAGGAAGGTCTCAAGCAGTTCATCGGTTATCTCGATGCAGGTGCTCAGAAGATCATTCCAGAGCCTATCTGCGTTACTTCCGACAAGATCATTCCTATCGATATTGCCCTTCAGTATAACAATGGCTATACCGAGAAGATCTACTCATACGTAAATAACATCAATACCATAGAGGGTGGTACTCATCTCCAGGGATTCAAGATGGGTCTGTCGAGAACTCTCAAGGCCTATGCGGAGAAGAACAACCTTCTCTCGAAGTACAAGGGTGATATTGCCCCAGAAGATTTCCGCGAGGGACTTACTGCTGTCATCTCTGTGAAGGTGGCAGAGCCTCAGTTTGAGGGTCAGACCAAGACTAAGCTTGGCAACCCAGAAGCTACATCAGCAGTATCACAGGCTACTGCAGCCGCACTTGAGATCTACCTTGAAGAGCATCCTAAGGAGGCTAAGACCATCATCGAGAAGATTGTTCTCGCTGCTACTGCCAGAAATGCGGCTCGCAAGGCTCGCGAGATGGTGCAGAGAAAGACAGTGATGTCTGGTGCCGGTATGCCAGGAAAGCTGGCTGACTGTTCAGAGAATGATCCAGAGAAGTGCGAGCTCTTCCTCGTCGAGGGAGATTCCGCAGGTGGTACAGCCAAGCAGGGACGTGACCGCCGCTTCCAGGCTATCCTTCCTCTTAGAGGTAAGATCCTTAATGTCGAGAAGGCTGTTGAGGGTAGAGCTTTTGAGAGCCAGGAGATCCAGAATATCTATACTGCACTCGGAGTAAGAGTGGCAGTAGAGGATGAAACTGGTGAGAAGCATATGGACCTCAGCCGTTTGCGCTATCATAAGGTAGTGATCATGACCGATGCCGATGTCGATGGTAGCCATATTGCTTGCCTTATCTTGACATTCTTCTTCAGATATATGTTTGACCTCATCAAGAATGGTTATGTATATCTTGCCACACCTCCTCTCTATCTCGTGAAGAAGGGTAAGGAAGAGGTATACTGCTGGACTGAGGAGCAGCGCGAAGAGGCTGCGCTTCGTCTCGGAAAGGGCTCAGATAAGGGATACACCGTTCAGCGTTACAAAGGTCTTGGTGAGATGAGCGACGAGCAGCTCTGGGAGACTACCATGAATCCAGAGAAGAGACGTCTTCGCCAGATTACCATCGAGAATGCTGCTGAGGCTGAGCGTACATTCTCAATGCTTATGGGTGATGATGTACCACCACGTCGTCAGTTCATTGAGGAAAATGCTCATTACGCAAACATCGACGCATAGTCGTAAATAGTGAATAATGAGAAAGCCAGCCTGACCAAGGTTGGCTTTCACCGATTTTCAAGATTTGCATCATGAAGATAAAAAAACTGCCAAAAAGGGCTCAGGACCTTCTTCCGTTTGCGTTGCTTCTGGTAGCGCTGCTGCTACTTATGCCACGCTCTGCTAAGTTTGGTTATGAGTACAAGAAGGGTTCCATCTGGAATTACGAGTCTCTCGTGGCTCAGTTTGACTTCCCTGTACTTAAACCATCAGATCAGATACGTGAGGAGGCTGAAAAGTCGCTTACTTCTGTTGTCCCTTACTACAGGTATTCAAATGATGTCACAAACAAGGCCCTCAAGAGTCTTCAGGGCATCGACTTCGAGCGATCAAGCGCCATGAAACCTGCAGTTGTCACAGCTATGACTTCCCTCATGAACAGGGAGATAGTCTCTGACGACGGTGTGAAAATGGATCGTAGAAATGATGATCCATCGAACCAGGTAGTTATTGTCCAGAGGAATAAGAAAGCTACGAAAATGCCTGTTTCTGAGATACTTAAACTTTCGGATGCCAAGGCAAGGCTTCTTTCGGATGTAAGTAAGTCATACCCGAGGGTTAATGTGGATTCAGTGCTGAGAAGGTACTCTGTATACGATCTCATTGTCCCAAATATCACTTACGACAAGCAGACATCTGAGCTCGCACATTCCGAGTCCATCAAGTCCATTTCGCCTACCGTCGGGTTTGTGAACAAGGGACAGCTGATTGTCTCTGAGGGCGAGGTCATCACCGCAGAGGTGGCGCAGAAGCTTGACTCGTACAAGGTGGAGTTTGAAAGGTCAATGGGCTCGAATGGCCCTGGTATCCTGGTGTGGCTCGGGAACCTTCTGATAGCCATTTTCATTGTCTTGCTTCTGTATGCTACTGTTTTCTCTGTGAACTCAGCTCTGCTTATGGAGGCGAACAAGATCTGGTACATCGTGGTCATGATCGTGCTGGCTTCGACGGCTTCTCTGCTCGTCAGCCGCTACGCGCCATTCTTCCTGTATATGCTTCCACTGCCAGCATTGGCACTCTGGATGGTTCCGTTCTTCAGGAATAGGGTGGTGATTCCCGTCTATGTAGTTTCACTCATTCCGCTCCTTATCTTCGCGAACTCAGGTGTGGTGCTATTTACCATCTTCCTCTGCTCGGGCGTGTTCTTCATCCTTGCGTATAGGTACTTCTCGAAGGTTTGGCAGCAGTTCCTCATGGCATTTGCTGCTTTCGTCATAATGCTTTTAGTGTTCTTGGCATTCAGAATGATAGATATGGGCAATGGATCTTTCTTTATGTCCATCCTCTTCCTTTTCATATCTTCGTGCCTGTCGGTGATATTCTTCCCACTCACTCTTTTGTTTGAGAAACTCTTCGACCTGATGTCCGACTCAAGGCTTCGTGATCTCACTGACACATCGAACACATTGCTCCGAGAGCTTGAGAAGAAGGCTCCAGGCACATACCAGCACAGCCTTCAGGTCATGAGCATGGCGGATGCCGC
The DNA here is from genome assembly GCA_024398075.1 of Bacteroidales bacterium. Taxonomy (GTDB): domain Bacteria; phylum Bacteroidota; class Bacteroidia; order Bacteroidales; family UBA932; genus Cryptobacteroides. Next base: position 5,384 of record JAKSJM010000015.1, on the reverse strand, counting down.
TGCGCGCTCTATCGGAGCGAATGCGCTCCTCGTTCGCGCTGCCGCGCTGTACCACGACCTCGGCAAGATGAATAATCCTACCTGTTTCATTGAGAATGAGAATCTTCTGCCTGAGGATCAGCGTCATCTGTACCATCTCGATCTTTCTGCAGAGCAGAGCGCACATGATATCATCAAGCATGTCGCTGATGGAGTGGAGATCGCCAAGGCACACAAGCTTCCGCAGATTATAATTGACTTCATAAGCACTCATCACGGAAATTCACGTACTGGTTATTTCTACAGCCAGTATCTTCGTGATGGTGGTGACCCGGCAGCAGATGCTGCATTCAGGTATCCTGGAAGCAAGCCTCAGACCAAGGAACAGGTCATCCTTATGCTCTGCGACACCATTGAGGCGGCGTCTCGAACCATGGACACCACGATTCCAGATGCATTCAGTGTGTTTGTGGAGAAGATGGTTTCCATCAAAGTCTCTGAAGGCCAGCTTGATGAGGCGTCCATCTCCATCAAGGAGCTTAATCTCGTGAAGGAGTCTCTCAAGTCATACCTTGCCCAGCTGTATCATGAGAGAGTGGCCTACCCGGCACGCTAATCATTGATTATTCCATATTTAATGCTTATATTTGCACCCCATTTTTGGACAATAAATTATAGAAACAATGATAAAAGATAGAAAAATTGATGAGTTCACCACTGAACTCACTCTTACCATCACAGCAGAGGACTACGCTCCAGTGAAGAAGAAGAAGCTTAACGAGCGTAAGAAGGTAGCAGAATTCAAGGGCTTCAGAAAAGGTATGGTACCTATGGGCCTTATCGAGAAGGTATATGGCGAGCAGTGCCTTGGCGATGCGATCAATGATCTCGTGGGCCAGCAGCTTGACAGCTACATCAAGGAGAACCAGATCGATGTACTCGGCGAGCCTATCGCAAGCGAGAATCAGCCTGAGGTAGAGTGGAAGGATGGAAACGATTTCGTTTTCATGTTCGACATCGCTAAGCAGCCAGTTATTGATTTCGAGCTTTCTGACAGCGACAAGGTAGTTAACTATACTATCAAGAGCACTGCAGAGGCTAAGGCAGAGATGAAGAAGAACATGCTTATGCAGTATGGTGACCTCCAGGAGGTTGAGTCTCCAGCTGCTGAGTCATATATCTACGTTGACCTCGAGAATGAGGAGAAGACAGTAGAGAATGCGTACATCTCCATGAGAGACGTAAAGGAGGAGATGAAGCCAGCTCTCATGAGCGTAAAGGCAGGCGATAAGCTTGAGATCAATGTTAACGAGCTTCTCGAGAGAGAGGGCGACCGTGCTACCCTTCTTAAGGTCAAGAAGGAGGAGCTCGCAAACGTTAACCCTGTATTCCAGGCTACAGTCGTTAATATCAAGACTTACATGGCTGCTGAGAACTGTCAGGAGACCTATGATAAGATCTATGGTGAGGGCGTAGTAAAGGGCGAGGACGAGTTCGAGAAGAAGGTTGCTGAGCAGCTTGCTGAGAACTATCGTCAGGAGGCTGACTATCGTCTTTCTAAGGACCTCAAGGACTACATTGTAGCTAAGGCTGACGTGAAACTTCCTGAGAACTTCCTCAAGAGATGGCTCTACTCTATGAACAAGGAGAAGTTCACCATGGAGCAGATCGAGAAGGAGTTCGATGCATTCCTCGCTGACTACCGCTGGCAGATGATCAGCGACTACCTTATGAAGAAGTTCGAGCTCAAGATCGAGGAGAACGACCTTCGTGAGGCAGCCAAGGGATTCGTTTCATACCAGTACGCTATGTACGGCATGGCAAACGTTCCTGAGCAGTTCATCGCTGACGCAGCAAACAAGATGCTTGAGGACCGCAAGCAGGTTGAGAGACTCATCGAGCAGGTAGCAGAGCAGAAGGTTCTCGCTGCAGCACGTGAGAAGGTGTCACTCGAGAAGAAGACTATCTCTGTAGAGAAGTTCAGAGAGCTCAAATAGTTTGCGTTTTTCGCAAATTTGATGTAATATTGAATCAGGATTGCCGTTTGGCGACCCTGATTCATTTTTAAGACGACTATGGACAATAAAGAGTTTAACAAATACGCCACACTCGGCAGGGGAATCAGTTCACTGACCCTTGACCGCTATCAGAAGGCTACTGATGCTTACATAAATCCTACTATCATCGAGGAGCGCAAGCTCAATATGGCTCAGCTAGACGTGTTCTCGCGATTGCTTCTTGACCGCGTCATCTGGCTTGGCTGCCCTATAGATGACGATGTCGCAAACATCGTCCAGGCGCAGCTGCTTTTCCTTGCATCCACCGATTCAAACGCAGATATTTCGCTTTATCTTAATACTCCTGGTGGCCAGGTGACTTCTGGACTCGGTATCCTCGATACGATGGAATTGATTGAGCCAGAGGTGGCTACCATCTGCACAGGTATGGCTGCCTCCATGGGTTCTGTGCTCCTGTGTGCCGGTGCGAAAGGCAAGCGTTCGGCTCTTCCTCACTCGAAGGTCCTTATCCATCAGCCACTCGGTGGCGCGCATGGGCAGGCAAGTGATATCCTTATCGCAGCGAAGGAGATCGAGAAGACCCGCACCGAGCTTATCAGCATCATAGCCGATAGGTCAGGACAGCCATTCGACAAGGTTTTCGCCGATGCAGATAGAGACTACTGGATGACAGCACAGGAGGCGAAAGAGTACGGAATGATAGACGAGATTCTCTCTAAGAGGGCGAAATAGTTATGGCGGGAGGAAATAAAGGAAGGCAGAACCATTGTATGTTCTGCGGCAGGAGCGAGAGCGAGGTCCCTCTGCTTCTGAGCGGTATAGATGGGTACATCTGCAGTGACTGCGTCCATCTTGCCGCCGACTACCTTCGCGACTTCGAGAAGAACACTTCTGCTGCCAATGCTGAAGCTGATGCTAAGAAGTGGTCGCTTCAGAAGCCGAAGAAGATAAAGGAATTTCTTGACCAGTACGTCATAGGCCAGGACAGAGCGAAGAAACTTCTCGCTGTCGCTGTCTATAACCACTATAAGAGAGTTAATCACAATCTCATTGCCAAGGAAGACGATGGCATAGAGCTGGAGAAGTCAAACATTCTCATGGTAGGTCCTACAGGTACGGGAAAGACACTCCTGGCCAGAACCATTGCGAAGATGCTCGATGTGCCTTTCACTATCGTAGACGCCACAGTCCTGACAGAGGCTGGATATGTGGGAGAGGATGTGGAAAGTATCCTTACCAGACTCCTTCAAGAGGCTGACTTCGATCTCCAGAAGGCGGAACGTGGCATTGTATTCATCGATGAGATAGACAAGGTAGCCCGTAAGAGCGATAACCCAAGCATCACCCGTGATGTCAGCGGAGAGGGCGTGCAGCAGGCTCTGCTGAAGCTCCTTGAGGGCAATGTAGTGAATGTCCCACCTAAGGGTGGTAGAAAGCACCCTGAGCAGGAGTTCATTCATGTAAATACACAGAACATCCTCTTCATCTGTGGTGGTGCTTTCGAGGGCATAGAGCGAAAGATTGCCCAGAGACTAAACACTCAGGTGATAGGTTTCGGTGCTATCGAGAAGCAGAAGATCGATAAGGAGAATCTTCTCAAGTATGTTACTGCGCAGGATCTTAGAGGCTACGGACTCATTCCTGAGATTCTCGGACGACTTCCTATCGTGACATACCTTGATCACCTTGACAGGGATGCACTCAAGAGGATCCTTACCGAGCCAAAAAATGCTATCCTGAAGCAGTATGAGAAGATATTTGAGATGGATGGACAGAAGCTCATCATTGAGCCAGAGGTGCTGGACTTCATCGTTGACACTTCGATCAAGAATGGACTTGGTGCTCGAGGACTTAGAAGCATCTGTGAGCAGATCATGGATGATGCGATGTATGAAGCTCCTTCATCCAAGAAGAAGACATTCACGGTCACTCTTGACTATGCAAAAGAAAAGATGGAGAACGCTTAGCGTCCTCCATCTATTTTAAGTCCCTAGAAGTATCTGTAGAACAGGGCGATAGACTCCATACCGGCGAAAAGCTGCTTGAGAAGATAGCTCTCGTTAGGGGAGTGGATGGTATCTCTCTCGAGACCGAATCCCATGAGGAGAGGATCGATACCGAGTATCTTCTGAACCTCAGCGAGGACAGGGATGCTGCCGCCTCCGCGTGATGGTACAGGCTCGATGCCGTATACTTCAGTCATAGCCTTGGATGCTGCCTTATAAGCGTCTGAAGAAATAGGGATGAGGAATCCGTCACCACCCTCGAATGGAGTTACCTTGACCTTTACATAAGGAGGCGCGATCTTTTCAAAATGCTTCTTGAAAAGCTTTGTGATCTCTCCGCTGACTTGGTTTGGTACGAGTCTCATCGAGATCTTGGCATGAGCTTCAGAAGGCAGAACGGTCTTCGCTCCTTCTCCGGTATATCCACCCCAGATGCCACAAACGTCGAGGCAAGGCCTAATGCCGGTACGCTCCATGGTGGTGTATCCCTGCTCACCCTTGACCGCCTTGATGTCAAGGAATTCCTTGTATTCCTTCATGTCAAATGGAGCACGCGAAAGCATCTTCCTATCCTTGCGTGAGAGCTCCACTACCTTGTCGTAGAAGCCAGGTATATTGACCTTTCCGTTCTCATCATGAAGGGATGCGATCATCTCGCAGAGGATGTTGATAGGGTTCGCGATAGCGCCGCCGTAGTGGCCGCTGTGGAGGTCCTTGTTCGGGCCAATGACATCGACCTGCAGATAGGCGAGTCCTCGCATTCCGCAGTTGATGGATGGCACTTTCTCCGAAATCATCGTGGTATCAGAAACGAGACAGATGTCTGACTTGAGCATCTTCTTGTTCTGCTTTACCCATGCAGGAAGTGATGGACTTCCGATTTCCTCCTCGCCCTCAAACATGAACTTGACATTATGCTTGAGCTGGCCGGTAGCTACCATGAACTCAAATGCCTTGATGTGCATGAAGAGCTGGCCCTTGTCGTCATTTGCTCCACGGCACCAGATAGCGTCGTCGTGGATGACAGGCTCGAATGGATTTGAGTTCCACTTCTCAAGTGGCTCTGCAGGCTGTACGTCGTAGTGACCATAGATGAGCACTGTCTTGAGCGAAGGGTCTATGATTTTCTCTCCATAAACTACAGGGTTGCCGTCGGTAGGGTATACCTGCGCCATGTCGGCTCCGGCCTCAACGAGGAGGGCTGCAAGCCTCTCCGCACACTTCTGCATGTCTGGCTTGTGAGCAGCCTGAGCGCTCACTGAAGGGATTCTGAGGATAGAGAAGAGCTCCTCCAGGAACCTTTCCTTATTCTGTTTGATGTAATTCTTCATAATTAATGCGTCAAGGAAACCCAGAAATCTTCAGTTTCTGGGAGGAATTG
>JAKSJM010000014.1 GCA_024398075.1 Bacteroidales bacterium | reverse complement strand
TATACGTAAGTAATTGAAAATTATATAATTGTTAAATTTTTAACGAATCATTGCAGAAAGGATACGCCCTTTTCTATTTATGCACAGGCTCAAACTTACTTGGCCTCGTATCTATTCACAGTAGATGAGTTGATTTTTACAATCTCGATCACAGGGTTTCCATCAAATACCAGAGTACTAGATCCAGACAGATCGAGCTTCAAATTCTCAGAAGCTGCCTCATAGAGTGAAGAGTGATTTGAAAGGACAGCATCACAAGATGCCACCTTAAGATTGATAGCATCGACTGAGGCGGTGCCTGACAGTGAAGTAGACAAAGAGTTGCCCTTTCCTACAATCTTCGCTTTTGAGAATCCCCCATTATCCACCTTTACATCGACATAGTTTCCTTCGATTGTAGACTCGGAATTACCACTCTGTTTTAATGAAAGATTTACACAGTCTACATTTACATTCAGAATGGACTTGTTTGACGCATTCACACTCATGTCGTCAGCCGCAACAGTCATCACGGCATTTGCTCCATCAGAGAGATTTACAGTAATCGACTTAGAGTTAATCTTCAACTCCTTGAGAGCTGACTTTTCCTTCATGGTAAGGGTGAAAGTATCAGTCTTGAACTCATCATATACCGCAATAATTGACTTATCTGCTGCTTCCAAAGTATTCATGTCTGGTGTATAAATAGTCGCACGCAGAACACAAGGAGCGGCGTTCCTTGCCTTGTAAAGCTTCTTGACCTCGGAAGGGATGGCCTTCTCATCTATAGCAAGGTAAAGCACATCTTTCTTTACAATGGCCTGAACATACTCAGCGATCAATTCATCGATAACTAGATCGATAGCATAGCTAGCAGACTGCTTTACATCCACGACAAAGCTGGATGAACCGACAGTACCACTGACATTGACCTGGTTAAATGGACTAAGTGAGTGAGAAACCGACCTAGTCTGAGCGGACGCCACACTACATAGAGCAAGGCCTCCAACCAAAATAGCGAATACGCTTTTCATTAATGCCTTCATACCTATTATATATTAAGATTATTCAATTATTTCCATCAAAGAAGCCCACTCGTCTGTCTGAAGTTCGAGATATCCCTTGTGATCAAGATACTCACGAGTTAACTCCATGATATCATCTTTATCTGAAGGATTTGATAGCACAGCTTCTATCTCCTTCATCCTCGTCTCATGCTTCTCAATCTCACTTTCGAGATAAGCAATACGCGTCTTTATCTTTTTCAGTTCCTTGGACTGCTCCTTCATCGCAGCATAGTCTGCAGCCTGAGGCTTCTTTTCCTCCTTTGCTGCCGGCGCAGCTTGAACAGGTTTGTCATGACGCTCGAGTTCCTGAAGATTCTCAAGTTTTCTCTTCTCAAGGAACTCTTTCACTCCTCCCAAATGCTCGCGCACTTTTCCTCCTCTGAACTCATAAACCTTGTCCACAAGTCCATCAAGGAAATCTCTATCATGAGATACAACAATCAATGTGCCATCAAATGACTTCAATGCGTCCTTTAGGATATCCTTGGACTTGATATCCATATGATTGGTAGGCTCATCAAGTGCAAGGAGGTTGTGACTTTGAAGCATCAACTTCGCCATTCCAAGCCTTGCACGCTCGCCACCGCTAAGCACTGACACTCTTTTGTCAATATCCTCGCCACGGAAAAGAAAACTTGCAAGTATGTCACGAAGTTTTGTGCGAACATCACCGACAGCGATTCTATCGAGAGTAGAGAAAACTGTGTCACGTTTGTCAAGTACATCTTCCTGATTCTGGGCGAAATAGCCAATGCTAACGTTATGGCCAAGTTTGGACTCGCCTTCAAACGGATCAAGCTCCCCCATGATGACTCGCATCAGAGTGGTCTTGCCCTCACCATTTCTTCCTACCAAAGCTACCTTCTCCCCTCTTTTAATCTCAATATTTGCGTCAGAGAATACGACTTTCTGAGGATATCCTACCTTCAAGTCAGAAGCCTTATAAACTACATCTCCCGCTCTTGCAGCTGGTGGGAATTTAACAGACATTGTGACATTGTCAGTCTCGTCTATCTCTACCCTTTCAAGCTTCTCAAGAGCCTTGATTCTGGACTGAACTTGATTTGACTTAGTCGGTTTATACCTAAATCTATTAATAAAGTCCTCAGTCTTTTCGATCATTTTCTGCTGGTTCTCATATGTCGCAGTCTGCTGAGCAAGCCTTTCTCGTCTTAGCTCAACATACTGGCTATAAGGAACTTTATAATCATGAACATGACCTAGAAGGATCTCTACTGTCCTATTTGTGACGTTGTCGAGAAATTTCCTATCGTGAGATACGAGAAGAAGAGAACCCCTGTAATTCTTCAGGTAGTTCTCCAACCATTCGATAGACTCGATATCCAAGTGATTCGTAGGCTCGTCGAGAAGGAGAAGATCTGGGGCTGACAAAAGGATCTTTGCCAGCTCGATACGCATATTCCATCCCTGACTGAATGTTTCAGTCTTACGATCCAGTTCGTCAGGGTTGAATCCCAGACCACGAAGCGTCCTTTCCGCCTGAACCTCAGGTGGTTCACTATGGCTAATGGAAAGATGATCATTTAGTTCGTTGAGTCTCGAAATCAGTTCAAGATATTCTCCCGATTCATAATCGGTTCTCTCAGCAAGAGCTGCTGTTATCTCATTAATTTCGTTCTCGACCTCTTTCAAGGAATCAAATGCCGTCATGGCTTCCTCAAGGACCGTTCGTCCTCGATGGTGTTCCATAATTTGAGGTAGATATCCTATCGTAACATGAGCAGGTTTATCTATATGTCCTGAGGTAGGCTGCTGCAAACCGCAGATCAGTTTCATCAGGGTAGATTTTCCAGCACCATTTTTACCTACTAAACCTATCTTGTCAGTCTCACTGATATGAAAATTTACCGCGTCAAGAAGATTATAGTTACCGAAGGATACAGTTAAATCATTAATTGAAATCATTCTTCGGAAGTATCTGATTTACAAATTAAAATACTAAACTCATACAAAAGATAGAGAGGACATGAAACCACTAAGAGTGTAAACGGATCACCAGTAGGTGTAAGGATAGCAGCCAGGATAAGGATAACGACAATCGCATACCTTCTGAACCCCTTCATCATTTGCCTATCAATGATCCCGAAATGTGAGAGCACTGCAAGCACAGATGGAAACTCAAAAAGGAGTCCCATCATGAAGACCATCGCAGAAAACATCGAGATGTACGACGTCAGCGAGAACGTATTAGTGACCTCGGGACTCACCTGATATCCCTGAAAGAATATCAGTACCACTGGCATCACGATAAAATAGCCAACTGCTACACCTAGATAAAACAAGCCGGCACCAAGTCCGAATGCTCGTCTTATCGTCTTCTTCTCATTTTGATATAGCGCAGGAGAGATGAAACTCCATATCTGGTAACACAAATATGGGAATGTAACAACGATGGCGGCGAAGAACGTTACCTTGATGTGGATAAAGAACTGCGCCGCTATCTCTATGTTGATGAGTTCAAATGGAGGAACCTGGAATCCAAGTAAAGAGTACAACCAAAAATCGGGTCTGGTTGGTCCAAGTACCACCACTCCAAAGACAAAGTCCTTGAAGAAGAATAATACAGTAAATGAAACAAACAAGGCGATAACTGAGTGGAAAAGAACTCCTCTCAGTTCATCCAGATGATCCCAAAAGGACATCTCCCCTGTCGCATTGTTTTTATCAGCCACGAAAATTACTTCTGCTCCTCTTTCTTGTCATCGATGGAGTTGAATTCCTTCTTAACTTCATTCATCTCCTTCTCAACCTCATTCATTCCCTGCTTGAAAAGTTTCATTCCTTTGCCAAGTCCATGCATGAGCTCAGGAATTTTCTTTCCACCAAAAAGGAGGACTACTACAAGCACGATGAGAAGTATCTCCCAGAAGCCTAGGCTTCCCAAAAACAGCGGATAAGTAATCATATGTATGGTTTTTAATGATTTAAAATAGCCAAATAATTAATTAACAAAAATGTTACCAATAAAAACAACTATGTTTTATTTACTAGACTCTAAGACTTTAAGCTGAGCTTCATAAGTTGCAATTCTCGAGAGTGCATCTGACTCCTTTTTGCGTTCAATCGCAATCACCTTCTCAGGTGCGTGAGCAACAAAAGACTCATTTGAGAGCTTTTTGCGTACTCCCTGGAGGAATCCATACTGATGCTCAAGCTCTGCCTTGATCTTCGCGATTTCCTCGTCAACATTTACGAGGCCTGCGAGAGGAATAAACATCTCGATAATTCCAACAACGAAGGAAACTCCAGCCTCCTCTCCCCATGCATCAACTTTCTCAATTGAAGAAATGTTTGCAAGCTTGGTGATAACACACTCAAGTTCTGCAGGGAATGAATTACCCTTGATCTTCAGTTCAAGAGCCTCCTTTGGAGAAAGGTTCTTCTGCTGACGTATACCTCTAATATTATTCACAGCGCCTTGAACAAGCTCAAACGCAGCGAGGAACTCCTGAGAGTACTCTCCGGCCTTTGGAGTAGGCTGGAACATGATGGTTTCACCTTCAGCACGCTCACCAAGGTTCTGCCAGAGCTCTTCAGTAATGAAAGGCATATATGGATGGAGAAGAACAAGAAGGTCTCCGAAGAACTTGATTGTAGCTTCGTAGGTCTGCTTGTCGATACCCGCACCGTATGCAGGCTTGATAATCTCAAGATACCAAGAGCAGAAGTCATCCCAGAACAACTTATAGATAGTCATAAGAGCATCTGAAATCCTGAACTTGCTGAAAGCATCATTAACCTCTGCAACTACTGCATTGAGCTTATTTGCAAACCACTTCACAGCCTGCTGTGATGCTTCAGGCTGAGCAGCAGAATCATCTATGTTCCAACCTGTTACAAGGCGGAATGCATTCCATATCTTATTACAGAAATTACGTCCCTGCTCACAGAGTGAATCGTCGAAAAGAATATCGTTTCCTGCAGGCGCAGACAACATGATACCCATACGCACACCATCAGCACCAAACCTTGCAATAAGGTCAAGTGGATCAGGAGAGTTGCCGAGAGACTTAGACATCTTTCTTCCCAGCTTGTCGCGTACGATACCTGTGAAGTATACATGCTTGAATGGCATAGCCTGCTTATACTCATATCCTGCCATGATCATTCTAGCCACCCAGAAGAAAATGATATCTGGACCTGTCACAAGGTCAGATGTAGGATAATAGTAATTTATCTCGTCATTGTCAGGATTCTCGATGCCATCAAAGAGTGAAATAGGCCAGAGCCAACTTGAGAACCATGTATCGAGAGCACCTTCGTCCTGCTTCAAGTCAGATATCTCAATATTCTCATAACCAGCAATCTGACGAGCCTTTACAAGAGCTTCCTCGGCTGTAGGAGCTACTACATATTTACGATTCTCATCCTTCACGCCTTCCTGTCCAGGAAGGAAATATGCAGGAATTCTATGGCCCCACCAAAGCTGGCGAGAAATACACCAATCCTTAATGTTTGAGAGCCAATTGTTGTATGTATTCTTATACTTTGCAGGATAGAACTGAATATCATCGTCCATTACTGGAGGAAGAGCGATATCAGCGAAATGCTGCATGCGGATAAACCACTGAAGAGAAAGCCTTGGTTCGATAGGAACGTTTGTTCTCTCAGAATAGCCCACCTTATTATCATAGTCCTCGATCTTCTCGATAAGTCCTGCAGCCTCGAGATCCTTCGCGATCTGCTTACGGCAAACGAAACGATCCATACCCTGATATGACTGGCAATTCTTCTGGATATCCTCCTCGAGACATGTAATGTCTACATGTGCATCTGCAGTGAGAATATCATATGCAGGAAGATTGTGGACCTGACCCAGCATATAGTCATTTGCATCGTGAGCTGGAGTAACCTTAAGGCAACCAGTACCGAAGCCAATCTCAACATATCTATCTTCGATGACAGGAATCTCACGACCAACGATAGGTACGATGAGATGCTTGCCCTTAAGCCACTGATTCTTCTCTTCCTTAGGATTAATGCAGACAGCCACATCACCAAAGATAGTCTCTGGACGAGTAGTAGCGACCACAGCATATTTGCCGGGCTCCTCTGCTACCATATATTTAAGGTAATAGAACTTTGAGTGCTCGTCATGGTAGATAACCTCCTCATCAGAAAGCGCGGTCTGTCTCTCAGGATCCCAGTTAACCATACGCAATCCTCTGTAAATGAGGCCCTTGTCGTACAGGTCACAGAACACCTTGATGACAGCCTTGGAGCGAGTCTCATCCATTGTGAATGAGGTTCTATCCCAGTCACAAGAACATCCGAGTTTGCGAAGCTGCTTCAGGATGATGCCACCGTGCTCATCTGTCCATGCCCACGCATGCTTAAGGAACTCCTCACGAGTGAGGTCGCTCTTCTTGATACCCTGCTCAGCGAGGCGCTTGATAACCTTCGCCTCTGTGGCAATGGATGCGTGATCAGTTCCTGGTACCCAGCAGGCGTTCTTTCCATCCATACGTGCACGACGCACGAGGATATCCTGAATGGTCTCATTGAGCACATGGCCCATATGAAGCACACCTGTTACATTTGGTGGTGGTATAACGATAGTATAAGGTTCCTTCTCATTCGGTTCCGAATGGAAGAATTTGTGCTCAAGCCAAAAGGCGTACCACTTGTCCTCTACTTCAGAGGGGCTGTACTTAGCAGATAATTCCATATTATAAAAAATTCAATTGTTAGCAAACTTGAGATAATGGCACAAAACACCAAAATCAAGCAAATATACTCAATTTTCGCATAATACACAAAGGAACAGGCATGCGCCCATAAAATGTAAAAATCAAGTTTGAAAGATGCTCCAAAAGAGTTAATTTTGTATTATGTCAAATATATTAAAACTAATAGCTATGGCGGCGGGAACCACCATACTTAGCCTGGGCGCTTACGCTCAGGAAGCGCCAGCTGTAGAGCGGAAGCTCGAGAAGATCAGCACGATACATTCTCAGCTTAAGCCATCCAAGACAGTCCTTCTCTATCCTGATGGCCAGGCAGGAAATGGGAAAAAGGCAGCCAAGCTTGCAAAGACTGACAAAGGTTACGCTGCCATGTTAGGCCCCGGAGACTCAAACGGTTACGACTGCGACGAAGAAGCTAGAAAGAATGGTTTCATCGCATATGTAGCAGACAGCGCAAGAGTCGACTTATATTTCCCAGAACATCCTAATGGCCAGATGGTACTTTCTACGCCGGGAGGTAGTTATAAGGATCTATCTACATGGAATGAAGGAACTTACGTAGCTGAATGGATGCTTAAGAGAGGTATAACAGTGGGAGTTGTAAAGTATAGATTGCCACATGGACATTGGACCATACCGCTCACTGACGTGCAGAATGCGTTTAGATATTGTCGTGCGCACGCCGATGATTGGGGCATCGACCAGATAGGCATCATTGGTTTCTCTGCAGGTGGCCACCTCGCATCCACGGTGACCACCATGTATACAGATTCCCTGACAAGACCAGATTTCTCTGTGCTGATCTACCCTGTCATCTCGACAGATCCTGCGGTAACACATAGAAATACCAAGGGAAATCTCATAGGCTTCGAAGAGTACTGGAATGATCGTGAAAATTACTCATTCTCAGAATACTACGAAAGGCAGAAAACTTACGAAGAACTCAAGAAGAAGTACTCTTCCGAGAACAATGTGACAGCCACCACTCCACAGTCATTCATCGCTCTCAGCACCGACGACGGATTGGTTCCTGCACAGAACTCTCTACTCTATTTCCAGGCATTGGCAAAGAACAAGGTCTCTTCCGAGATTCATCTTTATCCATACGGAGGACATGGCTGGGGATTCACTGACCCTGCAGTCATCGATGTAGACAAGAGCAAGGATGCGCTTGGAAATTCACGTGTAGAGTTCAGTGCCTCGCTTGAAAGATGGCTCAGCGATGTACATAGAGGGAAGATAGATGTAGCAGAAAAAAGACCAGACTCCCCTATTGAACTACCTGAGTCACAGACAGTTCTTCTTTATCCAAATGGTCAGGAAACATCAGGAGAGTCAAATGGCGCAGAAGGTCCTGAAGTTGTAGATGACAGATATCATTTCATGAATGTGGGAGATTCAGCACGCTTTGACCTATACATGGCTGACAAGAGCATTGCCACAGGCCAGATGGTTGTCATCTGCCCAGGCGGTGGCTACAAATACAGCGCACAGCGCAACGAAGGAGAGTATGTGGTCAACTGGCTGCTGAAAAGGGGCCTCAGCGCGTGCCTGCTGAAATATAGGCTGCCTCTTGGACATTGGAATGTCCCACTGACAGATGTGCAGAACACATTCAGATGGATCAGAGCACACGCTGACGAACTTGGCGTAAAGCAGGTGGGTGTCATGGGATTTTCCGCAGGAGGACACTTAGCCGCCTCTGCATCAGTTCTTTACACAGACCAGGAAACTCGCCCTGACTTCTCTGTCCTCTTTTATCCAGTGATCACCATGGAGCGAGGAGTCACCCACAATGGAACCAGGGCAAACCTCATCGGCAAGGACAACCAATGGGGCGGCAAGAAGGCTCAGCACGAAGAACTTCTGTGGAAGTATTCACTTGAAAATCAAGTTACTGAAGATACACCTCGTACCATCATTATACTATGCAGCGACGATCCTACCGTGCCTGCAGAGAACAGCATCAGATATTTCATGAAGCTCGCGAAGCTCAAGGTCAAGGCCGAGATGCACAGTTTCCCGCAAGGCGGCCACGGCTGGGGTTTCAGAAACTCAGAAATCGGCACTGATGGTGTAATGTATGCAAGAAGCGAGATAGACGCAGCGCTTGAACGCTTCCTCAAAGAAAGTATAAACTATTAAAATTCAGAACAATATGGCAAACCCAAACGAAAACCAGAACCAGATAAGCCTCGAGCTTAAGCCAGAGGTAGCTAGAGGATCTTACTCAAACCTAGCGATTATCACTCACTCGCACAGCGAGTTCATCATTGATTTCGCGACTATGCTCCCTGGCCTTCCAAAAGCTGAAGTAGGAAACAGAATAGTCATGACTCCAGAGCACGCCAAGAGACTTCTCGCAGCGCTTTCTGACAACGTCCAGAAGTACGAGCAGTCATTTGGCCAGATCGACATGGGCGGCCAGCAGAAAGGAACATTCAACCTAGGAGACTTCCCAGTAGGAGGCGCTAAGTCATAAGCAATGGAAGAAGCTAAACTCAAGAAAATCAAAGGAATAGCTTTTGACATTGACGGAGTTATGACAGACGGAGGCATACTCTGTATGTCAGACGGAGACCTGCTTCGCATCTTCGATGCCAAAGATTCGTTTGCAGTCAGAATGGCCGCAATGCACGGATTCCGTACTGCAGTCATCACAGGTGGAAGATCAATATCCATAGTGAAGAGATGCACTGGAATGGGAGTTCCTGAAGACGATGTACATCTAGCCTCAAGAATCAAATCCAAGGATTTGCAGAAATTCTGCGACAAATACGGCATGGATCCTTCGGAAGTTATGTATTTCGGCGACGACCTGCCAGACATTCCGGTCATCAAAGCAGTAGGATTGGGCGTAGCACCGTCAGACGCAGTGGAAGAAGTCAGGCAAGCCGCAGACTTTGTCTCTCCATATCCTGGAGGCAAGGGATGCGTAAGGCATGCGATAGAGATGGTCTTGCGCGCTCAAGGCCAATGGACATTTGACGAAGCCCTCTACGAGAAACAGTTCTAGGAAATGGACTTGAAAGGGAAAAAAATCATACTTGCCAGCGGCTCCCCGAGAAGAAAGGAGCTGCTGGCTGGTCTTGATGTGGAGTTCACAGTAGACACAAAAAACAATTTCGAGGAAGTGTACGACCCACAAACACCTGGCAGAGAAGTACCAGTTCTGCTTTCAAAGGGCAAATCATTGGGATTTCACAGAGACCTTGAAGTTGATGAAATACTCATCACATCAGATACGGTAGTGCTGGTTGACGGGCATACAGTACTAGGAAAGCCTCACTCAAGGGAGCAAGCCATAGAAATGCTAATGATGCTATCTGGAAAGAGTCATGAGGTAATCACAGCTATTACTCTTCGCACCACAGATCGCTGTGAGACCCTTAGCGACGTCGCTGTCGTTCATTTCAAGGAGCTCAGCGAAGACGAGATAGAGTATTATGTAGACAAATGCAGACCATTCGACAAAGCGGGAGCTTACGGTATCCAGGAATGGATAGGATATATAGGTATAGGCAAAATAGAAGGCTCGTTTTTCACCATCATGGGCTTCCCGACCCACCTTGTCTACAAAGAACTGCTAGAATTCATAGGATAAGCTCTGGACATCCATAAAACAAAAAAAGCTAAGGAATCAATTCCTTAGCTTTATTTTTTCTTGAACTTACTCAAGAAAAAAAAGAGTGTCGACGCATCACGCGCGGATCACTCTTACTAACCACATAATTAATAACACTAAAACTAATAACCAATGGATTGAGGAAGCTCAAAGCCTCAGATGCTCAATCCGAATACAAAGGTAAGGCTTTTTTTTACAATAGCAAACATTTTAATAAAATATTTTGAAATATTTTTTAATTTCCTTGTTAATTATCTGAAAATCAACCAATTAAAACATAAGTAAAATTAAAACGATTTTAAATACAACAGAATCAGCGATTAAATTAAATGTTTTATATCATTTATATTCAGTAGATTACACAAAACAACAAAATAGGCCAACAAAACAACACTTACAATTTCAAACCACATATACGGCATTCAGTTACAATCTATATCCAAATAATACTTATATTTGCAATAATGAAAATAGAGAAATTCACATACCCATTCTGCTATACAGCTCGCCCCGAGATAACGCAAGCCGTTGATTCACTGATAAAAAGGATCGACAAAGATCTCCCATTGAAGTCAATGCTCAGCGAAGGCAAAATGCTTGGAGTACTTGAAGTTAAAGACGTGAATGGGCACAATGAATTCATATTTGCATTTTCCGGACTCGTAGGAGGTAAGAGTAAAATCGATGGATTCGTTCCACCTATTTATGACCTGACGGATCCCAATGGTTATTTTAAAAGGAAGGAAGCTGAGATTTCATCTATTAACAACCAGATAAACAGTGCCACAGACGACGAAGACATCATAAAGCTCAAAGAATTGAGAAAGAGAATGTCAAACGAACTCCAGGAATGGATATTCGACCAATATATCGTCTTGAACGCAAATGGAGAAAGAAAGAGCATAAAACAAGTATTTGCCGACCGTGGTCTGATACCTCCTGGAGGCACCGGAGACTGCGCTGCACCCAAACTACTGAACTACGCATACTTGAATGGCCTCAAGCCCATTGCCATGGGAGAATTTTGGTATGGCCTCTCCCCTCTCAAGGAGATTCGCCGTCATGGCAGTTTCTACCCTTCATGCACAGGAAAGTGCGGACCTCTTTTATCATATATGATGGAAGGACTTGACGTAGAGCCAAATCCATTGGACGAAGACAAGGAATGGCTAAACATGGATGGCAAGGCCACGGAGCCTCGCATCATTTATGAAGATGATGACATCATCGTCGTCGACAAGCCATCCGGGATGCTGTCGGTCCCTGGGCGAACAGGAAACAAAAAGTCCCTCCAGAAATGGCTTCAGGAGCAGTTGAACACAGAAGTATTCTCATGCCACCGCCTAGATATGGACACATCCGGACTGATGGTTTTCGCGAAGAGCGTCGAGAACCAATCTGAGTTACAGAGGCAGTTTTCGTCAAGAGAGGTAAAGAAAACATACATCGCGCGTTTGTGCGCCACGGCCGAGGGGAAGTCGCTCCGCAAAGGCTTCAAGGGGACAATTTCATTGCCAATGATGCTAGACTACTATGACAGACCAAGGCAAATGGTTGATTTCGAGCTAGGAAAGAAAGCCATTACCGAATACGAAGTAATTGACATACTACCCGGAGGAGAAATAGACGTGCGATTCACCCCACTCACAGGGCGCACGCACCAGCTTCGCGTACACGCAGCACACCCACAGGGACTAGGACGCCCCATACTTGGTGATAGGCTATACGGCGGAATGTCAGGCGCTTCCAATAGATTATGTTTACACGCTGACTCATTGTCTTTCAAGCATCCCGTATCGGGCGAAGCATTGACGTTCAGCAGTTCCAAATAAGGAGATTTTTAGTTAACTTTGTAGTTTGTAACAAAACTCCAATTATGAGATTAGCGAAATCATATCTACTAAGCCTCTGCGCCCTTGCAGCGACCATGACGGTGAGCTGCAAAAAAGACGTACAAGTAGGCAAGCAGACTATCCCGCTGGTGGAGAGCATCCTCAGCGGAGACGAAAGGTACAATCTCCAGCTTATGGGGATGTACAGCAAGAAATCATCAGAAGGAGCCATTGCAGTCGTAGGCACGAAATCCGAATGTGAGATTTACTGCCACAAACTACTGAAAAGCGACTTTTTTGATAACATAGACGGAAGCAGCAAGCCTGACGCACTCCCCGACTTCGCGGGAGAGAAGATCGTCGCATATATGGACCAGGCGAATTCAGCCTTCGATGGTTATGCCAGAAAAGAAAACACATCCCTTCTTAGAGAGATAACGGTCAGGGATTTTCTCATGGCAGCAGATACAGCTTGCAGCATTGCAGCATTCGACACCTTGAAGATGGATAAGCAGCCAAGAGCTAAGATCGTCATTCTGGCATCACCACACATGGCTGAGTATGGAAAATTTGACGTAGACACATTGACTAAGTCCACGAAGGCTTTCATCAATGTCATTTCACCTATCGAGCTCGTGAAAAAACAAGCAGGATTCGTAGGTGTAATAACTGACAAGACCACATCAGAATCAGGCATTTATGAAAAAATCCTAGGAAAGAGAACAAGCCATAGCGCAGTTCAGTCTTTCGAGTGTGACTCGACCAATGTGCTCAAGGACTTCCTTGAAAGATATAGAAAGAACGGAGGTGAGAAGCAGATTGACGCCATCGTGATGGATGCTGATCAGTTTGACCCAGAGAGACTTCGTATGGAGCTCAAGGAAATCATGCTCGTCCAGTCAGAGTCAAATGTAGCCTGCAGAAAGATCATTTCACAGGATTTGAAATTCATCACCCTCAGTGATTTAGTGGCAAAGGAATGCTATAGATACCTCAGAGACGAGAATATCTTTACGCATTATATTGCAGAACCATCATTTGCAGTTTATGAAACCATCCCTGTAAAGGGTCTTGATCCACTTTCATACGACTCTGCGCAAAAGTTCACGGACGAATACCGTTACACAAGAAAGAACGCATCCGACTACACAGTAGTTGAAAGCGCAGTTAGCATCGACTACTATGTATCAAATTAGTATAAGCAACGAAGAGATCGAAAAGCTGCCACTTACTACGTTCAGCGGCACAATCGTTGTCGTTGAACATCCTGGCAAACTTTATAACGAAGCTCTAAAATACTTGAAGAGTCAGAGTATAATAGGCTTTGACACAGAATCTAAGCCAGTTTTCGAGCCACATCAGAAATCAAATGGAGTGGCACTCGTTCAGCTTTCAGGACCAGACAAGGCTTATCTTTTCCGGGTTAAGAAGCTAGGTATGAGAAGAGGACTTGCAGACATCCTTGGAAACAAAGACATCCTCAAAATTGGAGCAGCAGTCGGAGACGATATCAGAAGGCTAAAGAGAGACTTTGGCTTCACTCCCGAATCATTTGTTGACCTCCAGCAGATAGGATGGGAGTATGGTATACGCGACAAGGGTGTAAAGAAACTTGCAGCAAATATCTTAGGAATAAAGATATCCAAGAGCCAGCAGCTCTCAAACTGGGAAGCGGAACCATTGTCCGAGGCGCAGCAAAAGTATGGTGCTATGGATGCGTGGGTGTGCAGAGAGATGTATCTAAAACTGCTTGAATCAGAAAAACACCCACTTACTGAAGAAGAAAGAAATCCAAATCAATTCCAACAGCAGCAGAAAGCTAGAGAAGAAAGAGCTTTAAAAAAGGCTGAGGAAGAAAAAAAGAGAGCAGAACTTGCTGCCGAGAAAGCTGCTGACAAGGAAAAGAAAAAGAAGAAAAAGAGCAGAAACGCAGCTGCAAGAAGAAAGTATTATCTAAGGAAGAAGAAAAAGAAAGAAAACAATGGTCAAGGTAATATTGAAGAAAGGTCGTGAGGAATCGATCAAGAGATTTCACCCATGGGTATTCTCAGGAGCCATTGCTCAGGTAGTAGGTAATCCAGCAGAGGGTGATGTAGTAGGCGTTTACGGCGCCGATGGAAAGATGCTTGCGGCAGGTCACTATCAGATCGGATCCATTGCCGTACGCATCCTCAGCTTCGACGCTGACGTGCTCGCGCCAGATTTCTGGGTGGTGAAACTGCGCAGCGCCCTCCAGGCCAGAATGGCCGTAGGCCTCGCCACACTCGACCACGGCACGAACTGCTATCGCCTCGTACATGGTGAGGGCGACAATCTCCCTGGCCTCATCATTGACTATTATGATGGAGTTTGCGTCATGCAGGCACACTCAGCCGGCATGTTCAGGGCGAAGAAGCAGATTTGCGAGGCGCTCCAGGAGATTTACGGCGACGACCTGAAGGCCGTCTACGACAAGAGTTCTGGCACTGCCCCATTCAAGGCTGGCCTCGACCTCATCGACGGCTACCTCTATAAGAAGGAAGGATTCGACGACGCGCAGCAAGTGGTGCTCGAGAACGGTCACAAGTTCATTGTGAATTGGACCGAAGGCCAAAAGACTGGTTTCTTCCTCGACCAGCGCGAGAACCGCGCCCTCGTGGGCAAGTACGCGAAGGGCCGTTCTGTGCTGAACCTCTTCTGCTACACCGGAGGTTTCTCCATCTACGCTCTCGCAGAGGGCGCGAAGCACGTCGATTCAGTGGACAGCTCGGCGAAGGCCATGTATCTTGTAGACAAGAACGTCGCCCTCAATGGCTTCCCTGCCGACTCACACACCAGCTATTGCTGCGACGCCATCGAGTTTGTGAAGAACGCTCCAGAGGACAAGTACGACATGATCATCGTCGACCCACCTGCATTCGCGAAGCATCGCGGTGCCATTCCAAATGCAGTGAGGGCATATCAGAGACTGAACGCCGCCGCCATCGCGAAGGTAGCTCCAGGAGGACTGGTGTTCACATTCAGCTGTTCGCAGGCAGTGGACAAGGAAGCATTTGCACTTGCCATCTTCTCAGCAGCCGCATCGACTGGCCGCAAGGTGCGTATCATCGACAGGCTTAACCAGCCAGCCGACCACGCGGTGAGCATCTACCACCCAGAGGGCGAGTATTTGAAGGGATTGCTACTTTATGTAGAGTGAACAAAGCATCGGATAATCTCCGATGCTTTTTCTTTTACAGAAGCTTCAGCAGCTGATACATCGCGAAGCCCAGATAATTTCCTATCGCATAGCCAATGATACCGATGGCGAGGCCAGCTACAAGCACTCGGCGATTCTTCATCACTGTCGAGATGAGCGGGACAAATGGTGGCGAGCAAATGAAGCTCACAGAAGCGACCGTCATGGTGTCGGCATCTATCTTGAGAAGCTTTGCAAACACGAGATTAAGCAAGAATGAGCCCAATACCATGAGCACGAGATAGCCAATGGTATTCAGGCTACTCATGATGTCAAACTTGCTCAAATCGGCCATGGAAGCCACTACAATGGAGAAAACATAGATGGCATACATACCGATTTCTTCTGCATACTTGCGCTTCTTCACGGTAGGAATGAATGACGCTGCAATACCAAATGTGGTGAGTGCCAGGATGAAGACTGTCATAAACCAGCCATCTGGGCAGATGAGTCCGATTCCGGCAGCCAGAGCCACAATGATGACTGTAGCGCCCATGAGCACGCCGGCATCCTTCAGTCCCTCACGGGTGAAGAGGCCTTTGTATGGGCTGGCACTCCCCTGCTCCTCAGCCTTGAAGTCACTCTGCGGAAGCGTCTCATTTGGAAGCCATTTCCTCACGAGGCGTATACCAAATGCCATCAGCGCGCTGAGATAGAGGAAGCTGACCACCATGTCGTAAGAGTTCAAAAGAATGAATGTAGCCTCATCCACGCCAAGCATTGTCTTCAACGCAGCGAGGTTCATGGTGCCACCAGAATACACTCCTGTGAGCATAGCGCCGATTTTAGCACCATCCTCGATGTGGCGTCCGAATACATAGAAACCTATCACCGTGACGATGACCACAGAGACTATGGCAGTAAGGAGCGCGAGAAGCTGCGAGCGCGTCTCGCTCTTCTGGAACGTGCATCCAAACAGCAGTAGCGGGATGGCTATCGGAACCATTGCACTACTCATGAGGTCCTGCACCTGCGCCATCGACGCTGGATGGAAGATATTTCCAATGATTAAGCCAATGATATAGAGAATGAGCACTGGCCCCACCTTGCCGAGGGCCTTATTCTTCCTACACAAAGCCAGCACGCCCGCAGGCAATGTCAGGAACGCCAGCACAATCAATATAGTATATAGTGTCTGCATATCAAATAGTTACTTTGAAGAGCCATTCTTGTACTCTTCATAGAGGCGCAGCATCTCTGCGCTGGAATTTACGCCAAGCTTGCTGTAGATATTCTGCTTATGATTGCTCACAGTCCTGGCTGAGACATTCAATGTGCGTGAGAGATCGGCCGTACTCATACCCTCTGACATCAAACGGACAATCTCCTTTTCTCTTGGGGTCAAATCATTGATACTTAAGGTGTCGAGTGTCTTGGCTGGTGACTTCTTCTCCTTGGCACTAGCAGCCTTGGCTTTAGTTTTTTTGGTATGGGAGAAGATTCCTGCAGCTACTGCAGAGGCTATCGCCACACCAATTACCGCTAACACGATCCACAAACTTGAGCCCTCAGATGACGACTCATCCTTGGCCTGGCGTATCTGCTGCTGGGTATATTGTACATACTGTGCATGGGCTTCGGCAGAAGACTCGCTATCACCGATGCTAGTATAGAGGCCCATCAGCTGGTCATACATCTGCTGGAGGGTAAGGTTATCGTCCTCATCGCATGAGTTTATCACTTCATGGCACAGAGCTATGGCGTCCTCGAACTTATTACCTTGTCTAAGATACCTCAGCCTATAAGTCACAGCCTTGCGCTGAAGGGTGCTGATCCCTGCTTCATCAGCTATTCTTACACCCTCATCGAGCCACTTTCCTGCCAAGTAGTATATAGCACCATCAATTGAGTCACGACTCCATCTATTCTTATTTACATAAACCTCAGAAATCAAATACCTAGTCAGAGCTCGTTCATAGGTCATACCTTGCGCATCAGCGACAAATGCTGCCTCCTGAAGATACGCTAGAGCTTCATCATTACGATTATCTACTTCTGACACATCCGCATAATCACATACCTTTCCCTTGATGACAAGAGCCTTACAGACAAGGCTATCAATCTCATTCTCCCTAGCAAACTTCTCTATCGCCACAGCTTTTTCCCATGCTGCATCATCACAATAAAAAGCGAGATCATTATTTGCTTGTTCAAGCAAGCGTCCGACATTTCGTGAAGACACGCGTCCATCCGTAGCGCACTGCACGAGCAGTATGCCACAAAAAAGAAATATGAATAGACGTTTCAGCGAAATCATACGAAAAACTAATTGCAAGATATAAAAAAGTGCTCTTTAGAGCAAAAATAAGTACTCATTTTGACCTTTGAGTAAGCAATTACTCATTGATTTTGGACTAATTCATCATATTTTTGTGAAAACGCATCCCGAAAATTCAATTTTAAATCACATCAATATGAACAAATTATCTAAAATCTCTTTACTTCTCTCCGCAGTATTCGTACTGGGACTTGCAAGTTGCGAGAAGTACGATGACTCTGCCATCAAGGGCAGCATCGCATCACTCGAAAGTAGAGTCAAGGCTCTGGAGGACGCTCAGAAACAAATGAATTCTGACGTAAGCCAGCTCAAAAACCTCATGGATGCTCTTAACAAAAAAGTGTTCGTATCTTCAGTCAGCCAGGTGGCTGACGGCTATATCATTCTTTTCACTGACGGCACTTCAGCAGCCATCAAGAATGGTGAAAAGGGCGATAAGGGTGACAAGGGTGATACCGGCGCTACTGGTGCTCAGGGCGAGAAAGGCGACAAGGGCGACAAGGGTGACACCGGCGCTACTGGAGCTCAGGGAGAAAAGGGCGACAAGGGTGACAAGGGCGATACCGGCGCAGCAGGTGCTGATGGCCACAATCCTGTCATCTCTGTAAAGCAGGATACTGATGGCAAGTGGTACTGGACCGTTGATGGCGAGTGGTTACTTGCAGATGGTCAGAAGGTCGCTGCCGAGGCTGTTACACCGAAGCTCAAGATTGAGGAGAATAACTGGTATGTCTCATACGATGGCGGTACTACCTGGACTCTTCTCGGCAAGGCTGTCGAGGAAACCACTCTTCTTTTCCAGGATGTCGATAATAGCGATCCTAACTATCTCGTGATTACACTTGCTGATGGCACAGTAGTTACTCTTCCTAAGAAGATTGCCTTTGACATCAAGTTTGATATGGATGCTCTGACTACCTTCACCATGCCAGCAAGTAGCACTTATTCAGATGCTGACGTAAGAATTAATTATGAGGTAGTTGGTGCAGAGGAGGGCGAATACAACATGTCTGTATGGCTTGAAGGCATAGGTTACGAATCAGGATGGAAAGCGTATAAGACCTACACCACGAAATGGTACTCCGGACAGCCTGATCCAGTTATCACCAAGTACATCTGCATCGTACCTCCTGTAGCCAAAAATAGCAAAGGCGAAGACTATTCAGATTGGTATGCCCAAGCTGATGCTGTGGAAGTCAATGTTCTGCTTGTCCATAATAATGGAACCTCGATCCTGAAGAAAATCAAGCTTAACTACATGTATGTCGACATCTCCACCTCGCTTAAACCGATTCCAGCGACGGGCGGTGACGTTGATATCTATTTTGAGTCGTCAATTTCTTTCCCAGAGGAGATTGAAATCGACGATTTTGACGAGTCGTTCCGTGATAGACTTGTTTTCAAATCAGACAAAAACTGGCTTAAGCTCGTGCCTGAGACCAAGTCTATGAAAGATTATTACTATTATGAGACGGATAGGTACTTCCATGCTGATGCAAATCCAATGGAGACTGAAAGGACTGCCACGGTCTCTGTATCTTTCACCAATCGTGATGGAAGGCAATATCCTATGGCCACCTTTACTGTCACTCAGGAGGCATCCAAGCCTGAAGACGCCGGTTTCGTGGTGAATGGCGTGAAGTTCAAGATGAAGGAATTCCATGGAAAAGTTCGTACTTCAAAGAGCGGTTATATGAACTATATTCCGAATACCTATGCTATGGGCGAGACTGAGGTCACAAATGCTCTCTACAAGGCTGTGATGGGTGTGGAAGCACCTTCATCGCCAAAGGGAGACAATTATCCGCTCAACTATATTAATGTTTCTAATTATAAAAAATTCCTTGACAAGTTGAATGAACTTACAGGAGTGACATTTGAAATACCAGATATTCGTCATTGGTTGCTTGCTTCAAATGGTGGAGATCTGATGTATGATTCGACTAATTATACCATTGCAGACTATGGCATTGATGATGCTAAGCCTCATTTCAAATATTCCGGAAGCGATAATGCAGGTGAAGTTGCTTGGCTTTACCCTTCTAGTGTGCATCCAGTTGCCCAGAAAAAACCAAACGAATTCGGCTTATATGACATGAATGGAAATGTTTCTGAATTTGCGCTTCTCTATGGTTCTACGTATGGAATTATGGGCGGAGATTTTGCTACGGATGCTTCTAATGTAACTTGGTATTACCGCTCTGCTACTAAAGTCGGTACTGGTTCAGCCTCAACAGGTTTCGGATATAGGCTTTACATGAGATATTAGTCGTACCTAAATATAAATGAGCTCCTAGTCCCGACGAACTAGGAGCTCATTTATGTTATAAACTATGCATTAATGATAATGGCGACTAGATGAAACCGTCAGCTTTCGCATCATTGATTTCATCAAAGTCATAACCATGATCTTCAGGGTTGAATCCCGGCTCAGTAGACATCTGCTGCATATCTTCCATATGAGCGCGAATGGTATCATTCGTCTTGAATTCGCCATTACGACCGTAGTAGTCATCTGTCATGTTCTTGTATTCAGGAAGAGGTTCATCCTGAGGAGTTTCCTCAGGGATAGAATCAAAGTTTACGTCTGTAAAAGACATCAGAGCCGCCCAGAGCGCAGACTCGCCTGCATGACCATAGATGGGTTCGCCGCCACGGAATGACTTCAGATATCTTACGGAAGGCCAGAAAGGAAGTTCATCATCAGGTCCATTACATAAGAGCGTATGAATATAGAGCGGAATGGGCATGAAAAGAAGCCCGACTAAATAGAAGCCGAGACAAATGAATGGATGCTCCAGAAAGTCGTACCAGTCATTGTCCAGGGACACAAGGCCTAATGGAAATAGGATCAAGCTAACTGCCGCAAAAACCCTGACGAAGATCCTAGCGGGGTCCTTCTTATACATCACCCCCACATGACTGTGCCATCTGCCCATGACTATGGCTTGAGAGAAAGACACAAAGACGCAGATGCCTATGATTTGACTCAGTGCCGAGTAACTAAAATCACAGCCCAACAAGAAGTAGCACGCTACTGCGACAGCCACAGAAACGCCTATGAGCCAAACCATCAGACCTAGTCTAAAAGAAGGCCTATCATTAACATTAAGTATTGTTTCCTTTTTTCCCATGCGGCAAATATAATACGGGCTTGTGCCATAGTACTGCACAAGCTCGAAAAATTTGCAAAATTTTATGCGAAATGCCTATTCTTCACCAGAACCATCGACATCGAAACCAGGATCTGTCGCAATCTCCACATTTGCATATCTGAATTCATAGAATGAGCCACTAACATTCACAAACGACATCAATGGTGATTTATAGAACTCACTCGTCACAAAATAACTGAATTCAGGAGAGCCTTCCGAGTATGTGCGAAGCTCGGACTGGAAAGAACAGAGGGAGCCATCTGGGTTTCCTGCAGGGAATGAAAAATACAAGTCAAGAGTGTTATCTGTAAACCCAAGAGACTCTCCATCTATCTCGATGAGTCGCTCATCCGACATTACAGACGCAAGGAAGCACTCTTCAGAGAGAATTAGCGCCCTTGGCATATTGAAAGCCACGGAGAGTGGTTCCACGAGCGTACTCATCACCGAGAGATTATACCTATCCTCGTCACCAGGATGTAAAAGCATAGCGGGGTCAATGGTCACATGGGCAAATGAGGTCATAAACTCAAACTCCACAGTCTCGGTGCTACCGACTATAAACTCTCCAAAGGTCGCATAAGGAAGATTCGAGACTGTACCATCCTGGTAGGTAAAGATGTCCACCATCACAGGACTGCCGACGAAGTCTCTGGCGATATCATTGCCAATGGCTGGATACACAAAGTAGATGTCATCATCCTCCGACAGCCCCTTTTCGCCCGACAATGTGCCAGAGAAGGTCGTAGACGCACCACTTCCCGATGCCACCAATGTTCCCGCAAGCACCTCTCCAGTCGAAAGGTTGATGGCAGAAATCTCGTCGCCATCATGCCATCCAAGTGTCTGCAGAGCCAGCGGCACAGCGATATCATCGTCAGCAGAAACCAGCGAAGGGAAAGTCGCCGTGAATGAGAAATCCTCTTCGAAGTGGCCTGCAGTCGCAAAAGAAGAGATGATGCGATGATAGGACAAGCCTGCGCCATACTTGCTATTCGACATGGTGGCCTGAAGTGCGTCGTCTTCGGTATTCACTGTCAATGTCCTCGTATATCCAGTATTCGCCGCCACAGGTGGAGTGGTGAGGTAGAACGACTTGTTTCCCGATGCGCTCACCGACGATTTGTCCTCGTCGAGAACGATCATATAAGGCTTGTTCTCGCCATCCACGTCCTCGAACTGCACCTGCTGAACAATCTGACCCGCAGCGCTATCCCAGCTGATTCTAGACTGTGTAGGGATACCCTCGATGCAGATGTCGTCGATCTGAGCAGAAGCAGGAAGACCTGTCATGGCAATGTAACTGAACGACATCAAGAAAGCAAACTGACTACTCCTAGACGACACAGTCATCTCAGATGAAGCGCCTGTGGCAGTGCCAGTCGCATAAAGAACCAATGGAACCGAGCTTGACGAAGTACCGTTCTGTTCCGAAAAGTCCACTATGATATCCTCGAAAGGCTGTTCATTATCATTGGCCTGCGCAGGATAGAAAAAAAGCAGTTCGTCTCCCTCGGAGATAGTGCCCGCAAGTGTACCCACGAATGTAGTGGTATAGTCGGTCGACGTGGACTGCAGGGTACCACCGAGGATCTTTCCCGTGGTGAGGTTAATGACAGAGATTTCATCTGTCTCATCCCATTTGAGACGCACCACATACTCTCCCTGGGCCTTGGTAGAAGCCTCATCATCAAGTAACGCCATCTGGCCTTCCATCTGGAAACGAATGAGATTTGGCTCATTTACAACTTTCTTTTCGCATGAACACAGCAGCATGGCCGCACTCACGAGCATAGTCAAGTGTTTTCTCATATGCATCATTATTCGTCAGGATCACCTTCGCCGGTATACACATCTCCACCAGGATTACTACCCTGAAGGATCACATCTGCGACATTTAACGTGATCAGAAACACGCTAGGAGCATTATACTCAATTGAAGATGTCTTTACCATAACGTAAATATCTGTGGTTATTCAATTAGTAAAGATATTTAATAATGCATAAAAAAACAAGCCGGACGAGTGTCCGACTTGTGATTTTACTTGATTCTCTTCCAATAGGCTGACTCCCCTATTCCCAGAACCGTGCCCCTCAACTTCAAGGTTCCATCCTTTTCAAAGGAAGCTGTGACCTTGGCATTTATGCCTCGCTGTGGATCGTAGATCTTTGTGCCGCCCCAGGTCTTGTCCTGAGCATTGTACTGAAGACCGTCGGAAAGCACCACCTGGTCAGTAGGGACGCTACGAAGGCTCTTGTTTGGATTCTTCACATCAAGGTTACGCTTGCCATTCTTGTCATAAGGGTCGCTTACCCAGAAGATCTGTGCCTTGTAAGTGCCATTCGCGTTCTTGGTCACATGGACCTTGTACTGTGCGCCACCCTGAGTGGATGAGTAGTCGCCGAGGATGCTGTCTGCCTTGTCATTCAGCGCGTTCTGGCCAAATGCAAATACCGATACAAATGCGAGCACGAGGCTCAAGATGATTTTCTTCATAACTTTCATATTTAGTTTTGCAAAGTTATGGGCAGATCGGAAAAGAGTAAAGTGACGATTTTTGACAAGTTTGGAATTATGGACACAAAAAACCCCGCTCTAGATATCTAGAACGGGGTTTTCTGAGGTGCCTAGCGGAATCGAACCGCTCTGGCAGGTTTTGCAGACCTGTGCCTAACCTCTCGGCCAAAGCACCGTTGGGATTACAAAGGTAAGCTTTTTTCTTGAAAATCCAAAAACAACTATAAAAACTTTATATTAAATTTGCAATAATGAAGAAACTTGTACTCACTCTTACGGCTATTCTCTTCGGTGGTATATTTGCTTTCGCAGATGAGCCATTGATTCGCGACATCCAGATTAGATGCCGCCTCGACAGCCTTGGCTTCGCCTACATAGAAGAAATGTGGAACGTCCGTGCCGTATCTGGCACAGAATGGTATCTCGTCCGAGAGAATCTTGGAGACATTGAGATCAAGGACCTATGCGTATCAGAGGATGGCGTAGAGTTCATCAACGAAGGGAGATGGGACATCGACCGTAACATTGACGCAAAGGCCGGGAAATGTGGCATCCATGGCACTTCACGAGGATGTGAAATATGCTGGGGCATTGGAAACTATGGCGACCACATTTTCAACGTAAGCTATACCATGACAAACGTAGTGAAGTCGCTTGATGACTATGACATGCTGCATCTGCAGTTCATTTCTGACGAGCTGTCATCTGCCCCTGAGCATGCTAAGGTCGTTATCAGCCTCCCTGACACCCAGCTTGACACCACAAATACACGCATTTGGGCGTATGGTTATTATGGCGACATCAACTTCATTGATGGAGAGATAGTGGCGGAGAGTTCAGAGAGTTTCTCATATAACAGTTCAATGATAGTGCTTGCACGCTTCGACAAAGGCGTGATCAAGTCACCGCAGAGTTTCAGGGATGGCCCTTTCGAAGACCATCTGAAGAAGGCACAGGAAGGTTCAGACTACTCTAGCGGGGAGCTTGGTTTCTTTGGGAAGCTATTCTCTGGTATCTTCATGTTCTTCGTCATTCTGGTTCAGGGAGGATGGGTAGTTCTTATCCCACCTATTCTTATCATCAATAAATATGTGATGAGAAAAAGGTTCCTTGGCACCACAAAGAAAAGCGAAGTGACATGGAGCAGGGAGATTCCATTCTTTGGCGACTTAGCTACCACAAACTATGTGCTTTCGCAGATCAATGAAGGCGGAAAAAGCAATTCTATCGCTTCCGCAATGATACTGCAAATGATACGCAAGGGCGCTATCTTAGTCAAGAAATCAGCCATTGGAGACAAGGAGACAGTTGAGCTCGCACTTAACAAATCCATTGACATTGAGCAGTTTGACAGTAGTACGAGAAGGCTCTGGGACATGATGCTGAAAGCCAGTGGGGAGGATGAGGTCCTCCAGGAGAATGAGTTCAGCAGATGGGCAAACAGCAATAAAAGTGTAGTCGCAAAGTGGGCGGACGACGTCGAGGCTTCGGGAAAATCAACCTTCGAATCAAGCATCTGGTGCACAAAGAGATCTGTCAATGACAAAGGTCGCGAAGAATGTCGCAAGGCATTGGGACTCAAGAAATTCCTCAAGGACTTCACACTTCTCAAGGAGCGCACTGCCCAGGAGGCTGTACTTTGGGACGACTACATCGTCTTCGCTGCACTTTTCGGCGTAGCAGAGAAGGTAGCGAAGGAGCTTAAAGAGATCAATCCAGCCCTTTACGAGCAGTTGGAAGCGACAGACCCTATCACACTCCATAATGTGATGTACATGTCAGACAATCTCTCGCGAGCAATCACCAGGACCACTGCAGACTACAAGGCATCCCAGGCAAGAAGCAGCGGCGGTGGTGGACATTCATCATTCGGTGGCGGTGGCGGCTTCTCCGGAGGTGGCCATGGAGGCGGAAGCAGATAAATTACGATGAAAAAGGACAATTACACATTGCTAACCACAGGTCCAGTCGGCAAAGTCATTCTTCAAATGGCTGTTCCGACTGTGATCAGCATGCTGATCACCAGTGTGTACAATATGGTCGACACATTCTATGTCGGCCTAATAAACACACAGGCGACGGCTGCTGTGGGAGTTGTATTCCCGGCAATGACTGTGATTCAGGCATTTGGCTTTTTCTTTGGCCAAGGTTCAGGAACATATATCTCACGAAAGCTTGGTGCCCAACAGACAGAGCATGCGAGCAAGATGGCCGCCACAGCGCTGATTTTTTCATTTCTTTTCGGAGTCATTGGCGCTACGCTAGGCCTTATATTCCTCAAGCCACTTTCCATAGCATTGGGTTCCACTCCCACCATACTCCCCTACACTGAGAAGTTCCTGGGAATCATTCTTTTAGGATCACCTTTCATGACGGGAGCATTGACACTGAACAACCAGATACGCTTCCAGGGAAACGCCGCATACTCAATGATAGGCATACTGTCTGGAGCCATTCTCAATGTGGTAGCTGTGCCCCTGTTTGCCTTCGGTCTCAAAATGGGCATAACAGGTGCAGCGATAGGAACAGTTCTCGGACAGATTCTCAGCTTCATCGTGCTGCTTGCGATGACATACAAGGGAAATAATATCCGCTTCAGATTCAGCGACTTCTCGCTTGAAAGCGTTTATCTCAAGGAGATTTTCAAGGGAGGTACCCCATCACTTACTCGACAGGGATTGGCAAGCGTCTCAACGCTTATGCTTAACATTGCAGCCGGAGTATATGGAGATGCAGCAATCGCCGGAATGTCAATAGTTTCCCGACTCACATTTGTCATTTTCTCCGTGATAATTGGCATTGGACAGGGATTCCAGCCACTCTGTGGTTTCAGCTACGGTGCCGGCCTGTATGATCGCGTCAGGGAAGGTTTCAAATTCTGCATAAAGACCGGCATGTGTTTCCTCATCCCTATTTGCGTGCTAGGATTTATCTTCGCCGAGCAGGTGGTGGACCTCATGAGGCATGATCCCGAAGTAGTAAAAGTCGGAGCCGCAGCGCTTCGCTGGCAGATTATCACATACCCTATCGCAGCACTGATTACGGTCTGCAACATGACACTTCAAACAAGTGGCAGAAGCATTCCAGCAAACATACTTGCAGCATGCAGAAATGGAATTTTCTTCATCCCACTCATCTTGATACTGCCTCACATATTCGGGCTTCGTGGAGTGGAGATGTGTCAGATGGTAGCAGACTTATTCTCCATTATGGTGGCTATCCCATTAATGTTTAGTTACTTCCGTAGCATTAGGAGCAAGTAGCCTTCCATCATCGGTGATAACGAGACGGCTCTCTGGGAAATCCTGCTTAGAGAGCGACTTCATAAGTAGAGCAGCCTTATGCGTCGGATCCTTAACGGGTCCGACTCCTACTTTCTGAATATAAGACTCTATCCTACCCTCTACAAAATGGCCATCAAAATCGATGCTGGCGACAAGAATTGGAGCGTATCCACAGATACCATTCACATTGATGCGGTACGGAGTACAGAAGTTTCCAAGGCTATACGCAATCAAGTGACCTTCATATAGTTCCAATGCTCTTGGCACATGTGGGCCATGTCCAAAGACCAGATCTGCTCCAGCATCCACGCAAGCATGGGCGAGTTCATATACATTGCCCCTCTTCTCCCCCACATAATACTCAGTCTTACGAGTAACATGCTGATATGCCGCACCTTCACCACCGCCATGGAAAGTCACAATGACATAGTCACAGTAGTTTCTTAGGTCACGCACGATGCTAACCGCTCCTTCTACATCGTTGATGTCAACAGAATTCTTAGAGTCGCAGAATGAGCAGATGCCTATTTTCTTCTCGTCCCTTTCAAGTATACAATACTCACAGGCATCCTTCAATCCCGAGAAAGCGAGGCCTGCGGCCTCTAGCGTGGCCATGGTGGAGTCTCGACCCTCCTGCCCGAAATCATTGATGTGATTCGTCGCAATATTCATTGCATCAAAACCAGCTTCCACAAGATTTGACACATACTTTTGAGGCATCTTGAATAGGAAATACGTCTTTGGATTCGTCATGGGGCGTGGTGAGCCGGGCGTATCGCAGAGTGTGCCTTCAAGGTTTCCTATGGTTATGTCAGTAGACCTTAATGTAGGTGCTGTGTCTTTGAACAGGTTCTTGCCGTCAGCGGCAGGCAGATAGTTACCAGGCACGGTCGTACCCATCATTATGTCACCAGTCATGGATATGCTCAAATTCTGAGCTGACAAGCCAAGGCTTGACAGAATCAGCAAAGCCACTACACTACTTCTCATAATCTTTTACAGTAAGATTTACGTGCTTTTTACCCCTATTTTTAGGAACATCCTCAAGATCTTGAGCTGTGATGCTGACAGACCAATTGACTGGTCTATTCTTGTCCTTCAGGCTATGTGAGAAAAGCCATTGATATACTTTTGGCATATAGAAGCATCTCGCCAAATCAGAATGACTTGAATCCATTATCAAGTCGAAGCGAAGTCTATCAAGAAGCTTTTTGGATGTTAGTTCTGAGTAGACTTTAAGCGATTGAGAATAAGGCACTTTCTCATCCCCCGAGCCATGAATGATCCAGGTAGGGATGCTACCCAATCCAGACACTGACTTAAGTGTAGTTCCGCCGCACAAAGGCATAGCCGCTGCTAGTTTATCTGGATATGTGGCAGCCAGATCCATTGCTCCGAACCCGCCGAGACTCATCCCTATTACATACACCCTATCGGTATCGATAGGATATTGCTCTTCTGCCCACTCAAGTATCTTCATGATCTTTGATGGCTTCCACCACTCATTTCCAGGATTCTGAGGAGCAATGATGATGGCAGGGATGTCGATGCCATAGCAAAGCGCATCTAGGCATCCATACTGCCTCACAAGATTCAGATCATTGCCACACAGGCTCTTACCGTGAAGGAAAATAACGCATGGAATCTTTGTGGAGTCGGGGGCCGCGTCGTACACCCAGAAATTGTATGTATCCGGAATGACTTTGACGTGCTTTATAAGCTGAGCATTCACCACGCTAGGAAGCATGGTGAATGCAAATATCATGATTGACAGTAATCTCTTCATACAGGATAGCGTTTCTATCAAAAAGCGTGCGCTATTCGAGATGCATCTTGAAAATCTGAGTGCCTCGCGAACCGACCACGAAGCTGCTATCTATAACGACAGGCGACGACTCGAAGTTGTCGCCGAAATGCTCCTTGAAGATAACTTCGCCGGTGCGGCCTTGGATAAGATAGATATTTCCAATGATATCGCCAGTCACGACGAAGAGTTCATTGTCCTCATTGAGAAATCCCACAGGCGATGACCATGCGTAAAAGTCCATGGTAATCTTGTACTCGATATCGCCGGTGAATTTATTCATGGCAATGAATTCACTTACATTAGGATGATCCTCAGGGAAGCACATGTTAGTGAAAATGAGGCTATCGCAGTCTCCCCTTCCGAGGTATGGTGTAGCGAACATACCACCTTCGCGAAGCTTGCCAGCCCAGTCTCTCTTATGACACGGAATCGATTGGCACCAAATCACTTCTCCACTAAGGCCATTGAGCTTGGTGAAATTTGAATAGCCGTTTGCGCCCTGCTTGTCCACTTCGCAGCTGGCGTAAACCATAGGCACGCCATTCTCTTCCTGCACGACAGGGGTTGCGTCAGTATCATCATGAATGTCATGCACCCAAACTGGTTTCAGATTGTCGAGATTTACGCAGAGTATCTTTCCATGGTTATCTCCAATGTAGCCATAATTTCTATATACAGCCATTGAAGATTCCATTCCGCCAGCGCCACCATTATCTTTGTAGCGTAGGGTCGAATGAATCTTGAACTCATCCGCGAAACGCTCTAATTTATAGATGGTTCCGTTCTCTCCTGGACGAATCATAAAATCGCCGACGGCTACAGGAGAAGAATCATATGCGCCCCATGATCGCCATGCTTCCGGATCCCTTCCGAAGAAGTTAAAGGTTTCATGATTGAAAAGATCAAGCACAAGTGCGCCTATCGTGCTCATAGGGAGAGCCTGACCGACGTAGAGGCGACCATTGAGCGATGGATCAAGCGAGATGGTACCCTTCACAGGGTTCATGGTCGAAAGAGGCTCACGCGATGCTTTTCCTGTCTGGAAATCAATGAAATAGACATGCCTTGCAAGTGATGCCACCATAATCTCCTCATTACTGAAGTCTTCAGTCACCTGAGATGGTGAATTCTTGAACTTATCTACCAATGAATCAGGCCAATTGACGTAAAGAGGCTGCCCCGTCCATCCGGTTCCACCACCCCACGAGCCCATATAGGTCTTGACAGTATCGTACGGAGTCCTGAATACCCAGTCTACGACCACCTTGCTTGGCCGTCCGGTCACGCGTCCCTTGAAGGGCGCAGACCTGTCTGGCGCGCCACGGAACGTAAAATAACCAGGAGCATCAGAATACTGATCACTCAAGTCCTCGATATACCCCGGCATCTCACGATCCATAGTATCTATCGTATACTTGATATACTTCGCAACGGATGGGTATGAAGTATCGGGAAGGTGCTGAATAGGTTTCACAACCTCAACATCTTCAACGCTGGCTTGCTGTATATTTCTATTCTGGCATGCAATAGCCATCGCCAGAAGTGATACAAGCAAGAATGTCTTTTTCATGTAATTACTGATTATTTCTCTTCTCCGCCAAGAGCCTTGACGAAACCATCGACAGCGCCGTCTATTGCTTTACCGACGTTACTAGACATACTCTTTACAAAGAGGCCTATGTACTTTCCTTCGTTCTCAGAACACTTCTGCTGCTCTTCCTGAGTCATTTGGTCCCAATTCTCCTTGACGGCGGTCCAAAGCGCCTTGTACTCTTCGTTGGCATTACGCCAATCCTCCTGAGTGTAGTTCTCATATTTAGCCTCAAGCTTTTCAACGAATGAGTCGAGCTTCTTTACTGACTTTGTAGCTTCTGAAGCACAAGAAACAGCCATGATAGCCAAAATGGCAACGACGATGATTTTTTTCATATGTTAATAATTTAATGATGTCGTATCAACAACTTCTGTCACAGGAGTTTCCACCACAACAGAATCCTTCTTTGGCACAAAAACGCGTACGGTATCAGCCACTGCGGCCGAATCACTTGGTATGCTGGCAGATGAAGAATCTACCCTAGCTGAAGCCGAAGCAGAATCCACCTTTGCGGCAGCTGCTGCGGCCGCTGCACGTACTGTTTCAGCATCGTATGCACCGTTGCTCTGCGTCAGGTACTTGCTGAATCTCTTTGCCGCATAGTCACCACTTGCATTACCGATATTGTTTGCAAACACAATATCAGTAATACCATTGTCCACCACATACTTAACGAGATTCTTCGTGAAATATCTGAAGTCAATGACATGTACTTCCTCAAAAGAATAGAACAGGTAACCAGGAAGAGTGTTTCCGAAACTATCCTTAAGAATAATGATCTTTCTTCCATTCTTTGTAGAGGTAACTACCTTAGTGATCTTAGTATCTCCACCCATGAATGTACAATATGCCGCCCCGCTGCCATCCTTGAATTTGTGGAAATATGGACCAACATAAGGTTTGCCTTCGCCTGTTACCTGATACTTAGAATTAATGCTATAATTCACATATGTCGTCGTATACTCCACATCTCTAGGAGTATAGTAGATAAAGTCCTCAGGAGCACGCTTTACCGAAATATCGTGCGAGTAACCATACATACTTCCCACGTAACCATGAATAACATGCTCATCATAATTGGAAAGATCCTTGAATGGCACGCCAGCCACCTGACAAAGAACCTTAGCGGCATAGTAGCCACCAAGCGGTGCCCAGTGATGGTCGGTACGGAGATAAATGCCCTCATCTGTGTGCTTTGCAAGCTCCGAGTATACATCCACGACCTTGACATTTGCTGACAAGTGTGTAAAGATGTTGTTGAACACTGGCCACTGCTTCTTCGTATACTTCTGCGCTGAAGGAGGACAATAATACTCTGTCGATGTAGGGATAGGCATGCAATAGATGTTCACATCAGGCCCAAATGTCTCCTTGTATTTGTTACAAATATTTGCATAGCTGACTCCGCCCTTGGTGCCAAAAAAGCCCATGAGAGCACGCACATTCTCACCTGAGCCGACAATTATGATACCTGAATTTGCCATCTTTGTGACGGCATCCATATTATCCTCGTAAGCCTCAACGGTAGAAGTGTTAAGTGAGTCAGCCTCAGCTCCTTCCAGAAGATCTACTCCTGCATTGTCATCAAGAATCATTTCATCCTTAGCCTCATCAGAAGCCACGACTGCAGAGGTGTCAGCCTCATCTTCATCGTTGAAAGCATCTGCATTGAGATGCACTGTGACATTGTCCTTCGATGGCTTGATGCCTATCATATCCTTGAAGAGCATGCTCAGATACATGAGCTTGTCACGGAATGGCTCACTGTCGCTGTACCATGACGAAACCTCATCTGTATATTTGCCTTCGGCCAATTCCTTTGTGTCCAGGGGCGGGAAAGTCTTGAGTTCTCGCTTCTCGAGCTCGGAGTAGGTGCTCCTCGG
This sequence comes from Bacteroidales bacterium, assembly GCA_024398075.1. Taxonomy (GTDB): domain Bacteria; phylum Bacteroidota; class Bacteroidia; order Bacteroidales; family UBA932; genus Cryptobacteroides. The sequence continues at coordinate 20,807 of JAKSJM010000014.1, read as the reverse complement.
CAGGAAATTGAATATCACCGTCAGCGCCACAGCGATGACGCCAATGAGTATGACGTATATCTTGTTTGATGTCTTCATGTTCTACTGTATCAAATACTTCTCGTACATCTGCCACGTGGCAGTCATGCTGGCATGGGTGATATTGTTTGCGAACAATATGTCCGTGATGCCATTATCCATAACGTAATTTATAATGTTTCTTGTAAAGTAGCGGCAATCCACTACATGAATGTTTTCAAATGAATAAAATAAATAGCCAGGAAGAGCATTGCCAAAGCTGTCTTTCAAAATTAGCAGGCGGCGACCGTTGGTCGTCGAGGTGGTGATCTTCACAAGCTTCGCATCACCTCCCATGAAGGTGCTATATGCGGCCACACTACCATCAGGGAAGGTCCTGAAGAAATTTCTCTCTTTCATAGACGCTTCGCTGACTGCTCTCTTTCTGCCTTTGTCCAATGTATAATCGTAGTACTCTGCCTCATAGAATACATCTTTTGGCACATAGTACACGAAGTTCTCGGGCGAATTTGCTACTTCCCTATCCTTGGAATAACCAGCCATTGTGCCCACAAAGCCGAAGACAATGTGCTCAGTGTAATGTGACAGGTCCTTGAATGGCACACCCGCCACTCTAGCAAACTCTTGCGCGGCGTAATAAGCGCCAAGAGGCTGCCAATGATGGTCCGTGCGAGCATATATAGGCTCAGCCAGGTGTGGCTGGAGGGCATGATATGCATCTACAGACACTGCGCCATCTTGGAGTTTAGAGTAAATCGAGGTGATGGCGGAGAGCTCACTGCGAGCAGGCTTCGCCTCCTCTGGACAATAGAACTCGCCCTGAGTAGGAATGGTCATGCAATAGACATTCACGGCATCACCAAATATCTTCTTGTATTTACTTACCGTGGCTGCATATGCAGAACAATTCTCAGGCGAACCGCCATAGATGGAGAATGCCCTCAACTCCTCGCCATGCCCAATGATCATGATCTTGTTTGACATCCTATACGACGCCTCCTGCGCCATAACTGACACAGAAAGAACGAGGAAAGATATGATAAACAAGAACTTGCGCATGTCTAGAATCTAGTGTAAAGGAAGGCGTTATTTGTTGCACCCACGAGAAGCGCGACGCTAAGGACGAGTATAGCCAGCGATGCAGCGACCTTAAGTGTCAATGCGACAGCATTTCTTGCAGTACCTTCGCCATTGAAGAATTTACTCAACCACTTGCCTATCGGCAAACAGAAGAGAAGTGCCGCTATGATCAGCCAGAAGTACTGGAGCAAGGTGCTGGATACCAATACGTCAGATAGAGCCTCAGCCTTTCCGAATGCTACGCTGAAAAAACTTGTCATCTGACTGAAATCATCGAAATAGAAGATCCCCCATCCCACAAGCACAAGGAACATCGCATAAATATGCAGGATGAAAGAAGGAATCTTGTCCTTAATCTTCAGAATGGTAAATTTCTCTACCATGACAATGACACCGAAATAGAGTCCCCAAATAACGAAATTCCAGCTGGCACCGTGCCAGAGGCCAGTGAGACACCAAACAACCATGATGTTCAAAGCCTGGTGACGACGATTACCTCCCATTGGGATGTATACGTAGTCGCGGAAGAAACTACCCAGTGAGATATGCCATCTACGCCAGAAATCAGTGATGGTATCGCAGGTATAAGGATGGTCAAAGTTCTCCTTGAAATGGAAACCAAGACACCTTCCTATACCAATGGCCATGTCTGAGTAACCCGAGAAGTCAAAATAGATCTGGAGTGCAAAGGCAATGATTCCGACCCATGCTCCGGCTACAGTAAGATGTTCATGGTTGTTTGCAAGGAACATTCCTGCTACTTCTGACAGCTGATTGGCAAGGATCACCTTCTTACCGAGACCAATGATGAACCTGAAGATGCCCTCAGAAATATCATCGACACTGACCTTTCTGTTATTGATTTCCTCGGAAACGGTTGAGTATCTGACAATAGGACCAGCGATGAGCTGAGGGAACATCGATATGTAGAGGAGAAGACTGAAGAAATTCTTCTGTGCCGGTGATTCCTCTCTGTATACATCCACCAAGTATGAGATGGACTGGAAGATGTAAAAGCTGATACCTATAGGGAGAGAAATATTTGGATCAGGTAACTGAATTCCAAGAACATTGAGCTGAGACACAAGGAATCCAAGATACTTGAATGTGCCAAGTATGATTAGATCCGTCGTGACTCCCAGCACAAGGAAAAGCTTGCGTCTAGCATTCGAGCCATTTATGCCAAGTCCAAATAGATAGTTCAGAAGAGAACATGCCAGCATCAGAAAGACATACACAGGCTCTCCCCACGCATAGAAGATGAGTGAGAAAAGAATGAGAACGAGGTTCTTCAACTTGTTTCCCTTCGCAAGCGATGCGAGAAGATAGCATACTGCAAAGGCAGGGATGAAGACAAAAAGAAAAAATAGATCTGAAAAAACCATATCCGCTTAGTTCGTATAAAGTATCTGTCCCGGGCGGATTAGGTCCTTGGTCAGATGATTCAATGACTTAAGTTTAGACACTGAGATGTGATACTTCGCAGCTATACCTCCCAGGGTGTCACCACTCTTCACTTTGTAGGTATTTCTCTTCGCAGTGCTGGCAGGAGCAACCGAAGCGGTAACCTCTGGTTTTTCCTTCGAAGAGTTATTGACTATCTCTTTCTTCGCTTCGCTCGGAGCATATAATGCATCACCAAGCGAATAGATTTTGGAAGAATGTTCACCAGGGATTCTGAATATGCATCCTGATGGGATAATATAGTGAAGATACTGTGGATTTACATTTGTGAGTACGTCGACGCTTACTCCTGACTGCTTGGCAACCTGCCTAAGGTCTATGTCCTTATCTGCCACCAGTTCAGACGATGTGCTAGGCATAACACATGCTATTGGCCTAATACCCAATTCCTTCCTATAGTGCATAGTATAGAGCATGGCTACAAATTTCGGAACTATCGTCTGTGCGCCTTTAGGAAGCGCCCCACAGATAGAGGTAAAAGATGTACTGCCACCCACTTTTGACATTGCCAATCTGACTGTATTTGGACTGCTCGCCAAAGCAGCTATCGCAAGATTCCAGTCACCCAGTATCTCATAATACTGCTTCAGTGCCTTTACAGCGGCCTCGGTAGACTTGTAGGGATCCATTCGTTCATCGACGAACGAGTCTATCCTTAAACCATAGGACTTGCCCTCTGATACACTAAACTGCCATAATCCCCTGTTTCCTTCAGAGAAGGATTCACAGCGAGGATCAAGCTGAGAAATGACTATAGGGAGAACTTCAAGCTCAACGGGAAGGCCATTCCTAACCAGTTCATTTTCTATGATTGGCATGTAGTAGTAACTAAGACTAACCATCTGGGATATCCATGAGTGTGACTTCTCCGAATACGACCTGATATAGCGTCTTACATCATCATTGTAAATGAGAGGAATAAAAGAATTCAGCTGCTGAAGTCGCTGAATGTAGACCTCATCACTAGCTTCATTTTCAAAAGAAGCAGACGATGGTGTATCCTCTGACACCTGTGACAGATGCCTCTGAAGATACCAGACAGTCACGGAACTATCTAACTGGTCAAATGACTTGAAGCCTAGGCCAAGAGTATCTGCCGGAGATGCAGATAGCCTCAGGACACATGTCAGCGTGACAATTATGAGCATCAAAGACTTTCTCATTTCACCCTCAGCTTCTGACCAATCCTGATAATTGAGTCTTTGCTTATGCCATTCAATGAGCAAAGCTTAGCGACTGTAGTATGCTGGTTTACAGCGATCTTCGACAAACTGTCTCCTTTCCTGACGGTATAGTACACCGCATCGCCACTGTAAGTAACTGATGGAGTAGAAGCATCTTCTGTCGAAGGTTCGATAACAGACTCATTCTTGTAAGCATAAACCTTGAGATCCTTCTTTGGCTGACCATAGAAGGCCTTGTATGCCGAATCCATATCTGGAACAGTGATCTCATAATCTCTGTTTACTGCGCGCAGACTATCTGTGAGGCTATGACTGAAGAGCCAGTCATAGGTTTTATTTAGATAGAACACTCTAGCAAGCTTTCCGTGGTTTACCTTCGGATGGAGATCATAAAGAAGCCTTGTGGTGTCCCCTACGGCCTTCATGCCATCAACAACGCTCTGCGAAGCCTTCCATGGCACGGCCTCATCTGCAATTCCATGGATTATCCAGAGTGGCACTTCATTAAGGCCTTTGTAGTCCTTGATGGTACCACCGCCACACAGTGCCATGGCAGCAGCCACCTTGTCCGGATATGTACCAGCAAAATCAATGGTTCCGTATCCTCCAAGGCTCATTCCGAGCACATACACTCTGTTTGTGTCGATAGGATAATGCTTCTCAGACCATTCAAGCAGTTTCATAAGCTTGGAAGGATTCCAGCTTTCACCCGGATTCTGTGGTGCGATCACGATGGCAGGAATGTCAAGTCCGTACCTGAGCGCATCCAAACAGCCATACTTTCTCACCTTGGCCATATCAGTACCACAAAGACTACGGCCATGCAGGAAGAGCACAGCAGGTATAAGGGTTGAATCAGTCTGGGTACGGTCCTCTGGTACATGAACCCAGAAATTGTAGCTACCCTTAACCACATTTTTGTGGGTGATAAGCTGTCCAAAAGACAAATGTGCGATCAACAAAAAGGCCAGTATAGTAAACGTCTTCTTCATACAAAACTCCTCGCGCGTACGTGTATAATGCGTGCGTGTAGGCGCAAGAAGCGCAAATTTACTATTAATCCTTCAATGTACAATGCATTAGAGAGGAAAAACGCTATATTTGCATCATTATGAGATTAGTTATCCAAAGAGTTAAGCATGCCTCCGTCACTGTCGAAGGCAAGTTGATTTCAAGCATAGGAAAGGGTTTGATGGTTCTGGTAGGTGTAGAAAATGGAGACACCGAAGAAGATGCCCAATGGATAGCGTCGAAAACCGCAGGAATGAGGATTTTCGACGACGAGAATGGCGTGATGAACAGGAGCGTCGTGGACATTGATGGCGAACTGCTTGCCATCTCTCAGTTCACTCTCACAGCTTCAACAAAGAAAGGAAATCGCCCATCCTACATAAGGGCGGCCGGGCATGAGCTTGCAATTCCAATGTACGAAAAGTACTGTTCACTTCTTGAGGATGCTGCGGGTAGGCCAGTCCTGAAGGGAATATTCGGGGCCGACATGAAGGTCGAACTGCTTAACGACGGCCCGGTGACCATCATAATCGATTCCAGATTAAAAGAATAAAAAAACGCAGCCAAAACAGGCTGCGTTAATCATATAAAAGCGTTTCCTTTACCACTGAAGTACAAGGCGGAAACTTCTCACACCTGGTTCATCAGGCTGATAGTAGAAGTCGCTTGTGGTGTAATAAACATCCACGCTGCCTGGAGCGAACTCGAAGTCTGTAGATGTCTGCCAGTAGAAGTCGCCACCAGAGTCAGAACCATGGTAGTAACGAATGGATGGAAGGTTTGCCTGAACACCATCAGAGTAAACCACAAAGCAGTTTACGTTTCCTTCCTCACAGATAAGCTTCGTCAAGGCATCAACCTTGAAATGTGCTGTATAATAGTAAGTTCCATCGCCATTATCAATTTTGCTCCACGCATTTGCAGGACAATTGAGTGAGAGGACTTCCCAGTTCATACCCTCACCATCTTCACCCTTAGGGCCTCTAGGTCCCATAGGTCCCTGACATGAACATGCAGCCAATGCTATCGCGAAAGCTGCGAAGATCTGAAGAATTCTTTTCATAATAGATTTTCCTTTGAAATGCAAATATAGCGAATTCATTTCAAAATGCGTACCTTTGTGTATAACGAGAGGGAAAAATGACTTTTATCAAATGCATACTGCCATTGAAACTGAGCTGGGAGCCGTACTATAGAACGGACTCCGAGGTCTATGTTGGCGAGCGCGTACGAGTCAGCTTCGCGAGAAAAGAATATGTGGCAGTAGTATCAGAACTGGTTGATAGTCCGGACGTTCCTCTCGACAAAATTCTTTCGGTCTGCTCTATAGAGCACGACCTCGAAATCATCACAGAGGAAGAGATAAAGTTCTGGAAATTCATTGCCAAATACTATCTGTGTACAGTAGGAGAAGTATACAAGGCTGCATATCCAGAAGGAAGGACGAAGAGCGAAAAGACGGCCGCAGGCGTCAGGGAGCGAATGAGGGCAAGCAAGGAGCGTAAGGTAGCCTCGATAGCGGAGCGTATCGCGAGGCTAAGGCAGCGACTTGCGAAGAAAGAGGAAATGCTTGCGAAAAAGCATAGCGAGAGCGTAACGGAAAGACTTGAGTCAGAAAGAGATAGTATTCTCGAACAGATACTCAAGTCAGAAGAAGCCATGAAGAGAGTGGCTTCAAGGACAAAGGAAGAAACAGCTCTTGATTCAGTCCAGACAGAAAGCCTGCCAGAGCCGCTCCACAAGGCACTTGAGGGTGGCGTCACCCTAATCCAAGGTTCAGACAGACTCGACACATACATTAGACTTGCAGCCAGCACACTGGCTGATGGCAAAGATGTACTCTTCATGGTGCCTGAAATTGTCTTCACCGAGCAACTGACAGACACATTGGAAGATGTTTTCCCTGGTAGATTGCTGACTTTCCACTCGCATGAGAGCGTCGTTTCACGAAGAGAAGTCGCCGCCAAACTTAGGGAGAAAGGCGCTGGGCGTCTCATTCTCGGCACACGCTCCGCTCTGTTCCTCCCTTTCGCCCAGCTAGGCCTCATAATCGTCGACGAAGAGCATGACACTTCATACAAGCAGGACTCCCCTGCACCACGGTATCACGGCAGGGATGCTGCAGTCATGCTGTCACGCATACACGCCTGCAGCGTTGTGCTTGGCTCTGCTACACCATCGCTTGAAAGCATACATAATGTCATCTGTGGCAAGTATGCAAGCATCACTTTAGGAGAAAGTGCATATACCACTGATATAGAAGTAATTGACACATTCGCAGAGAAGCGTAAAAACGGCATGCTTGGAGAGGTGTCGAGAAAGCTTTTGGAAGCTGTAAATGAGACTGGCGGAAAGGTACTGACACTACTTCCATGGAACCCAAATGACGAGTTAGTGGCAGCTGTCCACGAGCATTTAGACTGCGAGATCAAGACCACTTACGCATCCAAGAACATGAGACTGGAAGGCTATTCATTAATAGCAGTCCTTCACGCAGAATACCTTCTCAAACGAGAAGATTTTCGGGCTGATGAAAGAGCACTCCAGCTTCTATCCCAGCTGAGATCAAGAAGCGATGGAGCGCGAATAGTGATCCAGACATCCCAAGCAGAGCATCCTATATTTCAGCAGATGCTCGACAAATATGATGGCAGCACCCTTCTGGAGGAGAGAAAGGACTTCGATTTTCCACCGTATTCGAGAATGATCGAAATCACGGTGAGAGATGCCAATGAAGCACGCCTAAAAAAGCTCTCACATGAGCTCGTAAAGGCTTTACCCGTAAACGCCATTGGCCCATTGCCTAAAGAGCCCCACAGAGGCGAAGAAACGCCTTCCATGTCCATAAGGGCACTGCTACCACGCACAAAAGAACTAGTGGCGCAGAAGGAATCCATCTACGCCACCATCACTGACTTCGAAAAGTCATTCAAGTACCCAGGCCACATCACCATCGATGTAGACCCTGTATAAGCTATTTCTCAGCCTTATATCCAAGCTTCTTGATAGCTGCAGCAAGCTTCTCCTCAGAAGTCTTGGTCGCATCATATGTAACTACGATGGTCTGGTTCTCGACGCTTACCTTAAGATCCTTTACGCCCTTCTCGAAAGCGATGTTCTCCTGAACTTTCTTTGCGCAGTTTGCGCAATGAAGATTGCTCTTGAATGTAACTGTCTTGATATCCTTCTTAGGCTTTGGTGCTGAAATCTCAGAGCTTGATGGCTCACTAGCGGCAAAAGAAGATACAGATGGAGCGCAAAGCATGAAAGCTGCTGCTGCAAGGATTACGATTGACTTATTCATATCATTAGGGTTTGATTATTCTGTTTTCCAAATGGTTAGACGAAGACCAGCGTAGAGCTTGACACCCATGAGTGGTCCCCAGATGCAGCTTGCATCGAAGTTCTGGGCGGATGCGTTGACAAAGCCATTGGAAGCCTTGTCACCAAAGATCACATTCTTCTGGGTGAAGTTCGTGAGGTTCTCTCCACCGACATAGATGTCAATGCCCTTGAAACGTCTAGTCACCTGGCAGTAGAGAAGAGGATAAGTCTTCGAATATGCGTGGCTATCCTTGAGGTAGAGCTGACCTTCTGAAGCATTGACCCAGTCCTGAGTAGCCATGAAGTCATAGAGTCTGGATGGGCCATTTGCTGAGGCGGTGAAGTCAAAGATCCACTTGTTGAGGTTTGTCGCGTACTGGAGGTTGAGCACTCCCTTGAAACGGCTTGTCATAGGCTTCTCGATCATTCTCAATGCAGAATGCGACGCATCGATGCCATCGACAGCGACTGGCGTAAGCAGGCTCATCATCGCATTTGTGTAGCGGAAAGTAGTGGTCACAGTGAATCCCCTGAAAGGCTCAATGGAGAAATCAGCCTGATAATTGTCTGTAAATGACTTGCTTCCATTCGACGCGTAGAATGAGATAGTGTTTGGCATAAACTCATAATCCACGATCATCTGCTGATTGAACATGGTATGGAAGTAGTCGAAGCTGATGTATGCGCCGAGATCTCCAGGGAAATAGTAGGTGCCGTTTGCGCCGAGAGTCCAGGCATCCTCGAGGATGTGGTCGGTGAACGACTCTCCCTTCACTGGTGCATAGAATGGCTTGCCAGTGGAGAAGACTCCGATATTATCGATCAATGGCGTAGAATACCTCAATCCCCTACCACCATTTGCACGAAGGACAATGGACTTGTGAGGCGTGTACTTGAGGGTAAGGCGAGGGGACACCTTCACCTTGCCGATGGCATTATACCAGTCTGCACGAAGGCCCATGATGGCAGAGAACACATCTCCGCTGTGGAAAGTATACTCTCCGAAAGCACCTGCATTTGCGAGCGAAGTTTTTCCATTATGCTCAAACTTGCTCTTGCTTCCCGTAAATACATACCTAGCAAGCGACTCATCATACAGGTCAGCCATGCCACTAAGTCCGACGGTGAACTTGTTGTCTTCATTGATCTCACCCTGATAGAGAAGGTTCAGGAATCCAGAGTGCTGTCCTCCCAGGTAGCTTGTCTTTCCGAAATACATATCAGAATCCTGATAGTTGTAGTCAGCCACAAGGGCAATGCTCGTGCATCCATCCTCATCGAGAGGATAACCTACCTTGACGTATGTATCAATGGATCTGTTGAGTATATTAGAGCCCCAGACATTTGACGCAGATGATTCATTTATGAAATCATACTCATGATTATGGTCAAAGATATGCTTCTCGCCCTTTTCATCTTCGAGCATCTGACCGCCAATGCGTGAATCACGGATAGCACGTACGCCGAATCGAACCTGGAGGCCATCTGGATCAAAGTACAGCCAGCGGTTTGAGAAGTTGAACTGGAGCATCTTAGGATCATCCATGAAACCATCCTTGTTCATATCCATAGCCATGAGATTTCCAGAAACATGTCCGAGAAGAACAGTGCTCCATGAATCATTGAACTGGAGTGATGAGGCAATGTTGAAGTCAAGCTTAGTATCATTCATGGCAGCCACATTGATGAAAAGTGGCTTTTCATCTGTAGGCTTTCTGTGTTCCATGTTTATCTGGCCTGTCATTCCTTCAACGCCATTGATGACAGAAGAAACGCCCTTCGCGATCTGAATGCTCTCAAGCCACTGACCAGGGACATACGAAAGTCCAAACGGAGCATGGAGTCCTCTCATTACTGGGCGATTCTCATCCAGCATCTGAGTATATGTACCAGAGAGGCCAAGGAGCCTGATCTGACGAGCACCGGTAACGGCATCCGAATAGCCTACAGTGACACTGGCTGAATTCTCAAAGCTCTCAGCGAGGTTACAGCACGCCATCTTGCAAAGACCAGCAGCAGTGATAACTTCAGTACGGATATCCTTGCCCTTAGGCAGTGTAGACTGGCGAGATACGAATACTGTAGCATTCAGGCTGTCAGAGCGCTCGCCATAAATATTTGTAGTATCAATCTGCTTTCCATCCACTCCTACGACCTGTGCTGCAGCATCTAAGCCGAAAAGACAGGCGCAGAGAACAACAATATGCTTGATTTTCATATATAATACCAATTAACCATACAAAGATATCATATATGTTTTGCAACCAGGTTGCAAATAAAAAACCCGCTCGCCACCTTGTGACTGCGGGTTTTTGAACCTATGTAAGTCGAAAGAATTACTTCTTTCTAGCCTTGTATCTCTGATAGAACATATCAACACGACCAGCGGTATCGACGATCTTTGTCTTGCCGGTGTAGAAAGGGTGAGATGTGTTGGAAATCTCGACCTTTACGAGTGGATATTCAACGCCCTCGACCTCGATGGTCTCCTTGGTGTTAATGCAAGAACGGGTGATGAACACAACATCGTTTGACATATCCTTGAATGCTACAAGACGGTAGGATTCGGGATGGATTCCTTTCTTCATTTTCTTAAAATTTTAAGATTATTGTTTAAACAGCTCACAAATATACGAATTATTCCCTTATTTGCAAACTATTTTATACGATATGGCTGATCTTCATACAAGGTAAATCGTTTTGCCTTGCGAATCCACTTCTGTTCTTCCATCTTTACATGCTCCTGGACGATATCAAAGGTAATCTCCCCATTCAGATAAGCCTGCACCACAGGATCAGAAAGTCTGTACCAAAAGTCATCACGTATCTCGAACTGTGAGTAATGCTCAACCATATACCTCATAAGCTGCAAAGTGTGTAGGAAAGAATGATACTCAACACCTGGAGCCAGCATGATCTGGTATCCGAAGCACCACTCCCCTGCATACTGGCCAGCTGAAGGCCTGAAGTTACATGGACGCATCATCACCCCCTCTGGCGAAGGGAGATCATTGGCAGAACCCGGCTTTATGAATGGAGCACCAAAATACTCATAAGGTCTCGACGTACCGATGCCTGGGGTGATATTCGTGCTGTTCCAAAGGCCGCCACCACTATACATCTCACAGGTGAACAGGCCTGGGATATCGGATGCTGGCGGTATCACCCAAGGAAGAATGTCGCGTCCCGCTGACGAGGCACGCGCAGAGATGATATGAAGCGGGAACTTCGCGCCGATCTCATTGTAATATAGGTGACAAAGTTCGCCAATGGTCAAGCCGTGTCGATGCACAACCTTCGGCACCCACAAATCGTTGTCTACGACAGGAATAGTGCCTTCTACGGTGCGTCCCGCTGGGTTTATGTGGTCTACAACGTAGAGAGAAGGGGCTTCCTCCATCTCATTCATCACTGACATGAGATGAAAAACGTCACGCGAATAGTTGAAGTAGCGCGAACCGACATCCTGAATCTCTACGACAATGGCATTGAGTCCTTCAATGGCCTCGCGGGTAAACTGGATGTGATTTGTATCAGGGGTAAGCTCAGCATCACGAGGATTGAAGATTACCTGGAGATTTCCCCTCTCACGGAAAATGTCATACATATAGCGGCCAGTCTCTGTATCCCAGCAATTCTGGGTGCAGAAACAGCCCACCTTTCCGTCTATGAGGGCCTTGTCCAGCTGATCCTGGAGCGGCGTGGTGCGAAATGAAAACATTACTCTCCTATGATTTTATGTGCAATGCCTATGACCTTCTGGGCAAGTTCCTCAGCAGCCTCCATAGTAGGAGCTTCCGAGTAGATGCGGATGATAGGCTCAGTGTTTGACTTACGAAGGTGAACCCACTTGCGCTCGGCCTCGAAGGATATCTTCACGCCATCGATATCATTGATATTCTCATCAGCGAAGACCTTCTTCATCTCCTCCAGGATCTTGTCGATAAGAGCCTTGTCACTAAGATCAATTCGATTCTTGGCGATAGCATACTGAGGGTAGGTAGCCTTGAGTTCTGTAACCTTCATGCCCTTATGCGCGAGATTCGAGAGGAAAAGTGCGGTGCCTACCATGGCATCACGGCCACAATGGATGGAAGGATAGATTACTCCTCCATTGCCCTCACCACCGATCAGCGCACCCACCTCATGCATCTTCGTGGTTACATTCACCTCACCAACTGCTGCAGCATGATATACGCCACCATGCTTTTCGGTAACATCGCGAAGAGCGCGGGTACTTGAAAGGTTAGACACTGTCGTCATGCCTGTATGCCCCTTGGCCTCCTCAAGTTCAAGAAGATAGTCAGCGACGCTGACGAGCGTGTACTCCTCGACGAATGGTTTACCGTCCTCGCAGATGAATGCCAGACGATCCACATCAGGATCGACGCTTATACCGAGATCCGCATGCTCTTTCACTACAGTCTCTGAAAGGGTGACAAGATTCTGAGGAAGTGGCTCTGGATTATGCTGGAAGTCTCCTGTAGGCTCTCCGAAGAGAGAGATACACTCGACGCCGAGACGCTCAAGGAGCCTTGGCATAATCACGCCACCGACTGAGTTGATGGAATCAACGACTACCTTGAAATGCGCATTCTTCACAGCCTCGACGTCTACTGCCTCTAGAGCGAGGACAGCATCGAGATGCTCGTCTGTGAAGTCATGCTCCTCGATGTGGCCGAGCTCGTCTACCGGAGCGAAGTCAAAGTCGCCACTCTCTGCTAGATCGAGAATAGCCTGTCCCTCAAGAGCAGTGAGGAACTCACCTCTCTCGTTCAGGAGCTTAAGGGCATTCCACTGGCGTGGATTGTGTGAAGCTGTAAGTATGATACCGCCATCAGCCTTCGCAAATGTAACAGCCATCTCAGTAGTAGGAGTACTCGCAAATCCTGCCTTGACGACATCGATGCCGCAAGCGATGAGCGTACCGCATACAAGCTGCTCGACCATAGCACCGCTAAGGCGCGCGTCCTTTCCGACCACCACCTTGTAGCGCTCGCCAAATGGCTGAGGTTTTCTTACCTTGAGGCACTGCGAATATGCATAAGTAAACTTAACGATATCAATGGGAGTAAGGCCCTCCCCTGCTGGACCGCCGATTGTTCCGCGAATTCCTGAAATAGATTTTATCAGTGTCATTATTGATGTGTATTTCCAAATAACTTCCAAAGATAGCAATTCCTGAGCAGATGGGAAAAAGTAGACACAAAAAAAAGAGCTGATCATTTGATCAGCTCCTTGGTACTGGGTAGGAGAATCGAACTCCTATTGCGAGATTGAGAATCTCGAGTACTAACCGTTATACGAACCCAGCGTGTTTCCGATTTGGTTTTACAAAGGTAGGCATTTTTTCCATATCTGCAAACTTTTTCTATAAAATTTTTATAAAAACATCAATTTTACTCCAATTAACGACCAAAAACTCTATATTTGTAATATGTATAGTAAGAAATTCATTCTAGTAGCAGCTTTGTGCATCGCCATGTCTTCCATGTCGTCACAGGCTCAGTCTATCCCACCAGAATGGTATGGGGAAGAAAGCAGGCTTAGACCTGAGGAAATAAAGACAGAACTCGTTGTTCCAGCCAAGGTGGTATGGACCAGCGATGAGGGCGTTACAAATGTAGACTACCTTCTCAGAAATCGAAACACCCAGTCAATGCTTGGCCACGCCGGCATGTGTGGTATGATTTCCCAGGGAGCGAACACAGCCTCGATCATACTCGACTATGGCAAGGAGCTCCAGGGAGGAATAGAACTTGTGTTCGGATCATCCAAGCCGCTCGAGACATCAGTGGTAAGACTAAGGTTCGGAGAATCCGTCTCCGAGACATGTGCTGAACTAGTCGGCAATGAGGCGGGAGCCACAGCGACAAACGACCACGCCATGAGAGACATGACACTCACTGTGCCTAGAGACGGAAGGATCGTGGTTGGCGACACAGGATTCAGATTCTTGCGCATTGACCTTATCACAAAGGACGTACAGACCTACATCAAGAATGCATTTGCCACCTTCAAGTTCAGAGAGATTGAGTACAAGGGAGCGTTCAAGTGCAGCGATCCTCTTCTAAGTAGGATTTGGGATACCGGAGCATACACAGTTCATCTTAATATGCAGGAATTCCTCTGGGATGGCATCAAGCGCGACCGCCTCGTATGGGTAGGTGACATGCATCCTGAGGTGGCTACCATCCACACTGTATTCGGAGACCAAGACATCGTCAGGAATAGTCTTGACTATGCTTGCTGGATGTATCCTATTCCTGCATGGCTTAACGGCATGCCTGCATATTCACTGTGGTATCTCATCATCCAGAATGACCTCTTCATGTATTCAGGAAACGTTGACTTCCTGAAATCACATTGGGGATACATGTGCGGAGTCATTGACCTTGTCAGCTCAAGAGTGGATGCAAATGGAGTAGAAACTCTAGGCAGCCGCTTCCTCGACTGGCCGTCTTCACCAAACACAGCAGGCGTAGAGGCAGGCTTCCGTGCTCTCATCGCGCTCTCAATGAATGCAGCAGCAAACATCTGCAAGTACGCTGCGCAGGAGGGTTTCGAGAACGCATTGGAATATGAGGTGAAGTGCAATGAAGTCGACAAGCGCATCAGAAAGAAGATTCTCGACCCTAAGGGTCTCAAGCAAGCGGCTGCGCTCATGTCACTCGCAGGCATGATGGCACCAGAGAAGGCTGCAGAGATCATCAAGAAGGACGGAGTCAAGGGTTTCTCTACATTCTTTGGATACTACATGCTCAAGGCACTCGCACTTGCGAGGGACACTGATACTGCAAACATAATGATGAAGGAGTTCTGGGGAGGCATGTATGACCTCGGTGCCACTACATTCTGGGAAGAATATGACCCAGAGATGTCAAAGAACTCATTCCGCATCGACGAGATGCCTGTAGCCGGCAAGAAAGACCCACACGGCGACTTCGGCGACTATTGCTACAAGGGCTATCGCAGAAGCCTGTGTCATGGCTGGGCAAGCGGTCCTACCGCGTATTTGACTGAATGCGTCGTCGGCATCACCGTAGTGGAGCCTGGATGCAAGAAGATCCAGATACGTCCACGCCTGGGTGCAAATCTAAATAGGGTCGAGGCAATATACCCGACCCCATATGGAAATGTATATGTGAAGTGCTACAAGAGACCTGACGGAGCTCTACACTACGAGGGTAGTGGCCCTAAGGAAGTGGAGATAGTTCACTAGAACTTGAAGGTATAGGTGCCACCTGAAAGCACCACAGAGCTAGCGGCTGCAGACTTGAGTCTGTGGCCGTTTACTTTTACCTTGTGCGTAGTAGGGACAATGATTTCGGCTTCCGTTCCATCAGGAACAGTGATAGTCCAGATAGTTTTCTTGCCCGTCGCATCCCAGTCAGAACTGATAAGACCTTTGACTGTAGGCACGCTGATGTGATACTGCTTGAATCTGACTGGCGTAGGGGCTATCCTGAACGTCTCATAACCTGGCTTGGTAGGATAAATGCCACAGAGTTCCTTGGCAATTACAGCGATGGTTCCAGCACTCCAGGCATGGTTTGCTGTGCCGCCTCCAAACTCAGCGCTATTCAGTTCCCAGCCCTCGAAGAGAGTGGTGTGATAGGTATCATTGATCATTTGATCAAAGCGCTTCCTATTGCGTTCCATCGCATACTCCCCTTCTCCCATGCGGAACAAGCACTCAGTCACGTACTTCTCCATGTATGGGCTTGCATGTTCTGATGTCTTCAAGGTCTCTAGGATCTGTGGATACTTGTCTGAGCCTGCGATGCCAGCGAGCACAGCGAGCGCCTGGACGCGATCATCAGTCTGCCCCGCATAGTCTGGATGGCGATAAGCAGTGCCATTCCAGCATGCGTTATAACCAGCGGCCACTTTACGCATAATGGCTTCGTACTCAGATGCTTCACTTTCAAAACCTAGAGCATTGGCCATACGGGCAGCACTCTGAAGGGCGATATGATGCCAGCCGGCATAGATAAGGCGCATGTCCTTCTCCTTGCCCCAGTCTCCCCAGGCCCAATCTCCCTTACGGTATGCAGTAAGTCCTGTTTCATCCAAGGTATAATGCTTCAAGTACTCTTTTACTACCGGATAACAATGCTTTAGAGTCTCTATGTCACCGGTGTTCATATAGTAATTCCAGAAGCCATAGAGGCCCACAGAAGCAAGCATCTGGCCAGGAAGTTCCTTGTCATAGTTTCCTGCAGGGATAGGCGAATGGATGGTGCCATCAGCACGGCGCCAGTCGCACAGCTCGTGAATAGCCTTGCGTGCAAGGGCATGAGCGCTTGGAGAAAGAGTGTAGAATGCCTCCCCCGACAGTACGACCGCATCGCCCCACCACTGGGCGCGCTCGCGGTCTGGACAATCAAAGAAAGTGTCTCTCATATTTACATAGAGAGTACGCAATCCCTTTTTCCAGAAAAGGTTGTAAAACTCCTCGTCACATGAAAATGACCCTGAAAACTCAGTGTCATATCCAGTTTCACGATATTTAACTGAATGCACATCTACAGAACCCTTAGGATAAGACACCCAAATCTGCTGGCCATTCATCCATCCAAGTGATTCATAGGACTGTGAACCTTCACAACAAATATACTCTGCACGTACATTCCATGTGGCCCCGTGGAAGGTATGATCTGTATCAATATTGATGACTGTTCCATCATTGGCAGTAAGCTCGATGATAGGCGTCATCTGCATATTGTATGGCAGAACTGCTACCACAGTATCTCGCTGCGCGCCATGTCGCACAGTAAAAGTGGCTTCCTTGATACCATAGTCCTTCCACTGGGGAATAGGTCTTTCGTGAAGTTTTCCCCAGTGATTCTCAGATATTTCCACCGCATTATGGAAATCTTTTACTTCTCCCTTCTCCCAGTTTGTGAGCTGCTTTCTTGCGTCAAATCTTATATTTGACTCTGGGAGCCTATAATTTGGTTTTGGATCTCCACATGTACCAAATGCCGGGTGTACCTTTGCCAGCCATTCCTTGTCTGAGGAAAGATGGATTTCGGGAGCATTGAAATAAAGACCTGCCATTCCACTGTCGTGGTGCGAGAATCCCTGCTTTCCGAAGTAGTCCACAAGGACACTGACAATGTTATCACCCTTCACGAGGTAAGGAGCGATATCTACGACATCGAAGTATGTATCTTGCGGATTTGGACCTCTCTTTAGTCCACCTTCGAAGACCACGCACTCACCATTGACCCAAAGCCAATATTTGCTGTCCACGGCTATCTGGGCATTGACATCAGCAGGGACATTGTCAAGTGCAAAACTGCGGCTGAACGCGATCCATGTGTTTTCCTGCCCAGCAGCAGCATCCTCTGCTGTGATCCAACGAGGCTCGCCCGCCTTTAAAGAGAACGCAGCCGTCGCGAATAAGGCGACAGCTGCAATAAAGTGTATTCTTGATAGATTCATTCTAGAATGTATAACCAAGGTTGATGTAGAATGCTCCAGTACCATCCTGGTTGTAGAGAGGACTGTTCTTCATGAAGTGAGTGATAGGCGTACCATACTCAAAGGCCACGATGAAGTTTTCATTCATGATGAGGCGAAGTCCAGAGCCCACAGTAGCATGGAGGCTATCCTTCTCCTGGCCATAAACCTTTACCGGAGCCGCAGCCAGAAGCTCAAGGGCCTTGATATCCCTGCCTCTGGTGACCATACATCCATCACTGAAAGCGCTAAGGCCAATGGCAAGGTTCTGGTTGAAAGCAGTGAACTGAACTGGTCTCCAGCGAAGTTCTGCTGTATAAGCCGCCATATCCAGACCGACAACCCTAGTACGCATGATACCTCTGGTAGTTCTGTATCCACCCATTCCGTCAGCATCATCCTTTTCACCCATTGCGGTCATGAAAGGAAGTGCATAGAAAGGAGCATTCTTTCCGAAATTGCCCTCATAGTTCAGTCTATATGCAAAAGTAAGTATGTCATGACTTACTATAGGGAAATACTGTCTCCATGTGAATGAGTAACGGTAGAAAGGAATCTTGGAAATATATGGCAATGCCGCAGAGATATGTCCCTCTGCCCAAATGCCTTGTGTAGGAGCACCTTCCTTGTCGCGGGTATCGTACACCATACCGAGACGGATTCCGGAAGAAAGACCACCATTTGCCTCCTCCTTGGAAATGATACCGAGCTTCTCATAGATGCTGTAAAGGGTAGGAACAGTTGTAGGGAACTTGGCTGACTCATCCTTTCCCTTATTAATGCTCTCGTAATCAATATCTCCGATCTGGTTATATCTTGCGAAGATACCTGCCTCCCACTTGAGGTTAGGATTGATGGTACCGAGGAAATCAGACTTGAACGAATACTCGTTCTTCTTCATTCTATAAAAAGGTTTGAAACCAAAGCCTTCCTTTGAAGTGACTCTGGCACAATCATAATTTGTCTGATAGCCATTGAATCCATAGAAATCAAAAGCCTTGTCAAGGTTGATTCTCAAGGCTGAGCTCCATCTGATACCAGGAATGAGCTCTCTGTCATCGTACTGAATCTGGATGAGCTGAGAACCTTTTGTGAATCGAGAATACTCCAAGTAAGTCTTATTATCGTAGTTTGGATAATTATGACCATCTCCGTAGTTAAAGATCTGAAGAATAGCTCCATACTGGAAGCCCTTGTCTGCATCGTATGCGATAGCAGGAAGAGGTCCAAAATTAAGGCCGGTCTTAGTAATCTGTTCCTTCTGAGCAAAAGAAGGAATTGCTGCGAACAATGCAGCTGTAATGATGATAAACTTTCTCATCTAAAGGGTTATTTGGTTTTATTATGTGACAAATATAAACAATTTATTTCCAATTCTTGACGACAGGTAGTAAAAGATATGACGGATTCTTCCTATCGTGATAGAGTTTAATACTAGCAGGACAATAATCAGCCTTGACTGCTCTTGCTACATTGTCCACAGCTGTCTGTGGATTAAGCTCAGCCACAGGGAACCAACTGTTCTGAATCTGGATAAGCAGCTTATGACCAGGGAGTACGAGATGGTCAACCATCTGCATCTCGAAATCTACGATTTCCATTTTTCCAGGTCTAAGGAAAACATGCTTATCATAACCATATCTGTATCGTGCCCTGAAGATTTCGCCCCTTATCATCATCTGTTCTCCCCTTTCGTTAACATCAATCAACTTCGCAACGAAATCAAGGTCAGCAGCATCTGTCTTAAAGCACAGATGCGCACGAAGTGGTCCGCAGATTCTCATGGTGTCACTGGCTTCCATAGCAATGAAACTGCAAACATCATTTCTTCCTGTCACAAACTCCTGTCCCTGAATAACATACAGTTTCTTACCACCCATCAATTCCACTGGCATGTATGGCACAGGATTCTCCGGATCAGAGACATATTCATGAAAAGATCGGCGTTCACTAGGCTTTATGGTTGAAGTAGTACCATCCGCATGAAGATAATACTTAACCATCTCAGTATCAGGAATTTCCTCAGATTGATAAGATTTCCACACACTCCCATTGTCCCAGAACGAAGGCACCAAAGTCACTGAAGGGACCTTATTTTTCGTGTTCGAAGGATCCAAATAGTAATCGAAGAATGGGAACTCGACTTCTTTCATAAACCACTCAGCGGAACCTGGACCGAAAGATGTCTGCGACCAGCTTTCATAAGATGTGCGGTGCCAATACCCATGTGGCCAAGGTCCATACACGAAATATAAAGGAGTCTTCGGTGACTGCTTCTTGATGGCCTCGTAAGTTTTCACTGCACCGTAACAATCTTCACCATCGTACGAGCCGCCGACTACCATTACTGCAGGCTTGATGTCTACATAATGCTTGGTCGGACAAACATTGTCCCAATAGTCATCATAATCTGGATGGTCAATGAGTGCGTCCCAGAAATTAAACTTCTCTCTCAATGTTTTCTCATCAGCGATATCCTCTATGGCTGCCGAGGTACTTCCAAGTCCAAGAAGATACTTGTATGGATCTTCAACATCATACTTTGACACCCAAGGATCTTTCAGATTCGCTTCACGATCAATGCTGAAGTTCCTACCAAGAGACTTATGCACATCATAAAGCATAAGGACACCAGTTCTCTTGAAATCATCACCAATGAACCAGTCATTTACAGGAGCTTGAGGAGATGCAGCCTTAAGCGCAGGATGATTGGAGAGCGCTCCCATAGCAGCATAGAACCCAGGATAGGAAACGCCTGTGATTCCGACATTTCCATTTGTATTAACATTATGAATCAGCCATTCTATGGTGTCGTAGACATCAGTAGCTTCATCTATTTCTGAAGATTCTGATGCTGGTCCATGAATAGCTCTGATATTATATGGTCTTACCTGGACAAAATGGCCTTCGCTTTCATATTTGCCTCTTACATCCTGATAGACCACAATATAACCATGCTGAACAAAGTACTTCATGTCAGTCTGAAGGTTATCTGTAAACTCAGCGCCATATGGTTTGCAACCATAAGGCGTACGTCTCATGATTACAGGACGATAACCTATACCAATGGGCTCATAAATAGCAGTATAAAGACGAGCTCCATCCCGCATAGGAATCATCGCTTCTGTCTTTTTATAATCAAATGCCAGCGCTGATATAGCGACAAGCAAACTAAATACGACAACTATGACTCTTTTCATACCTCAAATATACGGATTCCTCGCAAGATTTGGTTCTTCTTTCCACTGAAATATCTCT
>JAKSJM010000013.1 GCA_024398075.1 Bacteroidales bacterium | reverse complement strand
CATCATATGTTCATATGTATTTTTTGCAAGTTAGTGTTTTTCCAACATTATTCACATAGCCGGACGAAAAACAATAGCGTCCAAACAAACTATTTTTCAGAGATTTGATTCATGGCGGAGGTTTTCCTTATTCTCAATAATGGCGGTGATGAAAACAGCTGGTTTCGATTAGTATCTATACCGATAATATATCTTGGGTTTTCTTTATTTATTAACGCTATGTTATTATTGAATACAAGTAAGTCGCCAAAATATCGCCAAAAATAGAAAAACAAAACGAGCTAACTATTGATTATCAACAAGTTAGCTCGTTAAAACGTGCCTCGGACGGGACTCGAACCCGTACAGCCTTTCGGGCCAAGGGATTTTAAGTCCCTCGTGTCTACCATTCCACCACCAAGGCATCGGTGCAAAGTTAAGGAGAAAAACCTAAACTTAGAAATATTTCTTTTCCTGCCGGTATAGGGCAAGGAAAATGAAAATCAAAATCGTGAATGCCCACAACGATGATCCTCCGTATGAGAGGAGCGGCAGCGGGATTCCTATCACAGGCATAAGGCCAATGGTCATGCCCACATTTATGAAAAGATGCATAAAGATGCAGCTCGCGACGCAGTACCCATATATGCGGGTAAATGATTCTCGACAGTCTTCGGCGTCATGCAGGATGCGCCATATCAGTGCCACATAAAGCAGGATGATGACCAGGCATCCGACAAATCCCCACTCCTCACCGACGGTGCAGAAGATGAAGTCTGTGCTCTGCTCGGGCACGAAGCCGTAAGCGGTCTGTGTGCCCTGCAGGTAACCCTTGCCGAACAGGCCTCCCGAGCCTATCGCGATCATGGACTGGTTAACATTGTAACCCACTCCAGCAGGGTCCTCCTTGAGGCCCAGAAGCACCTCAATGCGCTTACGCTGGTGATCCTGAAGCACCTTCTCGAAGAGGATGTTGGTCGAGAAGACGAGCACGACGCCTGCGAGCACGCAGGCTAGGCTGTACCACATGAATGGATGAGCCTCCCTGTAAGCCTTGACGGCGTAGATAGGTAAACCAATGCCTACGCAGGCGAGCAGAAGGTATATAGGCTTGAACAGAAGCAGGAAATCAAGGTTTGTGGTGCAGAGGATGGCTTCCTTCACCGATGGGTCCTCCGTGACCATTGCCAATGATGCACCAGGGATGAGGGTGTTCAGAATGGCGTTCCATGCCATCGGGAGGAATGCCATGCAGATGAGGAAGATGGCGTCGCTGATGAGCCACTTGCCGATGCGGTTCTTTTCGAGGGAGTAGACAAATGACACCAGCGTGATCAGCGTCAGGATGGACGCGTACGGCCCCGCAGTCAAGGTCATGATGAGTAGGACAATGGCTACGCCAATGATTACGAGGAACCATCCCGAAAGGCCCTCGCGGTAGAGTGCGAAGATAAATCCCACATACACAAGGGCAGAGCCCGTCTCGCTCTCTCCGAGAATGGCGAGCATTGGGATTCCCAAGACTGCGCATACGGTGATGAAGTCCTTGATGCGCGTAAGCTTGAAGTTTGGACGGCTCATTACCATCGCAAGCATCAAGGACGTCGTTATCTTCGATATTTCTGCCGGCTGGAATTTGACTGGTCCAAACTCAAACCATGAGTGTGAACCCTTGACATCCTTTGACACGAAAATGACGACGACCAGCAGCACAAGTACAGCCAGGTACATCGGTATGGCCGCCGGCTCCCATAGCCGCGGGCTGATCACAAACAGAATCATGAAGGCGAGGAAGAAGGATGTGCCCATCCACACGAGCTGCTTGCCGCTTCTTCCGTCGAAACTGAAGAATGATACGCCATCCGCTGAGTGGATGGCGGCATATATGTTCACGATACCGAGCACGATGAGTACCAGGTAGATGGCTACCAGTACCCAATCGATGGACTGCTTGAGGCTCCTCTTGTATTTGTTTCCGGTATCGAGCATCTTTAATCTTTCTTAACTCTTGACATGAGGTTTCCATCCATCACCCTCTTCTCCACGTCCTTTCTGGCAGGTGATGAAATCTCCCCCTTGAGGTATTTCTCTATCATCAATGATGCAATAGGGCTGGCCCAGGTCGCGCCGAATCCGGCGTTCTCCACGTATGCCGCCACCGCGATCTTAGGGTTGTCCTTCGGTGCGAAGCAGATGAACACGGAGTTATCGGCTCCACGCGGGTTCTGCGCCGTTCCAGTCTTTCCACAGATGTCCAGACCCTCCACTCTCGCCGAGAACGCTGTTCCACCCGCTGCGCCTCCACCATTGACCGCCATATACATGCCCTGTACGGCCTTATGGAAATGGATGGTATCCACCATGGTGTAGTGCTTCTGGTGGTAGATGTCGTCAATTTTCACCCCTTCGGAGTCCTTGATGATGTGAGGTACGATGTAGTAACCTCTGTTCGCCACTGTCGCGCACATGTTCGCGATCTGGAGCGGGGTTACTCCGATCTCTCCCTGGCCGATGGACAGTGAGATGATGGTCTGGAATTTCCAGCCCTTGCGACCATAACGCTTGTTGTAGAAGTTTGAGGTAGGGATGTTTCCTCCCAGTTCGGAAGGGAAGTCGCTACCAAGCTTCTGCCCGAAGCCGAAGCTGAGCACATACTCTCTCCACTTGTCAAACGACTCCTGGATGGAGCCATATTTCTTGTTTTCGAGGATGTTTCTGAACACGTAGCAGAAGTAGCCATTGCACGAAGTGGCGATGGCATCGAGCAGGGCGAGCGGAGACGCATGTCCATGACATCCCAGCTTGTGGCCGTTGCCGTAAGGGAAACCTCGGCTGCAAGGATATCTGTCAGACGGTGACAGGACGCCTTCCTGCAAGCCAATGAGGCCGTTTACAAGCTTGAAAACCGATCCCGGAGGGTATGATGCCATAACCGTACGGTTGAACATCGGCTTATATGGGTCTTTCAAGATTTCTGCATAGTGCTGGCCGATGTCGGCGAGCTGGCTCACGTCTATACCTGGGCTGGAAACCATCGCCAGGATCTCTCCTGTGCTTGGTTCTATAGCCACGACGCTACCCACCTTGTTCTTCATGAGCTGCTGTCCGTACTCCTGAAGGTGGGCGTCGATGGTGGTGACAATGTCCTTTCCTGGGATGGCTTCCTTGTCCAGTTCACCATTGTTGTAGGATGTCTGGATCTGGTTATGCGAATCCCTGAGGTACACATGATAGCCCTTGACGCCTCGAAGTTCCGTCTCCCTTGCTGCCTCGATGCCGGTCTTGCCGGCGTAGTCGCCCGAGCGATATTCTCCCTCGTGCTTCTTGAGAAAGGCCTGATCCACTTCTGATACGTATCCGAGGAGGTTTCCTCCCGCGTTGATAGGGTAGTCTCTGATGGTACGCATCTGGCCCTTGAAGCCTGGGAACTTGTACTGGATCTCCGCGAACTTCATGTAGTCTTCAGGCGATACCTGCTTGAGAAGGGTCTGTGCCTGGTATCCAATGCGGCTACGGTATTTTCTGTAGTACTCCATCTTGGACCTGATGATGTCAGGGTCTACGTTCAGAGCCTTGGCGAGTGCAAGCGTGTCGAACTGCTTGACCTCCCTCGGGCTGACTATGATGTCGTATGCTACTTTGTTTCCGACTATGATCTCTCCGTTTCGGTCGTATATGATTCCACGGGTAGGGTAGATGACGTCATAGACCATGGAGTTATTTGCGGCGTCAGTCTTATACTTGTCGTCAAGTATCTGGATCACAAACAGTTTGCCCAGGAGAATGGCGGCTGCCACTCCTAGGCCAATGAGTAGTTTATGATGCCTTTCTAATGCCATCTGCTATCTCTCTTAGGTGCCATGATCACGGCCACGAGCAGAGACACTGCCGTACTGATGACGAGCGAGAGACCAAACCTGGTCGCATTGAACCAGAACGGCCTGGTGCCTGCTGAGTCGGCCCAGATGTAGATGAAGAGGAACAGAGCCTGCACTATCACTATCGCGGTAGTCATCTTCATGACGCCCTGGCGCAGGATGGATGCATCCTCGTCGCGCGCGAAGAGCTCCTGGCCGAACACGAGGCCGATGACCCACTCGCGTATGAGCGCGACAGGCACGAGAGCGGCTGCGTTAAGGCCAATGACCCCGTCCGAGAACACGTCAGCGACGAGTCCGGTGACGAATGCGATGAACAGCGAAGATAGGGTGCTGAACCTGATAGGGATGAGCAGCACCATCACTGGAAGTATGGTGAGCAGAAGGTAATGCGAGATGTGGAAATAGTTATAAATCAACATCTGAAGCACAACGAGCAGCACATATGCCAGGAAAAAGTCTCTCTTTCTCATTCTTTCACTCCTTCTTCAAAATTCTCCAGCCAAGAGATCTCATCGCTGCCGCCATTTGTCACGATGGTGACGAAGCGAAGCGTCTTGAAATCCTGGAACAATGTTACCTGTATCTCGTTTACCGCACCATTGATCACCTTCGACGAGCCTGTCACGCCTAGAGGAATGTCGGCAGGGAAGAGTGAAGAGTAGCCACTTGACCAGACGGTGTCGCCTGGCTCAAACTTGTACTGGAGCGGGATCTCCTTCAGCACAGCCTGGCCGGTGCTGTGGCCGTCCCAGACGAGTGGGCCGACCGCGCCTTCCTCGCCGAGGCGGGCGCTGATGCTGATGTTTGTGTTCATGAATGTGAGGCCGTACGAATGGTGCTTGTCGACTGCGTCAATGATGCCGACGATGCCATTTGACGTCACGATGCCGGACTGAGGCTGCACACCATCCTCCGAACCCTTGTTCAGGATGATGTAGTTGTGCTGCTTGTTCCTGCTTGCCTTGATGATGGATGCAGGGATGTAGGTGTAGTCTGATGCCTTCTGGACGCCCTCAGTCCTTGCATTTTCGAGAGAATCGATGTGGGCGTCGC
Organism: Bacteroidales bacterium; assembly: GCA_024398075.1. Lineage (GTDB taxonomy): Bacteria > Bacteroidota > Bacteroidia > Bacteroidales > UBA932 > Cryptobacteroides. The sequence continues at coordinate 48,307 of JAKSJM010000013.1, read as the reverse complement.
GGTAAAGCTTCAGTTCCTCGCTGAGTCTGGCGTTCTCCTCTGCCAGGATCTCGTTCTGCTTTTTCAGGGAGAAGTAGTACCTCACTTCCTCGCTTCCGCCCCACAGCTTCGCCATGGTCCAGTGCGATGCTCGTCCGAGCCAGAGGCCCTGAAGCGAGCCTGCCTTGCTCAGCATAACGAAAGCAGCGGCCTCCATGAGAATGAAGACCACTATGCTTATGATTTTTGACGAGGTGCTCCTTTCCTTAGGCATTTATCTCATCAGGAATTGGTAGTTTTCCGTATTCTTGAGTGCGATGCAGGTGCCTCGTGCCACTGCGTGGAGAGGGTCCTCTGCCACGTGGAATGGGATGTTCACCTTCTCGGTGAATCTCTTCGCGAGACCTCTGAGGAGTGCGCCACCACCTGAAAGGAAGATACCATTCTCTACGATGTCGGAGTAGAGCTCAGGAGGGGTCTGCTCAAGCACGTGAAGGATGGATGTCTCGATCTTCGCAATGGACTTGTCCAGACAGTGTGCAATCTCCTGGTAAGTGATGGTAGCCTCTACAGGGTGTGCTGTCATGAGGTTTGGACCTCTTACGATGAATGGCTCTGGTTCGTCCTCGTCGAGATCTGGAATCACGGCTCCTACAGCGAGCTTGATCTTCTCGGCGGTGATCTCACCGACGCGGATGTTATGCTGCTGGCGGAGATAGTACTGGATGTCGCTTGTGAAGACATCACCTGCAGTACGGATACTGTCCTGCTGTACGAGGCCTCCGAGTGAGATGACTGCGATCTCGGTGGTACCACCACCTATGTCGACAACCATGTTTCCTCTAGGTGCCTCGACGTCGAGACCGATACCGAGCGCTGCAGCCATAGGCTCGAAAATGAGGTATACATCCTTACCTCCAGCGTGCTCTGAGGAGTCACGGACCGCACGGATCTCAACTTCGGTACTACCTGATGGGATACCGACTACGATTCTGAGGTTAGGGTTGAACAGAGTCTTATGCTTGTTGTTTACCTGCTTGATGAAACCACGGATCATCATCTCCGCTGCGTTGAAGTCAGCGATCACACCGTCTCTCAAAGGACGGATGGTCTTGATGCCAGGGTTTGTCTTCTCGTGCATGAGCTTGGCCTTCTGGCCAATGGCTATGCACTTGCCTGTATTATTGTCGATGGCGACGATACTTGGCTCGTCCAGAACTATCTTATCACCCTGGAAGATGATAGTGTTCGCGGTTCCGAGGTCCATCGCCAGTTCTTGGGTCAAGAATGAAAATGCCATATGTTATTTGACGGTTTACGAATTAGTGTGTAAAAATAAGCAAAAAAAACTAATTTTGCGTAGCAATTTACGATATGGAAAGAAAAAAGTACGTGATAGTGATGGCGGCGGGCCGTGGAACCCGCATGGGAGCCAGTGTCCCCAAGCAATTCATGGATTTGGATGGCAAGCCCATCCTCCAGAGGACCATTGAGAAATTCATCTACGCCGATCCCGACGTGAAGGTGATAACTGTGCTTCCGAAAGAGTACATGGACACATGGAAGGAGTATTGTACGAAGTACAACTTCCTCACTCCCCAGATGCTTGTGGAGGGTGGCATCACACGTTTCCATTCGGTGAAAAATGCGCTTGCGAAGGTGCCAGACGGAGCCATCGTGGCGATACATGATGGCGTGAGGCCAATGATTTCGTCCGAGCTCATTGGCTCCATGTTCAAGAAGATGAAGGGCTGTCGCGCCCTCATCCCGATCCTGCCATCTGTGGATACGCTCAAGGCTGTGCGAGAGGTGAAGGGGGAGGATGGCGAGGTACGCTATGAAACCATAGCGGACACGGTCATCGACCGCTCCACCGTCTTCCGTGCCCAGACCCCGCAAATGTTTCTGTCAGAGGATATTAAGATGGCGTACGATCAGGCTTTTGACCTTTCTTTTACGGACGACGCTTCCGTGGCGCAGAGAAAAGAAATACCCCTCTCCTATACGCTAGGAGAGAGGCTCAATATCAAGATCACGACCCAGGATGACCTGGAGTTTGCTCGTGCTCTTCTTTCGCTAAAAAAATAGAACTAGCCTCTGAAGCTATAGCTGCTTCTCTTGTAGTCCTTTACCCAGACCTGACGCTCAAATGCCTCATCGAGTGAGATCATGGTCTCGGTGGAGTGGATGTGTGGAATCTTCTGAATGGTGTTCAGGAGAACTTCCATAAGGTGGTCATTGTCGAAGCAGTAGCACTTTACGAGAAGAGCTGCGGCTCCAGTTACGAAATGACACTCAACGATTTCCGGAATTTTTTTGAGAGCCACAACTACCTCTGGGTACTTGTTTGCCTCAGAAAGAGAGATGCTTATGTAAGCACAAACATTGAGACCAAGGGTCTGTGGTTTTACGAGCAGACGTGAGCCTGTGATTACTCCGTTTGCTTCCAATTTCTTGACTCTCTGGTGAATAGCTGCGCCGGACACGCCACATTCTCTCGCTATTTCGAGGAAAGGCATTCTAGCGTTCTCTGCGAGGAAGGAAAGAATCTTCCTATCTATTTCGTCAATCTGGTAAAGGCTAGACATAGCTTATTAACTTTTTTAAGGTACACTATATCTGCAAAGATAACTAAAATTATTAATTGTTATAGCCTTATTTGATTGAAATTCAATATTATTTCCTCTTAAAACGCCTTTTTCCTTTCGCAGTAGGTTCCGAATTGTCAATAATTGCCCTGCAAGCCTCTTCTGTTAGGGTGCTTGGGTCGGTTCCTTTGGCTATCTTGTAGTTCGATCCATTACACTTGATGTATGGTCCATACATGCCCTTGATCACCTGGATGTCGCCAAATTCAGCGAGCACTGTGCTGGCAGGGGTCGCGTTCTGCGCCTCCTTGATGAGGGCGGCGCACTCCTCGATGGTGATGTTGAGGGGATCATTGCCCTTAGGAAGCTTCACGTTCTTCTCGCCATACTTCAGGTATGGACCGTACTTGCCCTTGAGCGCGATGACCTCGATACCGTCCACTTCGCCGACGCGACGTGGCAGCTGGAAGAGCTTGAGCGCGTCTTCGAGGGTTATGCTCTCGATGAGCTGCCCCTTCGCTAGGCTCGCGTACTGCTTGTTCTCTCCGTCTCCCTTCTGGACGAATGGACCGAAGGCTCCGAACTTCGCGATGATCATCTGTCCGTCTGCAGGATCCACGCCGATCTCGCGTGTGACCTTGCTGAAATTCCTGTCTTCGAGGGCTTCCTTGACCTTGGCGTGGAAAGGAGAGTAGAACTCTGAAATGACTCCGTTCCATACCTTTTCACCCTCTGCTATCTGGTCGAAATCCTTCTCGACATCCGCTGTGAAATTGTAGTCAAGGATGTCGTGGAAGTTCGCTACGAGATAGTCGGTAACAATCATTCCGATCTCCTGTGGAAGGAGCTTACCCTTCTCAGCACCAATCGTTTCCGCCTTTACGCTTTCGCTGATGTCGCTGCCCTTGAGGAGGTAGTTCTTGACGTCTATCTTTCTGCCCTCCTTGTCTCCCGTAGCGACATATCCTCTACCTGTGGTGAGTGTCTGCACGGTCGGACCATAGGTGGATGGACGGCCGATGCCGAGCTCCTCGAGTTTCTTCACGAGTGCAGGCTGAGAGTAGCGCGCCGGTGCCTGCGTGAACTTGCACTCTGCGCTGATGGTTTTCCTGTTCATGATGTCTCCCACATGCATCTCTGGGAGAGTGATCTCGCCCTCTTCCACCTCGTCGTCGGTGCCTTCCATGTATACCTTGAGGAAGCCGTCGAAGATTACCTGTGACGACTGGAGGTTGAACTTCTCGCTACGCTTGTCGGATGCCACCTTGACGCTGGTGTTCAGCACGCGCGCCTCCTCCATCTGTGAGGCCACGGTCCTCTTCCAGATGAGGCTGTAGAGCTTCTGCTCCTGTGCCGTTCCTTCTATGGCAGTGGTCTCGATGAAGGTAGGGCGGATGGCCTCATGGGCCTCCTGTGCTCCCTTCGACTTCGTCTTGAACTGTCTGGCGTGGTGGTAGTTCTCGCCGAAATTCTCCACAATGTATTTCTTTGCGGTGCCGATGGCCAATGCTGACAGGTTTGTCGAGTCAGTACGCATGTATGTGATGAGTCCTCGCTCGTAGAGCGCCTGAGCCACGCGCATGGTGGTCACCACAGGGAAGTGAAGCTTGCGGCCTGCTTCCTGCTGGAGAGTGGAGGTGGTGAAAGGCGCGGCAGGGAAGCGAGTGCCTTCCTTTGTCTCAATGCTATCGACAGTGAATGTGGCGTCAGCGCTGTCCTCCAGGAACTTACGTGCGCTTTCTCCATCCTCGAACTTGGTGTCGAGGGTTCCCTTTGTCTTAGTCGCTGCTGGCGAACCTTCTGGATGGAAGACGCCATCCACTTTATAATATGGCTTGCCCTCGAACTCCATGATCTCCTTTTCCCTGTCTACGATGAGACGGAGCGCGACAGACTGAACTCGGCCGGCTGAGAGCTTAGGCTGTACCTTTCTCCAGAGCACGGGCGAGAGCTCGAAGCCGACGAGACGGTCGAGCACGCGACGCGCCTGCTGGGCGTTCACGAGGTTCATGTCGATGTCTCTAGGATTCTCAATGGCCTTGAGTATGGCGTCCTTTGTGATCTCGTGGAATGCGATTCTCTTTGTCTTCGCTGGGTCTAGTCCCAGTGTCTCAAAGAGATGCCAAGAGATGGCCTCTCCCTCGCGGTCATCATCGGATGCCAGCCATACGGTCTGAGCCTTCTGTGCGGCCTTCTTCAGTTCGGCCACTCTCTTTATCTTGTCGGCTGGTACCTGATAGTCAGGCTTGAATCCTGCCTCGATGTCGATTCCAAGTTTTTTCTCGTCTAAGTCGCGTATATGACCATAGCTGGCCATTACCAAATAGTCATTTCCAAGCACTTTCTGGATGGTGTGGATCTTTCCAGGAGACTCCACAATCACCAGATTCTTTGCTGCGTTTGCGCTGCTTTTTGTTCCCTCCATATCTTTCTGTTAATGTGGTCTGTCCCTACTTGTCGTCGGGCCCAAACCGTCGATTCATAATGCAAAGATTGCCACAAAAGACTGAAGATTCCAAATTTTCGCAGCACTTTCTAAGGCCCTTTTTCCCGCCTGGATATACCCATTATTATATAATGGAAATTTCACTCTTTTTCCCGTGACCAGCGCGGCCCTCTCCACTCACCGCGGGCACTTGGGGCCCGCGCTGGTGAGCGTAAGCGCCTCCCTCGCTCACGAACCGCCCCTTCGCACCCCTCTGGTGAGTGATGATGCCCTCTCCACTCACCGCGCGAAAAAATTGGCCGAAAGGCTTTGAAATTCCATCGCGGTTTTTGATATTTGTGATGTCTATTGCCACGGTGGCGTAGGGAAATGTGTTGATGGAAATGGCAAATTTTAAATGGGGCGAGATCTCGTCCGACGCTGTCAGTTTCAGCGAAGCGGAGAACAGCTGCAGCTTTCTCTTTCAGAATAGTCAAATCGAAGATGGTCCTTTCTGGCATGTGTGCACGCCGGGAACATTGACCGAAATTCTAAATGTCACCGAGGAGGACTACGCCTTTGCGGTGAGCAATGTAGCCATCACCGCTGCCGAAGTGGGGATTAAGGTGGTGACCTTCTCGGTCATGGAGGACCACCTCCACCTGCTGCTGCAGTGCATCCGTGAGAAGTGCTTTGCCTTCTTGAAGGCGTATGCCTACAGGCAACAGAAGTACTTTGAGCGTCAGGGTAGGTTTGTGGATCTCAGGGGGTTACGTTGTGATGATCCCATTCCGATTACAGACTTGGAGATGATGAGAAATGAGATCGCTTATATTAATCGAAATGGTTTTGTCTCGAACAGAAACTTCCTTCCCTTCTCTTACCCATGGTCTAGTTCGTGTGTGTATTTTAACCCATTGGCTAAGCTGGTGCATGGTGAGAAATATAACCAAATCAGTTTCAATGAGCGAAGGCGCCTCAGTTGCCGCAGGGTGGTGATGATGCCTGATTCATATGAAATTCTGGATGGAATGATTCTGCCTGCGAGCTTCGTGGATGTGGCGCTGGGCGAGGGCATGTTCCGAAACGCCCACAACTATCTTGACGCCATCACAAGGAACTTTGAGGCATACAGCGAGAGCGCGAAAAGGTTTGGTGATACCAATGTCATCGGCCGAGAGGAGATGTACCAGGTGGCGAGGATGCTGAGTTTGAGGGACTTCAATGTGAAGCAGCCATCGTTGCTGCCGCCGGAGGGGAAGCTGCAGGTGGCGAGAATCCTACATGGTGATTATCATGCGTCCAATGCTCAAGTCCGCATGATTCTCAAGATGTCGGAGAGGCAGGTGAGCGAGCTGTTCCCGCTGAAAGCGCTGACGCGCCGGTGAGCGTGGCGGCCCTCTCCACTCACCGCGGGCACTTCCGGCCCGCGCTGGTGAGCGTGGATGCTACTTCTACTCACCGCGAGCACTTCCGGCCCGCGCTGGTGAGCGTCAGCGCCTCCCTCGCTCACGCAGCGTCCCTTCGCACCCTTCCGGTGAGCAGCGGCGGCCCTCTCCACTCACCGCGGGCACTTTCGGCCCGCGCTGGTGAGCGTGGATGCTACTTCTACTCACCGCGGGCACTTCCGGCCCGCGCTGGTGAGCGTGGATGCTACTTCTACTCACCGCGAGCACTTCCGGCCCGCGCTGGTGAGCGTCAGCGCCTCCCTCGCTCACGCAGCGTCCCTTCGCACCCTTCCGGTGAGCGTGGCGGCCCTCTCCACTCACCGCGGGCACTTCCGGCAACCTCTGTTGAGTGGCGGGGCCCTGTCTGCTCACCGGGCGCATTATGCGCACGAACTTTGCAATTGCAGTGAATTATTTATATTTTTGTAGATTCGGTATAAAAGCTGGAATAAAGTTATGACAGATACGACGAAAAAGAAGATATTGAAGTGGTTCTGGGGAATCATCATCGGTGGCATGTCGCTGGTGGCTCTGCTGCTGGTGGCAGTGTGCGTGTTCGCGAAGATACCTTCGTTTGAGGAGCTGGAGAATCCGGATAACAAGCTGGCGACCCAGGTGCTCGATGAGGATGGCGAGCTCCTCTGCACCTTCCACATCGAGAATAGAACCTACGTGAGCTATGAGGAGCTCTCTCCTCATCTCGTCCATGCGGCGGTAGCTACCGAGGACGTACGCTTCTACAGACACTCTGGTATCGATATGAGAGGTCTCGCGCGAGTGTTCGTGAAGACATTGCTCATGAATAATTCCAGCCAGGGAGGTGGTTCTACCATCACCCAGCAGCTTGCGAAGACTCTGTACCCAAGACCTGAAAACTCAAACAAGCTCAAGATGGTCTGGATCAAGCTCAAGGAGTGGGTGACTGCGGTTAAGATCGAGAAGAACTATACCAAGGAAGAGATCGTGGACATGTATCTTAACTCCATCTTCTTCGGTAGTGGTGCCTATGGCGTGAAGGCTGCTGCAGAGACTTTCTTCGGAAAGCTCCCTTCTGAGCTCACCATCGAGGAGAGCGCGATGCTTGTGGGTATGGTGAATAAGCCTACTCGTTATAATCCTGTTCTCAACCCAGACAAGGCTCTGACCAGAAGAAACTTCGTGCTTGGCCAGATGGAGAAGGCTGGTTACTTCGATGACGAGGCGAAGGCAGCAGGCGTGAAGACTGCCGCTTTCCGCGACTCTCTGAGGGCTCTTCCTATTGTCACCGACTATCATATCCAGGACCATAATTCCGGCTTTGCGCCTTATTTCCGCGACATGCTTCGCCGCACCATGAATGCGACCAAGCCTAAGCGTAGCGACTACACCTACGTGGAGGACTATCGCGCAGACTCTACCCTCTGGGTCAATGATGACCTTTATGGCTGGCTTAACAAGAACAAGAAAACCACTGGCGAGTCTTACGACCTCGACAGAGATGGCTTGAAGATATACACCACCATCAACAAAAAGATGCAGCGCTATGCCGAGGAGGCTGTGGCTCAGCACATGAGCAGTCAGCAGAAACTCTTCGACCGTGAGATGAAGCATCTGAAGAATGCCCCATTTGCCAATGATGTCGATCAGGCACAGGTAAACCGCCTCATGAAGAACGCGAGGAAGTGGAGCGATCGCTATCGCCTTCAGAAGAAGGCTGGACTGTCAGATGCGGAGATCTTCAAGCAGTTCTCGGAGCCTACGAAGATGCGCGTATTTGCTTGGAAGAATGGCAAGGAGTCGTACATTGATACCCTCATGACACCAGATGACTCCATCAAGTACTATAAGGGCATCATGCGTGCGGGATTCATGGCCATTGAGCCAGGTACTGGCCATATCAAGGCCTATGTGGGTGGTCCGAACTACAGATACTTCAAGTATGACAATGTAAGGCAGGGCAAGCGCCAGATCGGTTCTACCGTGAAGCCATTCCTCTACACATTGGCCATGCTTCCGGACAATGGTTTCACTCCTTGCACCAAGGTCCTCAACGAGTACCAGACTGTGGACTTGCCAAATGGCACCAGCTGGACACCACGAAGCACCGACAAGGCAGAGTGGATCGGCAAGACAGTGACCCTCAAGTGGGGTCTTCAGATGAGTTCAAACAACATTTCCGCATATCTTATCAAGCGACTCGGACCAGAGTCATTGGTAGCACTCATGCATCAGATGGGTATCGGCAGCCACATCGAGGCTGTGCACCCGCTCTGCGTGGGCTCTGCGGACCTCTCGGTTTACGAGATGGTGGCAGCATATAACACCTTCCCTTCAGAAGGGTCGTACATCCAGCCTAAGTGTGTGACCAGGATCGAGGATAATCAGGGCAATGAAATCTCTGAGTTCGCGACCCATTCGGAGGTTACCATTGGCGCACGCACAGCATTCATCATGGTGAACATGATGCGTGGAGTGGTAGATGGCGGTACTGGTAACAGACTCCGCACTGTTTATGGTCTCAAGGGCCAGATCGCGGGCAAGACGGGTACCACGAATGGCAACTCTGATGCGTGGTTCATCGGCTACACTCCTACCATCACTGCCGGCGTTTGGGTAGGTGCTGAGGATAGGGATGTCCACTTTACATCCGGCGCACTCGGACAGGGTTCGGCTGCGGCCCTCCCTATTTGGGGTATCTGGATGCAGAAGTGCTTGAAGGATGGAACATTGGGCGTCAGCGAGATGGATATGTTCATGGCTCCAAGGGGCGAAGGATTTGATTTCGGCTGCACTGGTGGAGATGACACCACCATCACCGAAGAGGAAAGAGAAGATTATTATTTCGAATAATGGCAAAGTATAGCGCAATCGCGGTATTTTATGGCAGCGACTCCTCAGAGTGGGAAGTGGCTTGCCGCAGTGGAGAGTTCACAGCCTCCCGTATTGATGGAGACCTCTACGACGTGTATGAGATCTTCGCACGTTTCGGCAAATGGCAGCTCGTGGCATACAAGAAGAAGGATGCCATGAGAGTCACCTTCCCAGAAGGCGCCAGACCAGAGGTCGACAAGACAGACTGCTCTGTCAATGTCCTCGGCGAAAAGGTGAAGTTTGACTATGTCTATATCATGCAGCACGGCGCTCCAGGCGAGAACGGTCTTCTGCAGGGATATTTCGAGATGCTAGGCATCCCATTCAGCTCATGTAGCGCATTTGTGTCTACAGTGGCATTCGACAAGTACTCATGCAAGAACTACCTTCGCGACGTGGACTTCGTAAAATGTGCCCCTGACGTGTTTGTACGCGAGGGTGCAGACCTCGACGCTGTCACGAAGAAGGTTGAGGGCCGTCTCCAGTTCCCGGTGTTTGTGAAGCCTACAAATGGTGGATCAAGCTTCGGTATCACCAAGGTGAAGAGGGCTGAGGACCTCGCAGACGCTATCCGCTATGCGTACTCTGAAGGCCCAATGGTACTGATCGAGCAGGGCGTGGTAGGACGTGAGTTCACCTGCGCTGCATACGCAGTGGCAGGCAAGGTGAACGCCCTTCCTGTGATCGAGATCGTCACCGAAAATGACTATTTCGACTATGACGCCAAGTACAATGGCCATAGCCAGGAGATTTGCCCAGCTCATATCTCAGATGAACTTCGTGACCTCATCCAGGAGACTACGAAGAAGATCTATCATCAGCTCGGCTGCTCAGGTATCGTGAGAATCGACTATATCAGCGCAGCTGATGGTCTTTACTTCCTGGAGGTGAACACCATCCCAGGCATGACAAGTGCTTCGCTCGTACCTAAGATGGTTCGTACTGCGGGCATGGACATGACTTCGTTCCTCACCCATATTATCGAGAACGAATAAGATGCTGTTGAAGGATTTCGTAACTGAAGGGACTCGAGCACTCGAGTCCCTTTATCCTACTGAGGAGGCTCGCAGCATCATCCTGATGCTGTGTGAACGACTTGCGGGCACGAAGAGCTACACGCATGTCGTGGAGCCTGGATACGAGCTCTCCCCGGAGGTGAGTGAGAGTGTCCAGGCGGCGCTTCTGCGCCTCCAGGCAGGGGAGCCTATCCAGTATGTGCTGGGAGTTGCGGAATTCTGTGGTCATGAGTTTGTGGTGGGTCCAGATGTGCTCATCCCTCGTCCAGAGACAGAGCAGCTGGCTATGGAGGCCGCCGAGCTGGCGAGGCGTGGGTCGCCGGCACGCGTGCTAGACCTCTGCACCGGATCCGGCTGCATAGCATGGACGGTAGCATTGGCCTCCCCAGAAGCAGAGGTGATAGGCGTAGACATCTCCGACGGCGCCCTTCAGGTTGCCTCCAGCCAGCCACTTCCCGCATCGCCAGTTTTCCTCAAGGCTGACGTGCTGGAAGTCGACCAGCCCTTTGAGCACGGACAGTTTGATCTCATCCTATCGAACCCGCCATACATCAAGGACTGCGAGAAGACGCTCATGCGTACCAATGTCCTCGACTTCGAGCCCGCGACGGCGCTCTTCGTTCCAGACGTGGATCCGCTGGTCTTCTATCGCGCCATCGCTCTGTGGTCGCTGAAGTATATGCTTCCTTCTGGAGTGGGATTGACAGAGATCAATGAAACCCTTGGCCCAGAGACTGCGCAGATTTTCATGGATGCAGGTTTCGGTAATGTCGAGGTGGTGAAAGATATATTTGGAAAGGACCGTTTCGTGAGGTATTCTCACTGATTTTGCTGCAAATTTTTCTTTTTATTGATAACAAAAACGCTGTTGCACATACGTGTGGTGGCGATTTTTATTTTTATCCGTTTCCATTTAGGTTAAACGGATAGTTCTGTGGAACTTTGCAGTGGACTTATAAAACTATGGACTATGAAAGGATTGCTTCGGATAGTGGGAGCCAGCGTGCTCTGCCTGTCTACTGTATCTTGTGTGAATGAAAAACCTTCCGTCGAGCAGGAAAATGAGGTGCCTAAGACCTGGACGGAACTGAAGGATTTGGCGGTGATGTTCTCTGAACTGCCTTTGGAGAAGGAACATCTGCAGGAGGTACATTCTGCAGTTACGGAGTCATTGACAAATGGATATGATGAAGAGTATACGATGCATGATCTTTTCGAGGAGCCGGGCAAGGGTGTAGGCACGGAGAGACTGGATACGAAGGCTCCGACGAAGAGTTATTCCAAGCCTCTACGTTCCTTGATTGAGGACTATCTGGGCGCCAGGACGAAAGCTGGTGAGTCTTCAGTCGAGGGACTGCTGGAGGCGCTTGAAAGCTCGGATGCTCAGGTTTACTGGCCTTATTCTGAGCTGTGGGACGGCCAGCAGTTCCCGATAATCACTTACTATCCAGAGAGCGAGGCTTCCACGAACATCGGCTATGAGATAGTGCGCGAGGAAGACGGCTCCAGCCATGTGCAGCAGGTGATTGTGGATGAAAAGATGGCCATGGAGCGTCCTGTGTGGGTACTCAATAGAAATGATGACAGTGGCTACGAATCCATCGAAGTGAGAAGAAGGAATGACCCTGAGTGGGGTCTAGGCGGGGAAGTCTATGTGAAGTCAGCCTCCACTCAGGAGTATCCCACTCTGTACCTTAAGGACATAAAGCTCATGAGAAACTACGACTGCTGGCTTTGTGGAGCATCTGAAATCGTGATTCATTGTGGCAGTGTGAGTGGTTTCACGGCCAGCACAGAGGCTGAACTTAAGCTCTTCAAGCCGACCATCACGAACTTCATGATATCTGTCCCTAGGTCGAAGATGGGGCAGAGGATACCATTCAATGCTGTTCTTATCTCTGAGTTTACCCCGCAGCTGGATATGTTTGCATTTCTGGTGAATGAAGATGATGGAGGTACCCAGACCAGCTGGAAGACCGAGGCCACGGTGAAGGTGAACTCAAAGAGTTATGGCTTTACACTGAATATTCCTCTGAATCTTCATGACGATATCATCTGGAGAGGTCAGCTGTCCAGCTCGTACTTTAGGAAGAATTCAGGTAAAGTGGGTAACTTCGGAGATGTGAGTCTGACCTTCCTTCTGGAGTAGGCTAGGCCTCCTTGACGCTCATCTCACAGTTCTTGCAGTCAAAGCCTAGAGCGAATCTCCTGCCGTTGTTAGTGAGGTAAAGTGGGCCACCAGGCTTCGCTCCCTGGTGGACTGGACACATGCCGAGCTCGTGTCTGATGCAGTACTTGGTGCGCATGAGCTCTGCTTCTTTCTGGTGTGAGAGTTCGTATGCCGAATCCATGTGAGCGACTCCACGTGAAGCATAGACTTCTTCTGACAGATGGTTCGAGATGTTAGCCTTGTAATTCAAGGTATCCTCAGGAGCTTGCACAGAGGCGTCCTTGTGGCCTTGTGCCAAAGGGGTGGCCTTGAGCGGCTGGGCATCGAGATCTTCTGCCATCAGCCTTCGGATGCTGTTCAGGATGGATGCGCTCAGCAGTGGCAGTTTGCCACCAGGAGTGTTTACCTTGATCTTCGACAGATGGAACTTATAGATGCCCGCTCTCTTCGATATCTGCCCCTCGATGAGTGCTCTCTGGCGCTCTGCGTTCTCGGCGTCCTCAAGGTCCGCCTTGAAGGCGCTGAGCACCTCGCGCCCATCCTCGGTGCGGGCCGTGAAATCAATGTCGTAGCTTCCACTTATGGATACTGACACATCTACGTCCATCTCTCTAGAAGGCATGTTCTTCTCAAGTTCCTTCTCGAACTGAGCGTTTATGTTACGGTAGATAGGGGCGCCGGCGACGATGTCAGGGGAAAACTTGCAGCGGATGGTGAGACCTTCACAGACATCGCCGCGGAAGCCCAGAAGGCCACCCTGGCCGTCCCTGAGGTTCTTTCCTATGGTGCAGAAACCATCTCCGTTGTGAAGTTCCACTCCGCCCGGAATCGGCTTCACGCGTATCTCCATCGTCTTCTGGTCCACCCTGCGGACCCCAGCGACGCTTCCGATACGCTCGCCCATGGACTTCGGCGCGTCCATGGAAGACCACTTCCCGCGCTCTGCGTCCATGAACAGCTCGGTGTATCCACGGTTGAATGTCTTCGCGCTGTCTGGCCTGAATCCTCCGCTTACGTGTCCAAATGAAGACCTGCGGTACTCTTCCGGGTATTTCTCTACCAGTGCATCAAGCGCCTGCGAGTACTCGCGTACCACGTTCTTTACGTAGGATGCACTCTTGAGCCTTCCTTCTATCTTGAACGAGCAGACTCCTGCTCCGGCCATGTCTTCGATCCTCTCGAGAAGGCGATAGTCCTTGAGCGAAAGGAGAGCCTTGTCCTTGACCAAGACTTTTCCAGACTCGTCTACGAGGTCGTAAAGCGACCTGCAAGCCTGTATGCATCCTCCTCTGTTTGCACTCCTCCTGCTGATGTTTTCAGACATGTAGCACTGTCCACTGTAGCACACACAGAGGGCTCCATGCACGAAGCATTCTATCTCGCAGTCAGGGACAGCATCTGCTATCATCTTGATGTCGTCAAGGGACAGTTCTCTTTCCAGAACGAGTCTGGAGAAGCCGAGACTCTGATAGAAACAAGCCTTGCCTGCGTCCCTTATGGCGCACTGTGTGGAGGCATGGATGGGAACCTTGATGTCATCCCAGGTGGTGATGGCAAGGTCCTGTACGATGAATGCGTCTACGCCAGCCTCCTGGGCGTCAAGCATCATCTTATGCACGCGTTCCAGCTCCTCGTCATACACTATGGTATTTACGGTGAGGAATATCCTCACACCGAACTTGTGCGCATAGGTACACAGACGCTCCACGTCCTGCATGGAGTTTCCTGCGTCCTTTCTGGCTCCGAACTCCTCTGCCGCGATATACACGGCATCGGCACCGCAGTCAACTGCTGCGATGCCGATATCGTAGTTTCTCGCTGGTGCGAGAAGTTCAAGTGATGTCATTACTTAAGAGCGTCGATCTGCTTCTTAGCCTCAGCACCGAACTTAGGATCGGTAAGAGCCTTGGTGTAGAACTCCTTAGCCTTAGCGTTGTTCTTAGCCTTCTGATAGAGAGCGCCGAGGGTGAATGCGATCTGGCCAGCGTTCTTTGACTCTGGAGCAGCCTCGAGATAGCTCTCGAAATACTTGATGGCGTCAGCCTCCTTGCCTGCAAGCTGTGAAGCCTGACCAGCGATCTGGAGACACTTTGCATCCTCAACATACTCGTTTGACTTGAGAGCGCTCTCTACAGCCTCAGCATACTTCTTAGCCTTGAGTGCTGCAGAAGCCTTCTTGAGGTTGATGTTTGCGAGCTGCTTCTTGGCTGCGACTACCTGGCCATTGTCAAGTGCCTGTGTGAAAGCAGCCTCAGCATTGTCGTTGTCGCCGAGCTTAGCGTAGCATGCACCGAGGGTGAGAGCCACCTTTCCGTTTGCAGGATCGTCAGCGAGGATATCCTTGAATGCCTCTACTGCGCCAGCGAAATCCTGAGCCTTGTAGAGATCATTTGCCTTCTTCATCTTGATCTGAGGTACGAGATCTGCAGCCTCATCGAGTACATCGTCAACCTTGTACTCCTCAGCTACCTTTACAGCCTCAGCGATGCCCTGGAGAGCCTCATCGAGTTTGTTATCGTTGATGGCATCCTTAGCGATGGCGAGCATGATTCTAGGGATGATGTCCTTGCAGGTGGATACGATTTCAGCGCCTTCCTCACCACAAGCCTCAGCAAGTGTCATAGCTTCCTTGAAACCCTTGAGAGCAGTGGTATAATCATTGCTGGTAAGAGCCTCGTTAGCAGTCTTGGCTGTTTCGGTGGCGGTAGCCATGTCCTGTGCGGATGCCATGCACACTGATACTGCGATGGCGATGATCGAAAGAATCAATTTCTTCATAATGGTATACTGTTAAATAATTAATTCATGTGTGTGACTCACAAAGGTAGTAAAAAAAACCTTACCTTTGCAAAGCACCACTACAACATTTGTCATGAGAATTAGCATAAACCTTGCCAAATTATGTGTAGCGTTTCTGGTGTGTGTGTCTCAGATGCTTGGCGCTCAGGGACTTCCAACCCTGAAAACGGCATCTGAGGTGACTATGGGGGCGCTTCCGAATGGCATTACATATTATCTTGTCACTAATAAGATAGACAAGGGCATGGCCGATTTTGCGATCATCCAGAAGGGTGATGAAGCCGCTGATTCGGCTAGAGGCGCCCTTGTGGACCTTCCTTACTTCGATGGGAAGAAGCCATACAGGTTCCTTGCGTCAAATGGAGTGGGGTATCGTAACTATGGCTTCGTGGAGTCTGCCCCAGACGCTACCAAATACAGGTTTGAAGGCGTGCCTGTGTCGTCACAGGCTGTATGCGATACTACTCTTATGATGATGTTTGGTATCAGCGAGCGCAGCCCTTACAGCCAGGCCGTCGTGGTGAGTGGCGATATCGATCCGAAGGCTCTTGTGGAGAGGATGAAGGTCCTTTCCATGATGGTAAGCCGCAGGCAGCCACTCCCTAAGCAAAGTCCCGTGCCGAGCCTGCTGGCGGATTCGATGCGTGTGGAGTGTGTCCCTGCTGAAAAGGAGGGAGTGGCGACCATAACTGTGGCATTTGCGTCGCCACGCGCGCCGAAGGAGCTGATGGCTACAGTACAGCCGCTGGTGACTGAGATGTTTGCGAAGGAACTCGGAATCATTGCCCAGAACCGCGTAGAAAGCACATTCCGCCAGAGGAACATCCCGCTGGCAGAGGTGGAGACAGAATACAGAAGCAGCGCGGATGGCCCGTCGGATGAGGTGTTCACAGTCAGCGTCAGCGTCGCGCCAGGAAGGGTTCAGGACGCAGTGCAGGCGCTCTCGGAGGTGCTCTCATCTCTGGATGCGAAGAGCACGAGCGTCGAGGAATACGCCTTTGCGCGTGACGAGTTCCTCACTTCCATCGCGAAGACTGCCGCGAAGAAGACCACGAACAAGGAGTGGATGGACAGGTGTATAGCGGCGTACCTCTATGGGGCCCCACTTGCCACCACTGCGACGCGCGCCGAGTTCTTTGCGCAGCAGAGACTTCCTGTGGATAAGGTGCTGCCTCTGTTCAATGATTTCGTCTCTGCGTTGCTCGAGCCATCGAAGAACGTGGCTCTACGCTGCGCCGCACCGGCATATTGCGCCGACGCCGCTGAGTTGCGCACCGTATTCAATGTGGCATGGCGCATGGCCAATGTAGAAGGCTCCATCCCGAATTTTATCCAGAATTACGGTGACTCCACGAAGCTTGCGACGCCGAAGGCCAAGGTCAAGCTGAAGAAGGAAATGGCTGAACCTATCTCGGGCGGAAAGATGTGGACATTCTCAAACGGTATGAGTGTCATTTATAAGAAGGCCGATACCAAGGGCAAGTTTGACTATGCTCTCATGATCAAGGGCGGCTATTCGGGTGTCCAGGGCATCTCGCAGGGCGAGTGCGGTTTCGTGCAGGACATGCTGCCGCTGTATGATGTGGCAGGCCTGAGCGGTGCCACCTTCCAGAACATGCTGAAGGCCAATGCTGTCGTCCAGAATACCTCAGTGAGTCTCTCCGACATGCGCATTTCAGGCTCGGCTCCATCGGATATGCTTCCGTTTGTGATGAAGTCGTTGCTGGCTGTGGCAAATGAAAGAAAGGTAAACAAGGAGGCGTTCAGATACTACAAGCAGTGCGAAGAACTTAGACTTAAGATAGTCAAGAGAGAGCAAGAAGGTATAGAGTCTGTTGTGGACAGCATCATGTGCCCAGATTATAAGTACTCGCCGAGAAAGCGTTTCGCTTCGCTCCGTGATGATCTTCCTCAGCGTGCAGACAAGTATTTTGATAACCAGTTCTCCCGTGTGGGAGATGGAGTTTTTGTGCTCATTGGCGACTTGGATGAGGATGATGCGAAGAAGGTGCTCTGCCGCTATCTGGGCGGCTTCGAAACAAGCTCTCAGCACGCTGTAAGACCATCAGTCAGCTACAAGCTTCGCTCGGGCTGGTCTACATGTACGGTGGGGTCGGAAGATGTTCAGGCTGGAAGTGCAGAACCAAGCATAAATGTGGCGATGTCTACTGTACTTCCATTCAGTGGAGAGCGCTACATGGCATATAAGCTTGCTCAGATGGTGCTTGAAAGGGAGATCGTTCAGGCCATTGCAGACTCAGGTCTATATCTGGAGCTTTCTGACAGCTATGAGGTGTTCCCTGTAGAGAGGCTCGACCTTAGAATCAGCTGCCGTCCAGCCGAACTGTCGGGACTTCCTGCCGGCATAACTCCAGAGAACTCCTTGAAAGCCCTCGGACGCGTGCGAGAGGCCATCGCCAAGGTGTCGAAGGGCACACTGACAGATGCTCAGCTGAAGATAGCCAAGGCTGATCTTCTGGACGATATCACAGCAGAATATGCTCGTCCATCCATCATGATGAGAAATGTCCTTACCAGATACTCTTACGGCAAGGATATGGTGTCTGGATATAAGGATAAGATCAACTCTGTGACCGTTTCAGATGTCAGGGACATTCTGAAAAAGTTCGAGGAGGGGAGCAAGGTGGAGTTTATAGTATACTAGTTTTATGGGTAGAAGAGATTTTGGAACAATCATAGAGATAGGCGACATCCTCGTATCGGAGGAGGTGGTGACCGAGTACTTTGCCTGCGACTATGCCGTATGCAAGGGTAAGTGCTGCATCGTGGGAGACTGCGGCGCACCGATGAAGGAAAGTGAGATAGAGGAGTGCGAGAGGGACTATCCTAAGTATTCTTCTCTCATGAGCGAGAAGGGCCGCGAGGCAGCGGAGGAGAAAGGATTCTTCGAGATAGACATCGAGGGCGATGTCGTCACCCCGCTGGTTCCAGGCACTGAGGAGTGTGCATACACGCACTTCGATGAGGCCGGGAACTGCCTCTGTGCCATCGAGATGTGTCATCTCGCTGGCAAGTGCCAGTTCCGTAAGCCTATCTCGTGCTCATTGTACCCTATACGCGTGAAGGAACTCACAGGAGGCGGAAAGGCCTTGAATCTGCATCATTGGGACATTTGTGCCGATGCATTCGCGAAGGGAGCACGTGAAAAAACAAGGGTCTATCAGTTCCTGAAAGACCCTCTCATCGCCGCTTTCGGCGAAGATTTCTACGAGCAGCTCTGTGCGGCTGCCGAATATGTCCTAAAGAATCAGTGAGCTTAACATCGCCTGCTGCGGCTCAAGGGCTGGCAGTGGTGACATGTCGATAGGGCGCTTGAGCCTCATCGGCTCTGAAGGTGCGCTCTCGTTCCAGCAGTGGTCCACCACTGTGACGACATATCTGTATCTGTTCGATCCTTCTGCAGGCCTGTAGCCATTCTCCTTGGTGATGGCCACGATGTGGTTTGCATCGGAGATGTCGATGTCCTCTCCCTCGTCAAACTTATATACCACATAGAAATGTGGCTCCTGCATCACGTCGTCTGTGCGCTGTGCGTACCAGATGATCTCCTCGAGGTCTGAGCCAATGATAGAGACTGGGTCTGGAGCGATCGCATCGATGTCGGTATAGGCAGGGATGAGCGAAAGGGCTTTCTGGTACTTCACTGTGAGTGAATCGCAGATGCCATTCACATTCTTAGGGATGCTCCAGCCTGGCCACCAGATGTTTCCATGCACACCGTCGCGCTCTCTCACCATTCTCATCTTGGTGCCAAGCTGAGTGGTGGTGCTGTCCTGAAGGTCCATCTTGTTCAATGATGAGATGGACTGGCCGATGTAGAGATGGCCCTTGAAGTTCGAGTCGTTCCACCAGTTGATGAGCACGTCGTAGTCTGCTCTCGGATGGCCGATCTCCCAGTAAAGCTGAGGCGCCATGTAGTCGATATAGCCCTTGTTTGCCCATCCTGGGACGTCAGCGAAGAGCTGGTCGTAGTTTGAGAGACCATTTGTACGTGATCCGGAAGGGTCATCCTTGAGATTCCTGTGGATGCCGAAAGGTGAGATGCCGAAACGTACCCAAGGCTTTATCTCCTTGATCGCCTTGTTTATGTCGCGGATGAGTACCTCTGTGTTATGTCTTCTCCAGTCATTCTTCTGGTCAGGGGTGAAACCGTCCTTGGCTCCATATTTCTTGAATGATGCGTCATCTGGGAAGTCCTTGTTTCCTTCAGGGTAAGGGTAGAAGTAGTCGTCGAAGTGGATAGCATCCACGTCGTAGCGCTTCACGATGTCGGCAATCACCTTGATGGTGTGCTCGCGCGCAGCGGGCTCGCCTGGGTCGAAGTAGAGTTGCTTTCCGTATCTTCTGAAAATCCCTGGATTCTTGTAGTAGAGGTGGTCCTTGGTGAGGACCTCCTTGTCATTTGACGTGACACGATATGGGTTCAGCCAAGCGTGAAGCTCCATACCTCTCTTGTGGCTCTCCTCGATCACAAATGCGAGAGGATCCCAGTATGGTTTTGGCGCTTTGCCCTGTGTGCCTGTGAGGAAACGTGTCCAAGGCTCGAGCGATGACTCGAAGAAGGCGTCAGCCTGTGGCCTGACCTGGAACACGATGGCATTGCAACCAGCCGCCTGCAAGGTGTCCAAGGTGCTGGTGAACCAGTCCTGGATCTGCTGTGTGGTCATGTTCCGCATGGTAGAGTTTCCTACGATGTGGAGCCATGCTCCACGAAACTCCCTCTTCGGGGTGAGCTGATCTTCCTGTGCGTGAAGTGATGAAATGGCAAGTGCCAGAGTAGCAGCCAGTGCTACGAACAATCTTTTCATTTTATTTTTAATTCAAGGTTATTTGGTCTGCGTCTGCAAGGACTGGGAACTTCTCGCGGAAAGCGCGGAGCGCGTCCATGTCCAGGTCTGCCACCACCGCTTCTGCCTGGTATGGCGTGCAGGCTGCGAGCTCCTCGCCATAGGCGTCGATGATGGCGGAGTCTCCGCTATAAATGCATGATGGGTCTGTACCTACCCTGTTCACGGCAGCGACGAAGCACTGATTCTCGATGGCTCTGGCCCTCACGAGTGCTTTCCATGCGCCTGATCGGACTGAAGGCCAGCTTGCCACGCATAGCAGACAGTCGTACTTTCCGTCCTTTCCAGCGCCGCTGTTCCTGCTCCAAGCTGGGAAGCGGAGGTCGTAGCAGACGATGAGGCGGAAACGGACTCCGCGCCACTCCACGATGACCTGCTCTTCTCCCGCAGTGAAGCGCTCGTGCTCTCCACTATATGTGAAGAGGTGGTGCTTGTCGTAGTGCCACTCAGCGTCCGGGGTGACGAAATGGAAGCGATTAACATACTTTCCGTCAATGGTATGTGTAGCAATGCTTCCGGCCAAGGCACAGTCCATAGCCTTCGCCGTCTCACGCATCCACTCTAGAGAAGCGCACTGCGCTTCCTCTTCGGCTATGCCCTCTGGATGAGTGGCGAAGCCGGTAGAGAACATCTCCGGAAGTACATACAGGTCTGCCTTGGGCCAGTTCCTGGCCTCCTCAGTCAGCCTCGATATGTTTGCCTGAGGGTCAGCCCAGGCTATTTCTCTCTGAAGGATACAGATTTTCATGTTTAATTTGTTGCGAGGGCAAGGTCAGCGTTGATGGTGTACATGACTCCCGTCTGGAAGTTGACGTCATAGGCCATGTTGAGATCGGTTTTGAGTGTCTTTCCATTGAGAGTGTTCATAGTTATTCTGAGCGTGTTTCCAGCACTGATACCAGATAGCTTGACCACGAAATACTCAGTGATGGTTCGGCTGCTGTCTATAGTGACGCCATCGTACTGGTACAGAGATATTCTGTTTGTAGGTCCGCCACCAGTTACAAGTGGGTCTCCATACAGGAAAGAGCTATATCCCCATCCACTACCTGAGATCACTCTGTTTGACGTGCCGTTGTAGCCCTCAATATGTATACTCACCCATTTGTCTCCTACTAGCGCTTCTGGGGTTTTCAGGTTTACTTTCACCACGCTCTTAAGGTGATGGAATTCGACAAATTCTATATCCTGAACGCTCATGAACTGTCCTGCCATGAAGGCATATCGTCCGATGTGCTCTGTTCTTGAACTGCCTCTATAACAGTAGCTTGATGTGTGTTGTGAGTACTGACTATTCTTTTGTAACCAGTAAAAATGATGTCCAGTTGTTTCTTCCATGTACTGGTTTGATCCATTGTTGACCAGCTCTGGATAGAAGCACTCAAGATGGTCTACTCCTTCTACCTTGGTGAGCGTGCCTGTGAAGTCTGCCCTTGAACGGCCTGCTTCACCTGTAGAAGTGAATGTATCTACAGCCAGCACTTGATGCTTCGAGTCAAAGGAGATTACAGAAATTCTCTCCTCTGCATCCCATGAAAACTTAAGGGCGGAACCTTCTTCGTCGCTGAAGCTTGCCTTGGTCTGCTCGTTTCCAGCGATTACGGCGGAGAAGGTCATAGGTGTTCCCTCAACCTCTTTCCATGTATTCTCTTTCTGGCATGCGCAGATGCTCATAAGAGCCATAGCTATGTAAAGTATATTCTTTTTCATGTTTTTTCCGTTTAGAACAATACTACCTCTCTAAAGTCCAGGTCTGAATTATCTCCAATATCTTCGATGCTATATGTCTTGCTGGCTACCTTGCCCCAGTAGCTGTCTTTCTTGTATAGCTCGAGCGAAGCCTTAGGGACATACAATTTGGAGATGGTTCCGCTATAGAATGGTCCAGATGCCATATTTTCAGCTAGTGCAGAAGGAGGGGTGGCCGCCTTAAGTACGACTATAGCGTTCGCGAAGTATGCGAATGACAATCCAGACACGGTCTTTAATGTAGAAGGCAGTATCAACGAGTTCTTGATGCTTCTGAATGCGTATTTGTCAATCTCGGTCACTCCTTCTGGGACTGTGAGACACTCCAGATTATTGGTCTCAGGTACATTGACGGCATCCATCTGAATTCTAGTGATGCCGGCAGGCAGAGTTACCTTGCCTACGAGCTTGGCTGATGGGTAGCAGATGAGAGTCTTTCCATCTTTCGTGAGAAGTGCTCCGTCCTGAGACTTGAAGTGCTGGTTTGCGCTGCTGACTTCGAAGTCCTCGAGCAAATAGTTGAATCCAAATACCGTTGTGCCATTAAATGTCTCAAGTCCTGAGCCTATCTTTATATGCGAAAGTTTAGTGTTTTCAAATGCCTGCGAACTTATGCTTGTGACTCCGTCCGGAATAACCAATGTGCCTGTGAGTCCAGTGCTTGAGAACGCTCCTATATAGATGGTCTTCACAGATTCAGGGATGGTTACATTCTTAAGGGTAGTGATTCCTCCGAGGGCTTCCTCTCCTATGGCGGTGATGCTGCTTGGGAGAATAATACTGCTCAGTTTCTTATACTGGTATAAGAGATGGCTTGGGAATTCGTCCTTGGTCGTGGTCTCGGTATACGTGAGATTAGACTCGAAGTATAGCTTATATGGATTGCCACCTTCAATGATGTGCACCTTGGACATGTCGAGACTCGTGATGGAGTTTGCAAGTGTCGAGAGTCTGAATGCTCCTGCGTCATCGGAATCAAGGTAGCTGTCCGAAGTCCATTTGAGCGAGGTTATGGTCTTGCCAGCAAGGGTCTTGCTGAGGTTGCCTGTGAGATATTCCACTGCCTCACCTCCATTTATGGAGACCTTGTTTGTCGCCTTGACGATGACCTCGATGGACGCAGTGGCCGATGGGTTGTCCTCGCTTGTGGCTGTGACAGTACATGTACCAGGTGCCAATCCTGTTATCTCACTATCTGAAACGGAAATGATGCTTGGGTCGCTTGCCTTGTAGGTGACCTTCTTGTTTCCTGCGTTCGATGGTGTGTATGCCACAGAAAGCGTGTATTTCTTTCCTACTCCTAAGGTGACCTTTGGCGTAGGAAGATTGAACTCAATAGACTTCACTGGCACCCATACCCTGAACTCTAAGACATCCCTTATGCTGCTGGTCGCCTTTGATGTGACTTTTACATTCACATAACCATTGTTACTGAGGAAGGTCACAGTCTTTCCATTTACGGACGCGAGCTGGCTGTCATCTACGGTGACTGTGAAGTCTTTGTTCGATGCGTCCTCTGGCATTACCTTGACCTCTGGGGTGAAGGTGGTACCGCTCTTGACATTGAGGTCGGCTGGTGCATTTGTGATTCTGATGCTGTTTACAGGGGTGTCCTGTACCTCTACGGAGCAGGATGCGGTCTTTCCTCCATCCTCGGAAGTAACCACTACTGAGGCCTTGCCGACCTTCTTCGCAGTGAGGTTGCCCATCTGGTCCACTGTCACTACAGAAGCGTCTGTGCTGCTCCAGCTGATGTTCTTGTTTGTGGCGTCATCAGGCAGGACGGTGGCGGTGAGCTTTGCCTCCCTGTTCATATATATCACGGCGCTGGTCTTGTCAAGCTTCACGCTGGTGACCTTGATCTCCTGTCTCTTCACGGTAACCTTGCATGTGGCACTGATCTCAGGATTCTGCTTGCTGGTCGCTGTAATGGTGCACTCTCCCTGCTCGACAGGCACTACCATGCCGTTCTCATTGACCATGGCGATGGAAGTGTTTGAAGACTTCCACTCGATGGACTTGTCGGTAGCGTCGTCTGGCTTCACCTCAGCCACGAGCTTGAATGGCTCGCCTCCTACCACCAGGTTCGTCTCGGTGGCATTCAGGGTGATGGAGGTGACGCTGATGGTGCGTGCCACTACATTCACGATACATGCGACCACCTGGTCACTTGCCTTCGCGGTGATGATGGCGCTACCTGGAGCTACTGCAGTGACCTTGCCATCAGCTACGGTGGCTACGTCTTCCTTGGAGCTCTTCCAGGTCACGGTCTTGTCGGTGGCGTTTGCAGGCTCCACGGTGGCGGTGAGGTCCACGCTGTCTCCCTCTACCAGGTCAATGCTCTCGCTGGAGAGCTTCAAGCCGGTGACGGCGATGAACTTCGCCTTCACGGTGACGGTACAGGTGGCAGACTTGGTGCCAGACTTCGCGGTTATCTTCGCTGTTCCTGGGGCAATGGCCTTGATGGTGCCCTCTGTTACGGTAGCTACTGCAGATGCGTCGCTGCTCCAAACGACAGACTTGTCGGTCGCGTCGTTCGGCTCCACGGTGGCCGTGATGGTGTCGGACTCACCCTCGGTGAGCTCCAGAGTGGTCTTCGAGAGGTTGACCTTGGTCACTTCGATCACTGGCTTCGCACATGCGACAGCAGTGATGGCCACTACAATGGACAGGAAATACTTGAGAAATTTCATATTTGTGTGTTTGTTTTCCGGTTGTTGGATAAAGTTCAAATATAGTCAAAATTAGTTATATTTGCTTTATTATGGCAGAAGAACTTAATCTGGTCCGCGACCTCGCGGTCATTCTCATATCGGCAGGCGTTTTCACGGTCATCTCGAAGGTGCTCAAGCAGCCACTTGTGCTCGGCTACATCGTAGCTGGATTCCTTGTGGGACCACACATCTCATTCTTCCCGGGCATCAGCAGCACCGAGTCGGTGCAGCAGTGGTCCGATATCGGTATCATCTTTCTTCTCTTCGCACTTGGACTGGAGTTCAGCTTCAAGAAACTGCTGAAGGTGGGAAGCAGCGCGCTTATCATCGCTGGCATGCAGTGCCTGGGCATGATAGCCCTCGGCATCATGCTGGGGCAGGCGCTGGGGTGGTCGGCGATGGAGAGCGTGTTTCTCGGAGGAATGCTCTCGATGTCGTCCACTGCCATTGTCATAAAGGCATATGACGACCTCGGCCTGAAGAAGGCTCCTTATGCTTCGACGGTGTTTGGCACATTGGTGGTCCAGGACCTCATCGCCATCCTTCTGATGGTGCTGCTCTCGACCATGGCAGTATCACATAGGTTCTCGGGCACAGAGATGCTCATGGGCATCGCGAAGCTGTTCTTCTTCCTTATTCTTTGGTTCCTCGTGGGTATATATGTGATTCCGACTCTTCTGCAGAAGGCTCATAAATACATGAATGACGAGATACTGCTTCTGGTGAGCATCGGACTGTGCTTCGGTATGGTTCAGCTGGCCAGCGCCGCTGGTTTCTCGTCCGCCCTAGGTGCTTTCGTGATGGGCTCTATCCTTTCGGAAACGATTGAGGGAGAGAAGATAAGCTCGATGGTCGGGAGCATAAAGAACCTCTTTGCCGCCATCTTCTTCGTCTCTGTGGGTATGATGGTGAATCCGTCTGTGATAGTGGAGCATTGGGGCACCATACTGGCCATAACCATTGCCGTGCTCGTGGGTATCTCGTCATTTGCGACCACGGGAGCCGCCCTTTCCGGAAAGGGGCTGGAGAACTCCGTGCGCTGTGGATTCAGCCTCTCGCAGCTGGGTGAGTTCTCATTCATCCTCGCGGGCCTGGGCGTGTCGCTCGGCGTGATGCGTGAGTTTGTGTATCCTGTCATAATCACGGTGTCGGTAGTCACTACCTTCACCACACCATACATGATCAAGGCCTCTGGTCCATTCGCGGCCTGGCTGCACAGAAAGCTGCCGCAGGCGCTCGTGGAGCGTATCGATGAGGGACGCGACGACTCACAGAACTCGGCTGCGGAGAACAATGAATGGAAGACCCTCCTCAGGGCCCAGGGCATCAGGGTGATGATGTACACCGTGATCCTGATAGCGATCCTGCTGGGGTCGCGCCTGTACCTGGAGCGCCTTATGGTGAGGCTGCTTCCTGATGCGTCCAAGCTGGTTTCCAGCGTCATCAGCACAGCGGTCACATTGGCCATCATGCTGCCTTTCCTTGTGACAATGGTAGCGAACCGTGGCCAGGCATCCGTCTCTGGCCGTATCCTGCTGAAGCAGAAACCTGCCAATGTGTGGCCTCTGCTGGCGATAAGCCTTCTGAAGATGGCTCTCGCGATGGTGTTTGTGTTCACCGTGCTTGCCACCCATTTCGAGCTTAGCGCATGGGCTGTCGTGGTGGTCGTGCTGGTGTCGGCGTGCGCATTCCTGTTCTTCATCCGTCATTCGATGAAGAGCCTGGGTAGGCTGGAGGCCAGGTTCCTTGAGAATCTTAACAAGAAGGAGGATCTCGCTCGCCAGAACGCTCCGGTGTCGACCTCGGTACGCGAGAAGATGGCAGGCTATGATGTGCATATCGAGGCGGTGGATGTGTCAGCAGACTCGTCTTTCGTGGGTCTCAAACTGAAGGATATCCCATTCCGCGCGAGCACGGGCGCGAACATAGTGAAGATAGTGCGTGGCTCTCGCGGCATCCTTATTCCGTCTGGCGACGAGGTGGTATTCCCTTACGACAGACTGCTCGCGGTAGGAACGAGCGAGCAGCTGGCCAGCTTCGCGCAGATGGTTCACCAGGATGTCGAGGTGCCAGCGCAGGAGGACGCTGAATTCGTGGTAGAGCCTGTCCTGCTGGGAGATAGTTCTTCGATGGTAGGACGTACACTGCGCGAGCTGGACATGCGCGCATCCGGCTGCATGGTCATCAGCGTGCTTCACGATGGCGCGCTTCTGACGAACCCGCGCGCCGACTATCGCTTCGCCGCTGATGACACTGTCTGGCTCGCTGGAGACAAGAATTCCATTGAATGGTATAAAAAGTAAAAATTTCTTGAAAAATTATTGTAATTCAATAAATAGTTCTATATTTGCAGAAAACAATTAAGAATTTCAGACTATGACAGAATGGTGGAACTCTCTCGATCCGATGATGAAGGTGATGTGGGGCATCACTATGGCATCATCACTCGTGTTTATCATCCAGAGCATCATGACCTTTGTGGGCGCTGACACAGGCGACACCGGTCTCGATGCTGATTTCGACGCTCCGGATGGAGATATGCATGACGGCTCTATGGAAGGAGGCTCGAACCTCCTCACTTTCCGTAACCTCGTGAACTTCTGCCTTGGTTTCGGCTGGACTGCAGTGCTCCTGCGCGACCAGGTGAATTCCACCGCTGTGCTCATGCTCTTCGCCGTGATCATTGGCGTAGCACTCGTATTTGCTGTGATGTACCTCTTCAAGTGGCTCAGCAGCATGCAGCAGTCAGGAAACATAAATGTCTTCAAGTCAGCAGTCGGCTGCCAGGGCAAGGTCTACATCCCTATCCCTGCAGAGCGTGGCGGTGAGGGCAAGGTGCAGATCACTATCAATGATTCTGTACGCGAGTACGACGCACTCACCGACGGTGACGCCATCCCTACCGGAAAGGACATCAAGGTAGTGGAGGTGATCAATGAACATACCCTTGTAGTAGAAGAAATAAACTCATTAATAATTTAATATCATGGAAGCTCCTTATTTGATTCTTGTTATCGTGATAGTGCTCTTCGTGACACTGTCAGCGATCCTCAAGCGCTACAAGCGCTGTCCTTCAGACAAGATCCTCGTGATTTACGGTAAGACCGGAAAGAACCGCTCTGGCGGTATCTCTTCAGCTCGCTGTATCCACGGTGGCGCCTCTTTCATCTGGCCTGTATTCCAGAGCTATGCATTCCTGGACCTCAAGCCTATCAGCATCGAGTGTAACCTCACAAATGCACTCTCCAAGCAGAACATCCGCGTAGACGTGCCTTGCCGCTTCACAGTCGGTATCAGCACAGAGCCAGACAGCATGACAAATGCTGCTGAGCGTCTCCTCGGCCTTTCTATCGACAACATCCAGAACATTGCCACTGATATCCTCTTCGGTCAGCTCCGTCTCGTGATCGCTACCATGGATATCGAGGAGATTAACTCAGACCGTGACAAGTTCCTCGCAAACGTCAGCACAAACGTGGAGGCTGAGCTCCGCAAGATCGGTCTCAAGCTCATCAACGTGAACGTAACCGATATCCGTGACGAGTCTGGCTATATCGAGGCTCTCGGTAAGGAGGCTGCTGCGAAGGCTATCAACGACGCGAAGAAGAGCGTGGCTGAGCAGAACCGTTATGGTGAGATCGGTAAGGCTGAGGCAGACAGGGATAAGGATATCCGTATCGCCGAGACCACCAGAGATACCCGTATCAGGACTGCAGAGGCAAACGCCAAGGCTGTCGAGGGTGAGAATAACTCCAGAATCTCCATCGCAAACTCTGACGCTCTCCGTCGTGAGAAGTCCGCTGAGGCTGAGCGCCTCGCTGTAGCTGCCGAGAAGGTGCAGGCTGCGAAGGCTCTCGAGGAGGCCTACAAGTCAGAGCGCGACGCCGAGCTCGCTCGTGCACAGCGTGAGAAGGCTACCCAGGAGGCAAACATCGTCGTTGCTGCTGAGATCGAGAAGCAGAAGGCTATTATCGAGGCTGAGGCTGAGGCTGAGAAGATGCGTCGCACCGCTCAGGGAGAGGCTGATGCCATCTATGCGAAGATGGACGCACAGGCTCGCGGTACCCTCGAGATCCTCTCTAAGCAGGCTGCCGGTTTCGGTCAGCTCGTTGAGGCTGCGGGTGGCAACGCTCAGGAGGCTATCACCATGCTCATCACCGACAAGCTCCCAGAGCTCGTCAAGACTCAGGTCGAGGCTGTCAAGGGCATCAAGATCGACAAGGTTACCGTTTGGGATGGAGCCAATGGTTCCGCAGACGGCAAGACCGCGACTTCAAACTTCATCTCTGGTATGATGAAGTCAGTACCTCCACTCGATGAACTTTTCAAGATGGCTGGCATGCAGCTTCCTTCATACCTCGGCAAGAAGGATGAGGAGACTGCAGTAGAGGACGAGAAGTCTGAGTAATATGCCTATAGTTGTAAACATAGATGTAATGCTTGCTCGCCGCAAGATGTCTTGTGGCGAGCTCGCAGAAAAGCTCGGCATCACGCCCGCAAACCTTTCCATCCTGAAGACAGGAAAGGCCAAGGCTGTGAAACTGACCACGATGGAAGGACTCTGCAAGGCACTTGACTGCCAGCCTGGTGACTTGCTTGAGTATGTTCCTGACAAAGAGGGCGCTTGATGCGCACGAGCATAAAAAGAATTTTCAGCACGGGAGTACTGCTTTTCGCAGTGCTCTCGGTTTTTGCATCTGGACCGCGACGCGCGGTGGTCCAGAGCCGCTTGACCGGCCTTCGTGAAGGTGCCAAGGTCAAACTATGGGATGAGATGAGTGACAGGTGCATTGACTCCACCTATGTGGCCGGAGGGGCCTTCAGTTTCGATGTGGACGCGTCACAAGTGACGCTTTGCTCGATCAAGGGCGCAGGCATCAGCCGCCAGTTCGTCTTGGAGCCAGGAGAGCTGCTGCTCGAGGGCTCTCCGCGTGACTTCGTGAAAGGTGCGTCGGGCACTGAGCTGAACGCTCGCTTCTCTCGCTTCCTTTCCTTCTACTCGCAGCTTTACGACAGCGAGAAGCCATCCTATGTGAGGCGTGTCGTGAAATATAACAAGGATAACATCCTGTCCGTGGTGGTGCTCAAGTTTGCTCCGTGCATCACCTCATACGAGGCTGTCAGGCTCATTGACTCGGTGGACGAGCCTATCCGCAACCTTCCGTACACTCAGCGCTACCGCGAGCTTCGCTCTCGCCTCATGAGGGTGGAGCCCTACCGCGCTGGCGCCAAGGTGAAGCCATATTACTATGACTTCACGCTGCCAGACGCCTCCGGGCGCAGCATCAGTTTGAAATCATTGGTAGACGATAAGTCACATAGATATATACTTATAGATTTCTGGGCGACATGGTGCCCTTCATGCATCAAGGAGATCCCTTATATGACCAAGGCTTACGATTGGTACAAGGACCGCGGGCTGGAGATACTCTGCGTGAGCTGGGACAGGGCTGCGGACACCGCGAAGTGGAAGCAGTATGTGAAGGATCACGGGATGGTCTGGACCAATGTGATCGACGTGGCTGGCGCCAAATCAAAGGTCTCAAGGGACTATGTGGTAGATGCTCTTCCTGTCAATGTGCTGATTGACTGCTCCACGGGCATGATCATTGGCAGAAACCTGCGCGGCGAAGACCTTCTGAATGCGCTTCGCCCGCTCCAGTTCGGAAAAAGAAAATAACGCTATATGAAAAAGATTTGTCTAGTATTTGCTTCGATGCTCCTGGCATCGCTTTCACTATCCGCACAGGCCGTTCTTCATGAGATTGTGAAGACAGAGGACATGCCGAATGGCGTGAATTTCCTTCCAGGCCCTCCAGAGGTAGGCTCTGCTGCCTTTTATGCTGATATGTTCAGGTACTATGACACCAAGAAACTCCGTGATACGGAGAGGGGAGAGCAGGCAGTCGAGGATGCGCAGCTGAGCGTGGAGTTCTATCTGGAGCGCTTCGGCAAGGCAATGCATAGGGAGATGACTGTGGATACCTACCCAGCCCTTTCAAGCTATATCTATAGCGTGTATAAGTGCGCCAGAAACTCCATAATCGAGGCCAAGGACCACTATGCACGTGTGCGCCCATATCAGCAGTTCGGCGAGCCTACACCTATTCCAGAGGATGAAGGGCCTACAGACTACACGTCATACCCATCAGGTCACACTGTGCGCGCGTGGGTGCTGGCACTGGCTCTCACTGCAGTTGATCCAGAGCACCAGGATGAGATCTTGAAAACCGGCCTTGACATGGCCGAGAGCCGCATCATTGCCGGTTTTCACTATCAGAGTGACATCGATGCGGCTTGTCTAGCTGCCAGTGCGGCCTTCGCCCGCATGGTCGCAGAGCCGCTCTTCATGGAGCTCCTCAGCGCCGCTCAGGCTGAGTTCCTCTCTGCAGTCAAATAGGGCGCCTATTGCGCCAATGAGACTGTACATGCCGCGTTTGACTCTAGTGACGATATTAATTCTTTCCCTTGGATAGGGTGGCCGATATAGGTCTTGCAATAATTGTCCATGCCATCGTGTTTGCAGAATAATAGACCCCCGCCGTAATAATACAGATCATAGTCTGCGTTGATATAGTCAAAGGCTTCGTAATGATTTGGTGGGAAAGATGGCCATAACCTGTATCCGCTAATCCCAAGTCTGACACTTTTTGTTCCGTAGTGTTGAATAGGAGCCTGAGTAGGAGTTAGAATGCAGTCTACACTATTTTTGTAAATCAGTCTCCTTAATGAGTCGCAGGTTCCATTTTTACCTAACTTCACGACTATGGTGTCGCTTCCTATCGTGATCACCATGTCTTTGTCTTCAATATCAGGAAAACTCCTTTCGACTCCAGGGGCAAGTCCAGTTTGGATTCCGGTGTATAGAATGTCCCATTCTGTATAGTCATTTCCATAATACCTTCCATCCATGCCAAATCCACCAATTGAGTATTCTATTTGGATTCTGCGTGTTTCGTACGAGTCATTAGATGGCACGGATACATTAAATGAAAGTCTAGACGCTTCATGGACTGCACACGGTAATAACTCAAGAGAATTCTGAACGCCATCAATCAGCATCCTATACTTGAACATCTGTGTGTTTGATGGGTGTCTAAACTTGGTTCTTGCGTACTTACATGAAAGTGTCAGTGTAGTTCCGCCTTGTGGAATAGACTCTGGCTCATCCATCACGATTGATTCTATACCAATCTTTGCTGTACACGCGCACATAGTCATAATGAGATAGGTAAGTATGATTGTTCGTTTCATGGGAATGCTATAATATAAAGATGATATCGACTCTCTTTTTCCCATTAATAGGTTCGCTAACAATACACTTGGACGCATCTTTAATTTGCTGTAAGTCATATGAGATTTCAGAATCGTGAATCGAAATAGTTGCTTTGCTTAAGAATATAAAAAAGTCTGTCTTGTAGTCGCCTCCCAAATAAAACTTTGGATTAGTAAGGACTAGTAGTTCAGAGGATGCATTCGCGTCAATTGTAGTCGAGCTGTTAATGCTGATAGACTCCGTGTGAAGATCTTCAGCATCATCATTTCTGGATACATATTCCCCTTCGAAGATATATGATATACTCTTTTCACAATTCATGCTGTTCTGTACTAAAAAATGTATATCTGCAGGACTCAGATACTTGTCACATCCGGCTACCAAGACCGCACAGATAAGAATGAAGAATATGCGTTTCATGATTATAGAGTTGTCAGTCGTATCTATTGTAAACTGAAAAGCGATAATGAAATAGTCGGCATTGTCTCGTCATTCAGACTTGAACTGCTTATACCCTCTATTGAACTTAGTATATCTTTTCCATTAACGGTACGCCCTACAGGAGTGGAGCACCATAGGTTAATGTCATGCTGTTTGCTAAAGCAAAGCTGCCCGTTGATGATATACAGATCATTGTCTGTGTCGTCTGTTGAGGTGTAATAATCTATGTGATTGGCAGGAAGATAGAATTTGTCGTTTCCTTGAGGTATCAAGGTGAGCGTAGAACCATTATTGAATTGTCTTGGGAGGCATCGAAATGACATGGCGGTGTTTGACAAAATGCGCCTTAAGGCTTGAGCAGTGCCATTGTTCTCAAGGTCTACAAACAGAGTGTCTTTTCCGTATAGTATCATTAAATCCTGGTCTTTGATACCACAATATTTGGTTTCTTGGTCTCTGTTCAAACACTTTTGTGAGCCGTCATATACTCGTTCCCATTTGGTGAAACTAGCCCCATCGTAATCTTCCAGCATTGAATGGAAGTTCAGGAACCCACCTGTTGATACTTCTATCATGACACGCCTTTCGTCGTGAGAGTCATTCTCGGGAACAATGACATCTAGTTCCAGGGTCTCTGGAATCGATGTTCCGTGGCAGATATATTCGTGGGAGTACACTTCATCTCCAAGTAAAAGCCTATATTGAAAAATTTGGAACTGTCCTTGTTGATCAAACTTTGTTTTTGCGTACTTGTATATTATCGAGAGCGTGGTTCCTTCTTGAGGTATTGACTCTGGATAACGTACTGTGATATCCTCAATCTGTAGTCTCTGTGGGCTGCATGAGATGAAGAATGATATCATGAATATCGGAAGAATGGAGCGCATGTGGATAATGCCATGTATGTGTCTCGCAAATGTAGGGAATTAAACAGAAAAAGCAAAGGGTAACCACTGATATGATCAAGTGATTACCCTTTTGGAAGCGTGATTCCGGCGCGATTCGAACGCGCGACCCACAGCTTAGAAGGCTGTTGCTCTATCCAGCTGAGCTACGGAACCATTCCCTCACTGCGACGATGAAGCGTCGTTAGAGATTGCAAAGATAGAACATTTATCTGGAAATTCAAATAATTCTTTTTGAAAGTGAAAGAAAGAACCCTGAGCGTAAGCCCAGGGTTCATAACATTATTTCATTTTCAGATTATTTCTGAGTGAGGGTAGGGAATGAGATGGTGAGGAGTGTTGACTTTCTGTTTGCGGTAGCAAGTGCAACGCTCGCGTCTGTGGTAAATGAGTAGAATGCGAATCCCGTAGAAACTCGTGCCGCATTGAAGAGCGGTGCAGAATTATATAGGTCGATTACATACTTGCCACCTACCATCTTGTAACTGAAGTAGATGTCGTATTTTGCATCTGTAGATATTGAGTAGTAGTTAGATGAGAATGTGTCGGTGGTGTAGTTGACACAGATGTACATCCACTCTGTCTCCGAGTAAGGTCCTACATAGTAGCCGTTCTTGATGACAATCTGCTCAGTCGATGGGTTGTAAGTCATCTTGATATCCGCTCCATTGACGATACCTCCAAGCCAGTAAACATTTTCGTCAGAAGAATCCTGTGTGAGAGTTACTTCCAAGACTTTTTCGGTGGTCTTCTCCTTTGAGGTGTAGTAAACCATCTCGTAGGTGCCGGTGAAGTTTCTTTCGAACTTCTGCTTGATAGTGTATACGGTCTGGATGTCACCGCAAGTGATGACAAATGTTCCCTCTCTGGAATCACCAGAGTCATTGAATGGGATAGTGAGAAGGTATCCACCATCAATCTCAGAAGCACTGATCCAGTCCACCTTTGACTCTGCGCTTACAGCGAAGGTGCTTTCACCCATGACCTTGATTTCACCGCCGGCCATCTCTACGAGGTAGTTGGCGTTTGAGAATGTGTAGATCATACCGGTCTGCTGTGCTGTAAGGTAGATTGACTCTCCGTTGCACTCAAGAGTGATTCTTGAGGCTCTTCCGTCGAGACCGTCGTTCTGCGCGGCAGTAACGTTGATGTCGCTACCGGATACAGATACCTGGCACCAGTCAGATGCGCTGGTAGCCTTCACTGAACCCTTGGCACTTACGGTGATCTTTCCAGTACCACCGAGGGCGTCAAAGATAACGTCAGACTTGACTACAGAAATCTGTACAGGATCTGGAGTCGCTACGGGCTCCTTCTGGTTGCAGGCTGCGAGCATGAGCGCCGCAGCTGCGAAGTATAATATCCTTTTCATTAGTCACCGATTTTTTTGAGGAGTGAAGGTTTCCATACAAGATGGGTCTTACCGAAGAACTTGTAGTTTACAGGAAGTGAGCTACCTGATGAACGGGTCGCAGAAGTCTGGGTAGGGCCTGAGTATGTACATACCCAGAATGCGTCGAAGTTACGTCCTGCTACAGAACCATTGTTCTTCAAGACATACTCTGGGTTGGTCTCGTCGCCGTTCCATACAGTCATGACACCAGCATTGGACTCAAATGAAAGGTAACCAGAGGTTGCGCCATCCTTAGTAGCCTGGAGAGGGGTGATACCTACGTATCTGTTATTGTACATCACAGGCTCGCCGTTCTTGGTGAGGTTCTGAAGGAGCATGGAGAGGTTACCCTTGCTCTTGCTGTAGGTGAGGATGACGTCATAAACGTCATTTGTCTCATCATAGTTGCCATCAGCATTCCAACCAGCTACACCAGTCATGCGATAGGTGGTGCCGTCGCCGACAGCGGTAAGGCGGCAAGGGAATGCGCCAGAAGCGGTAGCGCTGTACCAGAAGGTGAACTCATACTTACCGTTGAACTCGTTATACTTTCTATAGCCTTCTGGGTAAACTGCCTGGAGAGCAGTGCCTACAGATGCACCATCAGTGATGGCAATGTTTCCGTCAATGTCAATGCTGATGGCATTGATGTCAGCAGCTGGCTCGTAGAAACGGATACCACCAGGGACGATAGCGTATGCAGTCTCGTAGGTCTGGTCGCCGCTTGTGACAGTCACCTGACGGTTGTCGATGTCGATGTCGCCGACAATCTCCTTGCCACCTACATTGCCCTTGAAGCCAGATACGAGGATTGCCTCCTCCTCTGCTGCTACGGACTCGAGGTAAGCTACAGGGTCGCCGCTGAACTTGCGCATGTACATGGTGTTCAGGGTCTTGGTACCGCGAAGGGTGATGAGGTCGCTCTTCACGTCGCATACGATGAACTCAAACTCTCCCTCGTAAGCCTGATATCTAGAAGAATTAGGTGTAGAGAAGAAGTGAATGTACTCGTTGTATGTGTCAAATGTAAGGCATGCACCGTCCTCGCTTGAAAGCTTGTAAAGGCTGGTAGCTGGTACATTGAACTTGCTTGCGATCTCAGAGTAGACGGTGACCTGCTGGTCAGCGTCGAACTTCATGATGAATGCGTAGCCACCATATCTCTGGCTGCCTTCTGGATACATCTCCAAAAGCCAGCCATCCTGTGAACCGATGAGGGTAGCCTTTGCGCTTTCCATAAGCTTATCCAGACGTACAGAAGATGACTCCTCGAAGAGGTCCTTCTGCTCGAAAAGACAAGACTGCATGCTCAGGGCAGCTGCTGCGATGAGAGCGTATTTGATGATTCTTTTCATATCTGTTTAGTTTATGTCAATGTTTGTAAGATCGATCTGTCCTCCGGCAATCTTACCAAGGCGATCCTGAACTGTTCTGTGAAGTCTGTCAAGGTCAATGCCCCATGAATCCTTCATGTATGTCTTCACGAGATCAAGCTTGGCGCTGATGAGCTCTGAACCATGGCAGTCATAAGAGTCTGCCTCCTGGAGCCATGCGTTCCACTGCGAGTCAGGGTAGCATACATACATAGAGAGAATCTCAGCGAAGTCCTCAGTGTAAGCGTTCTGAGAGTAAGCACTTATGAAACCCTTCTGGAGGTAACCGGTGCCATCTTCTGCAGATGATACATTGAAAGGAGCACTGTTCCACTCGTCTGCTACATAGTCAGCAGGGGTGACGAACTGGTATGAGGTAGGCATATCCTTGGTCTGGTTGAGGATATGGGTGAACTCATGGTGCATGGTCTTGAAGTAGAAGTGGTTCAGCTGATCAGCATTCTTTACATACTGGGTGAGGTAGTTCACGCCTGTAAGGAGGATCTTGCGACCGCCTTCTGCTGTACCGAGCACGATGGTACCGTTGTTCTTGTACTCATAATCGCCGATGCAGAAGATGAGCTTAGGGAAGTTTGCGCGGGTGAACTCGATGCCACCTGCTGCGTCGTAAGCCTCCAGACAGAGGTACTTCACGAGGTGAGCAAGGATGATTGAGTTCTGGTAGTTAGCAGGAACTGTGTAGTAGTTATAGTCAGCCTCAATGGTCTCGTAACGATACTTGAACTGAATATTATATGTATCTACATAGTTCTTCTGAAGCCACAGGTCGAAAGGTGTATACTGCACCTTGTCCACTGTGATGATGGACTCTGGGTTGAGTTCCTCCTGACTTCTACAAGAAGAGAACGCAAGAGCCGAAGCCATCGCTATGATAATTGTAATGAATGTCTTTTTCATGTTCTCTGCCTTTTATTTGTTACGAGGATTAGGCTGCATACCGGCTGAGATTACTCGTGAAGGGAGCTGGATAGCACGGCGAGGGTCGTCCTTCTTGAGGACGTCGATGAGCTGTGCAGGCATACCTGATGCGTCCATCTGGCGACGGATGATCTCGATGCCGTATCTCTTCACGTCAAACCATCTGATTCCCTGAGGCATAGTCTCTATACGACGCATAGCGAGTACGCACTGGAGCATTGTCTCCTGTACTGAACCCTCTTCGTCGATGGCGAATGCTGGGTTGAGGTGCTTCTTGAGAGTAGACTCCATGCCCTCTGCATCTGAGTATGAGTAGTTCTTTGAGTTATACCACTCCTGGATGTTATCAGTGGTGAGGGTCACTCCGACCTTCATCTGGTTCTCAACCCAGAGGTTCATGTCCTCAAGTGCCTTGTCATAATCCTTCTTGAGGATGTAAGCCTCAGCTCTGTTGAGGAGACACTCGTCAGAAGTGAATGCAGGGTATACAGTACGCTGGTAACCAGTACCTGCGATAGGGTCTGTGTACTCGAACAGGTAAGGAAGTCTCCAGAAGATCACATACTCACGGTTGGTTCCAGAGTATGACTTCATAGGGCAATACATGTTTGTAGCCTCACCCCATACGTTGTCTGCCTTCGCGGTCTCGTGCTGTGATACATAGTTTCCGTGAGCGAACTTCTTGTTTGTGGTGTACGCTCCGAATGAAGTACCGATGTACGAGTAAGCTGTGAGAAGAAGAAGGTTTGCATTTGACTCAGCGCCGATGTAGATGTTGCCGGCTGCGGCAGCTGATGTGCTGTTTGCAGAAAGCTCTACATAGTCGCGAAGCATGGTCTTTGGAGTAGCACCGAGGCACATGTCTGCATACTTGATAGCCTCATCCCACTTCTCATAGTAGAGATAGAAACGAGCCGCAAATGCGTAGGCTGCCTTAGGGTTGAAGTGATACTTAGGGACCTTGTAGTAAGAGTCGCTGATGTATGGGAGACCTTCCTGAAGGTCTTTCTCGATCTTCTCGTATACCTCTGCGACAGTACCACGGGTGTACTGAGGTGCAAGAGTAGTCTCAGGTGCCTCCATGTAGGTGATACCGAGGTCCTTAGAGCTTGTAGTCTTGTTATAGTTAAGGCTGAATACATTGACGAGGATGAAGTGCGCATAAGCACGGCAGATGAGTGCCTCTGC
Organism: Bacteroidales bacterium; assembly: GCA_024398075.1. Classification (GTDB taxonomy): domain Bacteria; phylum Bacteroidota; class Bacteroidia; order Bacteroidales; family UBA932; genus Cryptobacteroides. Next base: position 10,186 of record JAKSJM010000013.1, on the reverse strand, counting down.
CTTCTCCTGCCTGAGTGAGGCTGTCCACTCGCCACCGTTGTTCTCAACGAGCTGCTCGATGGCCTCGAGGGCATGGTTTGCAGATGAGATTGCACCGTAGCAAGCACTCCAGATGTTCTCAGGAGACTCGTTATTTGACTCGGTGATATCCTCCCAGTGCCATACCTGCTCGAAGAACTGGCTGTTTACGTAGGTGTTGTTGAACTTATCGTAGTTATCGCTCATCAACTCTGTGACCATGATATAGTCGTGATCAGGGTATGCAGAAGAGAGAAGGCTCTGGATCTTCTGCTCGCTGTCGATCTCGGCTCTGTTATCAGGCATCACGTCAAGGAACTTGTCGCATGATGCTGTGAGCATCATTGCAAGTGCGCTGAATGCTATTAAATATATCTTTTTCATATTGCGTGCTTATTAGAGGCCAAGTTTGAGTGTAAGAGTGAACTGCTTAGGTACAGGCACAGCCACACCACCGGTGTTGAAGAACTCAGGATCCTGACCATTCAACTTCTTGTCTGCATAGAGGAGGAAGAGGTTGGTAGCCTGGAGCTTGATGGATGCATCCTTGAGCTTGAGGGCCTCGTTCCATGACTTAGGAAGTGCATAGTTTACAGAGATCTCCTTAAGACGGATGAAGTCACCCTTCGCGATACGCTCGGTAGAGTAGTTGTATGCGTTGTATGCGTAAGCAAGGTGGGTGTCGTTGTGGTTCTGAGTCTTGCTGGCAATGACAGGGATGGTAGTTATGTTCTCATCTCCTGATACTGTCCAGCGGTTCTTGAACTCCTTAGGCATAGACGAAAGATCAGTGTAAGATCTTCTGAATACGCGGTCGAGACGAACAACGTTTCCGAATGAGTAGGTAAGGAATACGTTGAGGGTAAGGCCCTTATACTTGAAGATGTTACCGAATGAACCTACGTCGGTAGGGTCTGCGTTACCAGAGTACTCGAGGAATCCGAGCTTCTCAGGCTCTGAAGTCTGGAAGTAGATACCTGTGGTAGTGACGTTTCCATCCTGATCGAGGAAGGTAGGAAGACCCTCTTCATTAAGACCTCTGAATGGAATAGAGAAGATGGCACGTACAGGATAACCCTCCTGAGCGAAACCATTTCCTGATACGAGGTCGATAACTCTCTTGCTGGTCTTAAGGTTTGTAACGACGTTGTGAGTGTGAGAGTAGATGAAGTTTGTGGTCCAAGAGAAGTCCTTGGTCTTCACGTTTGTGGTAGAGAGGGTGAGCTCGACACCATCAGACTCCATAGAGGCAATGTTACCGTACTTGCGAACCTCTCCACCGACGCCGGCTGTATTTGCCACACCGATGAGGTCGAAGTTGTTACGCTTGTACCAGTCAGCCTCGATGTTGATCCTGTTATCGAACAGACCGAGGTCCATACCGATGTTAAGCTCATGCTTCTTCTCGTATGTAAGCTCTGAGTTTGCAAGAGAAGAGATGTAGAGCTGGCTCTCTTTCACTGAAGTGAATGGACGCCATGGGTTGTCCGCGCGGATGACTACGAATGAGTTGGTAACGCTTGAAGGTCCACGGTCAGCGGTAAGAGAGTAAGATGCCTTGAGTGAGAGGTGTGATACGAAAGGAAGGTTATCGAACCAGTCCTCCTCGTGTACGTTCCATGCTCCAGCGACGTTCCATGTAGGAAGCCAGCGTGCTGAACGGCTCTTTCCGAGCTTGTTTGTACCCTCATAACGAATGGTTCCGTTGAGGGTGTAACGACCCTTGTATGAGTATGTTCCGTTTCCGAAGAATGCGGCGCTGCGTACGTGTCTGTTGCCGATGTTATAGTACTCAGAGTTCTCCTCTGCGCCCTTCTTGAACACTTCGTATGCGTAGCTAGGGGTCTCACCCATTGAGTACTGCATACCCCAACCTCTGAACCATGAAGAGTGGCGGTCATTTGAGTTTGCCTCCATACCACCATAAAGGTTCACGATGTGGTTCTTTGCGAATGTGTTTGAGTAGTTTACGGTAGAACGGAAATCCCATCCTGTGATGGCGTTGTCCTGACGCTCATATATACCTCCGTAAGGGAGTACTGTGATAGGGAGAGCGTAGATGTCATCAGGGTTTGTGTAGAGGAATGAGTTATTCTTTCTGATGGTAGAGGTACCCATCTCTCTGTATGCCATAGCCTGGTTTGACTCATCAAGGATGTAGTGCTCCTGCGAGGTAGCTGAGTGCTTTACAGCACCGAGAACCTTGAACTCGAGCTTAGAGACAGGCTTGTATGAGACCTCGGTGTGGAGACGGAAGTCTGAGACTGACAGGTCGATATAGTTATTGTCAAGCTCCTTGAAGATGTTGAATGGAGCATAGTTACGTCTGTAGGTCTCGTTAGGGTCGAGAGCACGTGAGGTGTTCAATGCGTAAGAGTAAGGGTTGATATCGAAATCACGCTTGACCTCTCCGGATACAGCATCGATGTCAGAAGAAAGAGTACCTGGAGCCTGCTGCTTACGATATGAAGCATTTGAAACGAGGTTTACAGAGAGTTTCTTTGAGATGTTGTAAGTAGTGTTGAGGTTTGCGGTGAAACGCTGTACTCCACTCTGGAGGGTCCAACCATCATCCTGCATGGCACTCAATGAAGCGTAGTAGTGAGATTTGTCATTTCCAGAAGAAATAGACACTGAGTGATTATGCTGGATGCTGTTTGTGAAAAGGAGGTCGAACCAATCGGTGTTTCTGAACTCGGCCTCGCGAAGGTATGCTGCTCTAGCCTCTGGAGTGTTTGCAAGTGCGAACTGGCCAGTGGTAGGGTTGTAAGTCGAGAGGAGATCGTACATCTTACCGAAGATACCGCTGTCGGCGGCATTTGAAGTCTCTGCGTAGTTCAGATAACCCTTCTGCTGAAGCTCCTGATAGATGGACATCTGGTCCTGTGAGTTCATGATGTTGAAGGTGTTATAAGAAGGCTTGAGACGGTATGTGTACTCACCGGTATAACTGATGCGGCTCTGTCCTGCGGCACCCTTCTTGGTGGTGATGACGATGACGCCGGCCATCGCACGTGCACCGTAGATAGAGGTCGCTGAACCGTCCTTGAGGATCTGGAAGCTCTCGATATCGTCTGAGTTAAGACCTGCGATAGCAGATGAGAGCAGGGTGTTGACGTCTCCTGATGAAAGCTCATCAGCGCTGACGTCCACTACATCCTCCATGATGACGCCGTCTACAACCCACAATGGCTTGGAGCTACCGTAGATGGAGGTAGCACCGCGGACGCGGATCTTTGGCGCGGTACCGAAAGTACCTGATACGTTCTGGACTGAGACTCCGGCTGCACGTCCTTCGAGGGAGCGTGAGATGTCGGCTATACCGCTAAGCTTAGCGTCCTCTGCCTGAACTCGTGTGGTTGAACCGGTGAAGAGGCGCTTGTCCATCTTCTGCATACCGGTCACGACTACCTGCTCGAGCATTTCGGAGTCGTTTTTGAGCGTGACTTTGATGTTTGGTGCTACTGCGACTTCCTGGTCGAGCATACCGAGGTATGAAACAACCAAAGTCTTGGCAGAACTAGGAACGGAAAGCGAGAAGTTTCCATCTATATCGGTAACAGTACCGATCTTAGTGCTGCCCTTTACGAAGACAGATGCTCCCGGAATAGGAAGTCCGTCTTCTTCAGCAATGACGATACCTTTGACTGTCTGCTGCGCGAATGCAGGCAGCATGGTCAAAAGAATACCGGCCAAAATGAAAAGTAATTTAGCTTTTTTCATGGCCTAAGATTTTAATAAATAAATGATAAATAGATGATTACCTGGTAAAGTAAGGCAAATCACCACTACTAACTTTTACAAATGTAAATAAAATGAAATACAAAGTCAATGATTTCGGGTCAGTTTTTTAAAGAAAAAATGCCAACTGACCTGATAATCAGCTGGCTATGTATTAAAATTTTAATTTAAAAATGTTATATCAGCGAAGCCTATGCATGCTTCTTTTTAGAAATTCTCTCTATCACAGCTATGATGCCGATGCCGAGAAGGCACCAGATGATGGCAGAAGGAATCTGCATGTCTATGAGGTCGGCGTGATCACCCCTGAGGAGCTGTGCCTGAAAGATGGCCTCTGTATTTGCCCAAGGCCATACTTTCACAAGCGAGCCAAGGACGAAGCCTAGAAGCACGAGCATGGTCTGCTTCTGCCAGCGGGCGAGCAGCCAGTGCAGGAATTTCGCGAAGGAGAGAATTCCGACGGCGCAGCCAAGCGCGAACACCACGAGTACCGGGATGTTCAGCTCACTGATGGCGGACATGATGTAGTCGTACTTGGACATTATCACCAGGATGAAGCTGCCGGAGATGCCGGGCAGGATCATTGTGCAGATCGAAATAGCGCCGCAGATAAAGATAAACCACAGATCGTCAGGCGTTTCTGTAGGGGAGAGGGTGCATACGGCCACTCCCAGCGCAAGACCTATGATGACCATGAGGATGTCGCGCAGCTTCCAGTCCTTTATGCCAATGAACATGACCACCGCCGATGCGACGATGAGTCCGAAGAAGAATGCCCACACCTGGATGGGGTGGTAGGCAAGCTGAGTCTCGATGAGCTTCGCCAGGGAGAAGATGCTGGCAGCGACTCCTATCACCAGGGCGATGAGGAATCTGCCATGGATGGCCTTCCAGAACTCCTTGAACTTGCCATGGAGGAGCGCCTTCCAGGTCGCTGGTTCCATAACGGAGTTCAGTGCCCCAATGATCTCTTCATAAATACCCGTGATAAGGGCCATGGTGCCACCAGAAACACCAGGGACCACATTCGCGGCCCCCATGAGGAATCCTTTGATTCCCACTACTATGTCTTTCCAAAATTTCTTCATCTTCTACTGCATCTGCCTGAGAAGGTTCCTGAGCGACAGGAATACCTCGTACTGCGATGAGTTCTCGGTGCCAGCCACGACGATGTCGAAGACATTGCCAGGAAGCTGCTTGCGGCCTATCTTGAAGCGAGCCTCGCTGCAGTTTGCCATGTACTCGATGGTGAAGTCTGTAGAGTTCACAAGCGAGATGAACAGGTCAGGTCGCCTGTCGAGCATGACGCCGATCTTTTCCTTTGAAGGCTTGCCGAACCAGTTCAGGTCCTTCTTCAGTATGGTGGTGTTTATGCTCGTGATGAGCAGCTCATTCTTGCCTATCTTTCTGAAATCGAAGAAGAATATCTCCGCATGTATGTTGTTCTCCCTGAAGAATGTGAGGAGAGCAGCCTTGCACTGGTCGAACGACGTGTCTTCCACGTCGATGAATGCTACTGCGGTGTGGATGTCCCTCAGAGGTACGATGTGCGTAGGAACCTTGCTTCCGTTCTTCGCAAGGGTCCTTCTCTGGAACATTCTCTGGATAGCGTCTTTTACAGCCATATGCTTACACTTTCTTTAGTCTAGTTTGCCTCCGTTTGCCACAATGAGCTCGCGGATTTCCTGCTTCGCTGCCTTCCAGCGAGGGATGTCGATCTTTGTGCCGATCACTTCGACTACCTTGGCCGCAATGATCGAGCCAATCTCGCCGCACACCTTCAGAGGCATGCCGAGGGAGTGGCCATAGAGGAAGCCGGCAGCGTATGTGTCGCCGGCGCCGGTGGCGTCGATGGTGGCAGCTGGCCAAACAGGGATGTAATGCTTCTCCTCGCCCGCCTTTACCCAGCTTCCGTCCTTTCCGACCTTCACCACGGCTATCTTGCAGTGGCGCGAGATCTCGTCGAGCGCGAGCACAGGGTTCTCTATCTTGGTGAATGCCTTGGCTTCAGTCTCATTTGCAAAGACGATGTCCACGTACTTCTCCACGATGTCATGGAGGAAGGCCTCGTTTGACTCGACTACATTGTACGATGCCATGTCGAGGGAGATGATGCATCCTGCGTCGTGAGCGAGCTCGACGGCGCGGCGGATGAGTGCCTGGTTCTGCACGAGGTAGCCCTCGATGTGGAAGTAGTCGTGGCCCTCGAAGTACTCGGCCTTCAGGTCTTCAGGCACGAGGTCGAGCGCCGCTCCGAGATACACCGCGAAGGTGCGCTCTGCGTTTCCTCCGCTCACGAACACCATGGATCTGCCGGAAGAGTGCTCGCTCTTCAGCAGGGTGGTCTTCACTCCGTACTGCTCCTGGTCGCTCTTGAATAGCAGGCCAAGCTCGTCGTCGCCTATCTTTCCAATGAAGCTGGATGGCATGCCGAAAATCGCGGTGCATGTGATGGTGTTCGCTGCCGAACCACCAGCTACATACTTGACGCCCAATGGTTTAAGCGCAGCCCAAATCTTGTCGCCAGTCTCCATGTCGACGTGCTGCATGCTGCCCTTTGGAAGGTGATAGGTCTTCAGAAGGGTGTCGTCAGGAAGGACTGCGAGGATGTCGGTCAATGCGTTTCCGATGCCAAGAATAGATTTCATACCCAATTTAGTTATACTAAAAAGCAAATTTAAACAAAAAACTTCTAAAAATGCCTAAATTTGCGATGATGAACAAGAAAGTATCCAAAATACTGAAGTTTTCCCTCTCAGTGGCACTCGCCTTGGTGCTGCTGTTCTTCGCATTCAGGGGAGTCGACTGGAGTGCTTTCTGGGGAGGACTTGGCAGTTGTCGCTGGGCTTGGGTACTGGCAGGGATGGCCTGTGGACTGCTTGCTTTCTTGCTCAGGGCTTTCAGGTGGGCCATACTCGTGAGACCATTGGACCGCGATGCTAGGTTCTCGACTATTTTCGATGCCGTATGCATTGGCAATGCTGCAAATTGTGGCATACCAGGTGCGGGCGAGTTTGTGCGCTGCGGGCTTCTGGTGAGCGAGAGAGCGAGCTACGACAAGGTGCTGGGCACCATAGTCGTCGAGCGCATGTGGGACCTTCTCAGCCTCTTTCTTATCCTCGTGGGTCTTACCGTCTTCAAGTGGGACGTCTTCGGCACCTTCATGTATGAGAGGATACTTATTCCGGCATCGTCACGCCTGAATGTGGGTATGGGATGGATGATAGGTGCACTCGTGATAATGGGATGTGCATGCCTCTGGGGCCTTGTGCATTTCAAGGACAGAAACAGCCTGTGCGCCAAAGTATGGGGTGTGGTCAATGGACTCTGGGAGGGCGTCCGGACAGGACTTCGCCTTGAGCACGCCGGAATCTTCATACTCTACACCGTCTTCATCTGGGCAGCATACTGCCTTCAGAGCTTCTGCTTCATCCGCGCCCTGCCAGGCTTCGCAGAACTGGGCGCGCTCGACGCTGTCTTCCTCATGGCTGCCGGTAGCATTGCTTCAGTGGTACCAGTGCCAGGCGGATTCGGCGCATACCACTTCATCGTGGCCACCGCGATCGCCTCGCTGTATGCCCTTCCTTGGGAGTCGGGCATCCTCTTCGCGACGCTCGCGCACGAGGCCCAGGCAGTCACGATGCTCCTTTCTGGCCTCGCGTGCTACATCGCCTACCACCTCAGGCGCACCGGGAAGTAGTTTTTCTACAGCCAACCCTAGGCTCGCCAACTTCAGGCGTAGGCCTCGCTTTCAGGTTATTGCTTTATGACGAGCTCCACTGGACAGTGGTCTGATCCGAAGATTTCGTCGTGAATCTCGGTGGACTCGATGCGTTCACGCAGGCTCTCGCTTGCGAGGAAGTAGTCAATGCGCCACCCTACGTTCCTCTCACGGGCCTTCATCCTGTAAGACCACCACGAGTACTTGACTTCTTCTGGGTGCTGGAATCTCCAAGTGTCGATGAAACCGGCTCCGAGGAGTTCTGTCATCTTGCCTCTTTCCTCGTTGGAGAAACCTGCGTTGAAGTGGTTTGTAGCTGGATTTTTGAGGTCTATTTCATTGTGCGCCACATTCATGTCGCCACACACGATGACTCCCTTTTTCTGTGCCAATTCCACCAGGTAATCCCTGAAGGCGTCCTCCCAGCTCATACGATAGTCGAGGCGCTTGAGGCCATCCTGTGAGTTCGGTACGTAGACGCATACCAGGTAGAAATCCTCCATCTCGAGTGTGACCGCGCGACCCTCGTGGTCGTGCTCTTCTACGCCAATGCCGTAGCTCACTGAGAGGGGAGTATGGCGTGTGTAGATGGCGGTGCCGGAGTAGCCCTTCTTCTCGGCATAGTTCCAGTAGGAACTGTAGCCGAGGAATTCAAGGTCTATCTGGCCCTCCTGGAGCTTAGTCTCCTGAAGGCACACGAAATCGGCGTCAAGGCTGTCGAAAATCTCGGCGAAACCCTTGCCACAGACCGCCCTGAGGCCGTTTACATTCCAGCTGACGAACTTCATCATTGGCCTATTCAAGTGTCCACTCCACACCGTCCTTGGTGTCCTTGACAGCGATTCCAAGCTCCTTCAGGGTGTCGCGGATGTGGTCTGATGTAGTCCAATCCTTGGCTGCCTTAGCCTTCGCGCGCGACTCGAGGACGATGTTCATGAGGCCGGCGATGGCCTTGCCTGAGCGGCCGCTCTCGCCTTCGTCATCACGCAGACCGAGCACTCCGAAGAGGATGTCGTCGAAAAGACGTACGAGGGTCTCGTAGTCGCCCTTGGAGAGGGTCATCTTCTTCTCCTTCGCGGTGTTGATGATGCGTACAGCGTCGAAGAACTGGGACAATGCGATAGGGGTGTTCATGTCGTCGCACATAGCGTCGTATACGCCATCGAAGATGGCCTTGATCTCCGCTGTGGTGGCTGGGCATGTGTCAGGAGCGATATCGTCGATGAACTCGCCATATTTCAATGCATTCGCAGGGCGTCCCTCAGTACCCTTGACAGGTGAGGTGACGCCAGCTGCAGCCGCGAGGGCGCGAAGGTCCTTCGCTGCCTGCAGAATCCTCTTCAAACCCTTCTCAGCAGCCTGCAGGGCCTCATTTGAGAAGTCCAATGTGCCACGATAATGTGCCTGGAGGATGAAGAATCTGATGGTCATAGGGCTATAAGCCTGTTCGAGCTTCTCATGCTCGCCCGCGAAAAGCTGAGGCAGAGTGATGAAGTTTCCGAGGGACTTGCCCATCTTCTGGCCATTGATGGTGATCATGTTATTGTGAACCCAGTAATGTACGCCCTGGGTTCCACGAGATGCCACATTCTGAGCGATCTCACACTCGTGGTGAGGGAACATGAGATCCATTCCGCCACCATGGATGTCGAACTCGTGACCGAGATATTTCTCACCCATCACCGAGCACTCGAGGTGCCAGCCAGGGAAGCCTGCACCCCAAGGTGAAGGCCATCTCATGATATGCTGTGGCTCAGCCTTCTTCCAGATGGCGAAGTCGTATGGTGCTCTCTTGTCATTCTGTCCGTCCAATGCTCTCGTTCCTTCAAGTGTATCGTCAAGCGTACGACCAGAGAGGATTCCGTAATGGTGGTCCTGATTATACTTTTGTACGTCGAAGTAGATGGAACCATTTGACTCATAGGCGTATCCTGACTCGAGGATCTTCTTTACAGCCTCGATCTGCTCGACGATATGACCACTGGCGCGTGGCTCGATAGAAGGAGGTGCTACATTGAGCATTCGCATAGCTTCGTGATATCTCAATGTATAAGTCTGCACTACCTCCATAGGCTCAAGCTGCTCGAGGCGTGCCTTCTTTGCGATCTTATCCTCTCCTTCGTCCGCATCATGCTCGAGGTGACCTACATCCGTGATGTTTCTGACATAGCGCACCTTGTATCCAAGGTGCTTGAAAAGCCTGTATAAAACATCGTATGTAACTCCTGGTCTAGCGTGTCCGAGATGTGCATCGCCATACACGGTAGGACCGCAAACGTACATTCCGACATGTCCCTCATGAACGGGCTTGAAAAGCTCCTTCTGATGTGTGAGGGTATTTGTAAGTCTAATGTCTCTCATATCTAGTATTTTCTCTTTTCTTTTTAACTCGTAAATATAACAATTCTTCTTTATATTACGAGATGGTGGATAAAAGAAAAGGGTGGCCAAACGGTCACCCTTCTCAAAATATTTGATTCTACTAGAGTTCGTTGAGCTCCTGAACCAGATCGTCGTTTCTTCCGACGATGATGTCCTGGTAGTCTGAGAGACCTGTTCCAGCAGGAATGAGGTGTCCACAGATGACGTTCTCCTTAAGACCCTCGAGGTGGTCAACTCTTGCTCTGATAGCTGCCTCTGAGAGTACCTTGGTGGTCTCCTGGAATGAAGCTGCAGAGATGAAGCTGTTTGTTCTGAGGGCTGCTC